>NZ_JAQISM010000004.1:0-360652 GCF_027919975.1 Psychrobacter sp. ANT_H3 | reverse complement strand
ATGGAGTCCTCTTTCGCGGTTTGATAGTTGTCATAACGGATATCATAGTTTTGATAACGGATATTATAGTTTTCATAACAGATATCATGATTGTCATAAAATACCATTGAGCGCAGTGAGAGATTTTTACTCTTCCTGAATCACTACTTTAACGATAAAGTCGTCACAACGCTTTATCGTTAAGGCAATTTTCTGTACGTACTTTTTTATTTTGAGTAGACTATATAAGATATTAAAGCCCGCAACCACGCAAAATAAATGGCACTAAGAAATCAGCAGCACGCGCTTCATCTTGCTTATCGTATTTATCCTTACCCATTAAACCGACGATTTCTGTCTCAAACTCGGCATATCGCTGCGTCGTGGCCCAAATCAAGATTAATAATTGTAATGGATCGCTAACACCAATTTTGCCTTGTTCATACCAAGTTTTCATGACCTGCGCCTTATCAACTGCCCATTCTTGCATCGTCGTTGACATAAAGTCGTGCAAGTGTGGTGCTCCGCCAATGACTTCAAGCGCAAACAGCTTATGTTGGTTTGGGTGCGCAAATGCTTGATGCAGTTTCGTGCGCACAAATTTTTCGATCACTTCCGTGGGGTCACTCTCGACTGTCATGGTCACCAAGCCCTCATTCCACTCTTGGATGATAGAGTGCAGTACCGATTGGTACAGATTCTTTTTATTTTTAAAATAGTAATGAATATTGGCTTTTGGCAGCTCAGCTCTGTCAGCAATACCTTGCATCGTCGCACCGCGAAAACCTTGTAACACGAACTCTTCTTCTGCAGCCGCCAATATGACAGCTTGATTGTGCGCGCGAATGTCTTGCTGATTGCGCTGGACATTTTGCTCTACAAGCGCTTCTGAACTCTCTGAGGTATTAACGTCGTTCTTGTGCGCCCTATCTTTTCCAGTTGTAACACTTTTAGTCGTATCTTTTTTAGTTACACTTTTAGTTGTATCGCTGATGGCCATGATTAGTAACGCCTGTAATGATGTTCAATGAGTGACGATGCGCCAATGTAGGTTTATATTTTAATAAAGCATAAGGCTTATGGCCTGATTTTTATGAAAAATAATTCACTAAAATAAATTATTTTCATAAATTAGTTGACCAAATGGTCAGGTTTAAGGAGAATGGTTAATACTAAAGCAATTACTGATTGATGCATACCCATTTAGCATGAGATTTTTCATCAATAGATACTAATCAATAGATATTAGCATGCCGCTATACATCAATATCAGCTTATTCAGCCCTATGGATTGGGGACAAAGGAAAAGGATGCCACTGTGAAATTATCGCTACAGCAATTTAACCACCTAGCGCCAGCCGACGCGACCTCACTTCTATTGACCTGTTGCACCAGTACAGCGTGGGCAACAGAATTAGTCAGTAACCGTCCTTTCACTGATATAGATAACTTACTTACTCATAGTGATAACGCGTGGCAACAAGCACAAGCCAATGAAGCCAATTTGCTCGAGGCCTTTGACGGTCACCCGCAAATCGGCAACGTCGACTCTCTTAAAGAAAAATACCGCAACACTCAAGACAGTGCCGCGCATGAGCAATCAGGCGCAAATGATGCCGAGGATGAGGTGAGTGCCGCCTTGGCGCAAGGCAATCAAGATTATCTGGATAAATTCGGCTTTATCTTTATCGTGTTTGCGACTGGCAAGAGCGCGCAGCAAATGCTGGATTTACTGTTAGCGCGTCTGCCAAACGATCGCGCTACCGAGCTGGTTAATGCCGCTGCTGAGCAAAATAAAATTACCCGTTTACGCTTACAAAAACTGCTGGGCGCCGCTTAATGTAAACGCTGCCTTACTGGTTCACTATATAAAAGGAATTATCATGTCAGGTACGCTCTCATCCCATATCTTAGATACCCATCTTGGCAAACCTGCCGCTGACATAGCGGTGACGCTACACCGCGTAAGTACAAGCGGCGAGGCCTCATTATTAGCCAATGGCGTCACCAACGCTGATGGACGCGTGACACCAGACAGCTGGTCATTTAACCCAACTATTGATATTGCTGAATATCACTTAGATGTTGGTCGTTATACCTTAACGTTTGATACTCAAGCTTACTTTGATACACAAAACCTCACGGCTTTTTATCCGCAAGTAGTCATCGACTTTATCATAAGTGATAACGGTCACTATCATGTACCGCTGCTACTTAGCGCGCATGGCTACAGCACCTATCGCGGCTCGTAAAGGTATTACGTTATCGTTTAAAAGCACACTGGATGAAAGAACATTGGACAAAAGGACACTTGCCACATGGGCGCATATCTTCTCGATTGGGTAGCTTTATTTTTTCGCTGGTTTCACGTTATCGCTGGGATTGCATGGATTGGCGCATCTTTCTATTTTGTTTGGTTGGATTTAAGCTTGCGAAAACCGCCACAGTGGAAAGCCGATAAAGGTATCTCGGGCGACTTATGGGCAGTACACGGTGGCGGCTTTTATGAGATTGCCAAATACAAGCTTGAACCTGAGGAGATGCCAAAGACCCTGCACTGGTTTAAATGGGAAGCTTATACCACGTGGCTGACTGGTATGGCGATGCTTGCTATCGTCTATTATGTCAATGCAACAGCTTACTTGATTGACCCCAGTAAAGTCGCTTTTGGTAGCAGTATCGGTGCCATATCGACAAGCTTATTATTCTTATTCGGTAGCTACTTTATTTATGAGGTGATTGTTCGCAGTCATTTAGGTAAAAACTCGTTTATTTTTAGCACCATTATTTTTATCTTATTAGTCATTGCTTGTTGGGGTTCTTATCAATTATTTAGTGACCGAGCCTCATTTATCCATATTGGCGCCATTTTAGGTACGGTAATGGCCGGTAATGTCTTCTTTGGTATCATGCCCGCTCAACGTGCGCTTGTAGATTGTGTGCGGCGCGGCGAAAAGCCGGGTAAAGAAGTCGCCGACTTAGCATTACAAGCAAAAAACCGCTCATTGATGAACAACTACTTTACCTTACCGCTTATCTTTACCATGATTAGCAACCACTATCCGATGATGTATTCTCATGCACACGGCTGGTTGGTATTGGTCTACGTCGGCATCATCACGGCGATTGTTCGCCATTACTTTAACCAGAAGCATTTGGACAATCATAAGCCGCGCTATTTGGTTATCCCTGCTATTTTAACCGTTTTATTGATTATTTGGATGCGCCCAGCGCCAATTGAGCCGTTACCTGCTTCTAATACTCAAGCAGCTGCCGCGCCTGCCGCAAATGACAGCACGCCACCAACGGCTGGCGTTGACCTAGCAAGTAACGCGGTTAATTCTGATGCCAATTCTAATGCCAGCTCTGATGTTAAGTCTAATGAAAACGTTACCACCGCAGCAATTCCAGTGACGGCCTCAGCTGACGATGCCATCATGAATGTCGTGCATACACGCTGTAGCACTTGCCATGCCGCGCAGCCAACTCAGCAAGGATTTGCAGCGCCGCCAGCAGGTATTATCATCCAAACACCGTCAGATATGAAAATCCATAAAGACAAAATCATTACCGCAGTGCAAACAGGCTATATGCCACTCGGTAATCTGACTCAATTGACTGATGCAGAACGCCAACAAATCGTTGCTTATACCTCAGGTTTGTAGCTTTAAATGTTAGTAGCTAATTAGCGATACTCACTCTTATGTTGCTTTAAGATATTTAGGATATATTTACAATGAATAAAAAAATAACCAGCGATTTTAATCACGATACCTATGCACGCGACCTAAAAGGCTATGCAGGCAATCCACCGAAAGCCAACTGGCCGGGCGGTGCAAAAATTGCTGTGCAGTTCGTTCTCAATATCGAAGAAGGTGCTGAGAACAGCGTTATTCATGGCGATGCAGAATCAGAGCGTTTTTTGTCCGATATCTTAGGCACACCCTCGTTTAACAACCGTCATCAGTCTATCGAATCGGCTTTTGAGTACGGCAGCCGTGTCGGTGTGTGGCGAGTACTGAATGTGTTTAAAGACTATGGCTTGCCTATTACTACCTTTACTTGCGCTGCTGCTGCTGAAAAGACACCGCATATTATCGAACGCGTCTTAGAGGACGGTCACGAAGTCGCCAGTCACGGACTGCGCTGGATTACCTATCAATATATGTACCGTGAGACCGAGCGCGAGCATGTGCGTCGTGCTACTGAAATCTTTGAGCGTATGCTTGGTGGGCAGCCGCTAGGTTGGTACACAGGTCGTGATAGTCCCAACACCCGTGAGTTAGTCGCCGAGCAAGGTGGCTATATTTATGACTCCGACTCTTACGCTGATGAGCTGCCTTACTGGCTTAATGTTAAGGTAGAAGACGGTAATAAAATCGCTCGCAAGCCGCATCTGGTTATTCCCTACACCCTTGAAACCAATGACATGCGCTTTTCGTCAAGCCCTGGGTTTACTCATGCCGAACCCTTTTATCAGTATCTAAAAGACAGCTTTGATACGCTTTATGAAGAAGGTCAGCACACGCCAAAAATGCTGACCATCGGTTTGCATTGCCGTATCATTGGCCGCGCTGGTCGCATCACCGCGCTTAAAAAGTTTCTAAAATATATTACGGACAAACCTGATGTTTGGATATGTCGCCGCGATGAGATTGCCAAGCACTGGTATAAAAACCATCCCGCCACGGCTGATAATACCGCTGACTGGATGTAACCTTAAGTTCAGATGCTAAGTTCAGATAATAAGTTCAGGCACCAATTTATCGCGACACAAAATCATTAAGGATTATTAACCATGTCAACAAAAAGTACTTATTACGCTCCAACTGGCGGCTTGCCTCCGCAAACACAACTACTATCCGATCGCGCTATCTTCACCGAAGCGTATGCGATTATCCCCAAACGTGTACTAACCGACATTGTTATTAGCTACCTGCCGTTTTGGGAAGGCATGCGCATGTGGGTGATTGCCCGTCCTTTAAGTGGTTTTGCAGAAACTTTCTCACAGTACATCGTTGAGGTCGCACCAAATGGCGGCTCTCAAAAGCCTGAGCTGGATACCACAGCAGAAGCCGTATTATTTGTCGTTGAAGGTGCAATGGATATTACTATTGAAGGCGAAGCGCATCATCTTGAAGCGGGTGGCTATGCTTTCTTACCACCGGCATGTAAGTGGACGCTGAAAAACAATAGCAACAAGCACGTTAAATTCCATTGGATTCGTAAAGCTTATCAGTTTGTAGACGGTATTGATGCGCCCGAACCTTTTGTCACCAGCGATCACGATGTTGCAGCGATTGAGATGCCCGGTACTAATGGTGTATGGGCAACCACCAGATTCACCGAGCAATCCGATATGCGTCACGATATGCATGTGAACATAGTCACTTTTCAACCCGGTGGCGTGATTCCATTTGACGAAACTCATGTCATGGAACATGGTTTGTATGTGCTAGAAGGTAAAGCGGTATATCACTTAAACGGTGAATGGGTAGAAGTCGAGGCGGGTGATTTTATGTGGCTGCGCGCATTTTGCCCACAATCTTGTTACGCCGGCGGACCCGGTCCATTTAGATATTTACTATATAAAGACGTGAATAGACATATGCCATTTATTCGCCCGGAACGATAAGACATCCGGAATAATAAATAGTATAAAAGCATAATCGTTAATGCGAGTACGGGTCTAGGGTAAATTTACTGCTACTGCCAATTAAACGACCCTATCAATTAACTCACGTTCTTAATTCAACTAACGTTATTAACCCTTATTAAGGTGAATTCATGAGTACTACAATCATAGCCAAACCTTTGACTAAAGCTGAGTTCGCGCCCTATGGTAAGGTTATTGAGCCGTATGATAAAGACGAAGAAACGCCTGAAAATTGTTATGAGATTAACAATGGCTACGCCAAGCGCCATCATGCTATCGCCGAGTCTAAGCTCGATGGTGGCAATGTCGGTATGAGTATTTTCTGTGCCAAAAAGCGCGAATTTCCTATTGCCTTATCAGTAATGGAATATCACCCATTTGGTACACAGGCTTTCTTTTCGATGAATGGTCAGGATTATATTGTCGTAGTTGCGCCTAAAGGCGAGCCGCCACAGTCTGCTGATGATTTGACCGTATTTTATGCCAAATCGCATCAAGGTGTGCAATATGACGCCAATGTTTGGCATCATCCGCTGCTTGCACTTGGTTGTGACTCTAACTTTTTAGTGATTGACCGTATCAATGGCGAAGGCAATAACTGCTATGAGCTTGATATCAATGATTGGCAAGTACAAATTGAGCTTGCAGAATAGACAAGCCAGCTAATGGCGATTAGCTGGCTTGTTATGCTTAATAGCTTGGATTTAGCAAATTAAACTTGTTCAATAAAAAACATTATATCGATTACTGTCGAAACATTAAGTCGGATTACTTGTTTTTCTTGTACTACTGTACTAGAATACTGAAACAAGATATTATTTGCCCGACTATTATAAAGATTAAATACTATGAGCACTAACCCATACCCCAGTTTATTAACTCATCTCGCAAATTGTAATGACAGTGCCGCTATTGAGCGGCTATTCAGTGCGTTATTGACCGATAAAGAGCAGCAAGAAATCGCCAATCGTATCCGTATTTTTGATTTGCTTGAACGCGGTGTGACCCAGCGTGAGATATCTGAGCAACTGGGAGTTGGTATCGCCACTGTCTCGCGCGGTGCTAAAGCAATGCAAGCACATGATGTGAGCGCTTTATTAAAGACTCATAGAGAAAGTACATCTATAAAAAGCACACCTACTAAAGACGCTTAACTCGTTAAAAATTATGATGTTAATCTGCCTTATTTTTATTTGATAAATCATTGAACTATTTTGGACATTGTTATGACCTCTGCTACCTCCAAGCCTAACCAACCTGCTGCCATTGATATTCCTAGTAAGCCACAGCGCATTAAACTCACGCAGGATATCGATTTTTTCGCACTATTTAAACGTATTGAGCGCGCTTTTGAAACTTGTTATTTGCTTGAATCATTGGGTGAAGACGGTCATATGGCGCGCCATCATGCCATTGGTTTTGACCCTGTTATGACCATTGCTGCATTGGACCGTAGCACATTAGCGATTACTGACAATAAAACCGCTGAAACCAGTCACTATCAAACGGGCAACCCTTATGAGCTACTACGTAAAATCACCCCGCAGCACGTTATTGCCCGTGACCAAAGCGGTGGACTGGTCGGCTATTTAGGCTATGACAGTGTTAATTTCTTTGAGCCAAGTCTCAATGCTAAGGCCAGTGACGACTTTGAACCCTTTAAATTTGGTGTTTATTTAGATGGTCTGACACTAGATAAGATGACCGGTGAGATTTTCTATTTCTATTATCCGACCGCGCAGCAAGACAATCGTATCGAGCAAATCAAAGCCTTACTTGATGCGCCCATTCCAAGCTATGAGCCGCCCTCAGTAGAATTTTTGGGTGATGGTATGAGCCAAGATGAGCATGCCAAAGTCGTCATGCAAGTCAAAGAAGACATCATCTCTGGGCGTATCTTTCAGTGTGAGGTTGGCTTTAAGTCCAAATACCGCATTGTAGGCGACAAGATGCCGATTTATGAAAAGCTGCGCGCGGTCAATCCATCACCGCATATGTACTTTATGAAATTTGCTCAGCAATGCATCATTGGCGCCTCCCCTGAGCTGCTGTTTCGCTTACGTCAAGGTGAGATGGAAACTTATCCTCTCGCAGGCACCGCCAAGCGCGGTGTCGATATAGTAGAGGACCGTAAGCTTGCCCGCGCTTTGCTAAATGATGCTAAAGAGATTGCCGAGCACAATATGCTCGTGGATTTGCATCGTAACGATATCGGTCGCGTCGCACGTTTTGGTACGGTAAAAGTACGTAGCCTAATGGACATCAAACGCTTCTCACACGTCCAACATATCTCCTCTGAAATCGTTGGGATTTTGCATCCTGATGAAGATATGTTTAGCGCCCTTGCCAGCAACTTCCCCGCTGGGACATTGTCAGGTGCACCAAAAGTCGAAGCAATCAAAGTCATTAATGAGCTAGAGCCTGATGGTCGCGGTGCTTATGGTGGCGCGCTTGGGTCATTTAACTTTAATGGTGACTGTATCTTTGCCATTCCTATTCGCAGTCTATTTATCAACGGTGAGTCGGCTTATGCGCAAACCTGCGGCGGCAATGTTTACGACTCCAATCCTGCTGATGAATACTTAGAAATTCAGCGTAAGCTTTCTGCCATGAAAGTGGTCTTAGACAGCTTTATGACAGCCTAAACTCCCTATATTTCAGCAAAGAGCTTATGACTTATGAATGTTTTAATTATCGATAACTACGACTCTTTTACCTTTAATCTTTATCAATATATCGGTGAGATTCTGCAAACCATGGACAGTGATAAAGACGGTACTAAAGAAGCAGCCAACGTTATCGTCAAGCGTAATAACGAGATTACCTTGGCTGATGTACAAGCGATGAATCTTGACCGTATCATCATCTCACCCGGCCCTGGTGCCCCTGATGACCCCGCTTATTTCGGTATTTGTGCAGAAGTGATTGAGGTCATGGGCAAAACAACGCCGCTTCTTGGCGTCTGCTTGGGTATGCAGGGTATCGCCCACGTATTTGGCGGTGATGTGGTACGAGCCGGCGTACCGATGCATGGCAAAGTCTCAGCCATTCGCCATGACGATGCAGGTGTCTATCAAGGCTTGCCACAAGAGATAGAAATCATGCGCTATCATTCTTTAATGGTGCAAGCAGATACCTTACCTGACTGCCTAACCGTCACCGCTGTCGTTGCTAATGACGAACATCATGATTTAAGTTTGGCTGAGTCAGCGCTAGCCGGTGATGAGATTATGGGAGTGCAGCATACAGAATATCCGATTCAAGGCGTACAGTTCCACCCAGAGTCCTTTGCCACTGAAGGGGCTAAGCGCTTGCTAAGCAATTTTTTACTACAAGTTTAAATCATGCAGCCCAAGTAAATTGAATTTTAATTTTAATGGACTTGTGTTAGTCCTTCATTAACGCTTTAATGATAGACTGAAAACAACAAATAAAAGGCAGCCTTTAACAAGGTTGTCTTTTGTTATTTCAGCATAGGATTGAGCAATGAGCACCAAGTCAAAAAAGTGCCATTAGCTAAAAAGCTTACACAGTTTATTGTTTAAATTTGCTAGAAAATAAAATAGAGAGCGATATGGCAAACACCGGTAGCGCAATGTCAGCACGGCAGTCATGGATAGGCACGATTCAAATTATCACAGCCGCTGTCTGCTGGGGTACTTTGGGAATATTTTCGACCTACCTCAATCAAATCGGCTTTAGTGGCTGGCAAATTACCATTTTGCGTATTGTGACCGCCGCTTTCCTTATTCTCATTATGTTACCAAAGCTATGGCCATACCTCATTAAGCTGCGTCCAAAGCAGTGGCTTGGACTGGCGATACAATCGTTAATTGGCGTACTCGGCATGTCGGTATGCTATTTCTTTGCGGTTATCTATGTTGGTGCAGGTCCTGCCGTTGCTTTGCTTTATACCGCACCCGTTTTTAGCTTATTATTTTCGGCAGTTTTGCTGAATGAATCCATTACTCGGCAGTCGGCGTTATTGGCGCTTATGGCGGTATTCGGTGTTGGTTTAACCATGCTAGGCGATGCGGCACAAGTCAACTGGGGCATCGTGCTTGGGCTACTATCTGGCGTATGTTATTCCCTCTATGGCGTACTCGGCAAGCGTGCAATGCACTATGCGCACCCTGCTCCTTTGGTATTTTTTACCTCTATTGTTATCAGTGCTGGCGTATTGCTTTTACTACCCGAGACCTATAAAACGTATGGGCAATTATTGACCTTGCCTTTACACACTTGGGGCTACGCCTTGGGACTGTCTTTGATTGGAACCGTTGTGCCCTTTGCCCTCTATATGAAGGCCTTAGAGAAGCTGCCTGCCACTCGTGCATCGGTGTTTACTATCTTTGAGCCGTTAACCGCGATTGCTTTAGCGACGCTATTACTGCATCAGTCATTGTCATGGATTCAATATTTAGGCGTGGTACTCATTCTACTAGCGGCTTTATTTAATGCGGTATTAAATGGTACGACCACTCGTGTGCCGCGTTGGTTAAAGAGACGGCAAAAGGTTTAATGCTGCTTTTTAATCTTTAGAAAATAGTAATTAAATAAAAAAATCCCCAACCATGACATCATAGTTGGGGATTTTTCTTAACAGCTTGTCTGTGTATAAAAACCTTACTTTACAATAGAATACTTACGGCATATAAGCTTGATTAACACCTTAAATCATTTTCATTATTGCACGATACGCTGTAAAAACGCTTGCGTACGTGGATGCTTTGAGTCCTCAAACAACTGCTGCGCGCTGCCCTCTTCGACCACCACACCGTCTTCAATCAAGACCACATGATCAGCGACATCACGGGCAAAGTTAATCTCGTGGGTCACCACAACCATCGTCCAGCCTTCAGAGGCCAACTGCTTCATGGTTCCAAGGACATCTTGCACCAGCTCTGGATCAAGCGCAGAGGTTGGCTCATCAAACAACAGTAACGACGGTTCAATAGCCAGTGCACGCGCAATACCAACTCGCTGCTGCTGACCACCAGATAGCTGAAACGGGTACAAATCCGCTTTATCCGAGAGCCCGACTTTTTCGAGTAATGCTAAAGCCTGCTCGCGTGCTTGCGCTTTACTTTGCCCTTGTACCACCGTCGGCCCAAGCATTAGGTTTTCAAGCGCGGTCTTATGCGGAAACAAATTATAAGACTGAAATACCATCCCAGCTTTACGTTGCAGTGCCAGCAAGGTTTTCTTTTTAGGCTTAGTAGCAAAGTCGACCGTCAAGCTACCATCATCAAAAGCAATAACCCCTTGATCAGGGATTTCTAGTGCATTTAAGCAGCGCAAAAAGGTAGTTTTACCCGAGCCTGACGGTCCTAATATCACAACCACTTGACCTTTATGAATGGTCAAATCAATGCCCTTGAGCACTTGATTACTACCAAAGGCTTTGTGAATATTGCTGACTTGAATCATAAAAGTTCCTGTTACGCGGTTAATACTACATGCGGATATTGCTAAAACTGTCGTAAAATGAGTAGATGAGCAGATAAACTACTTAGCCACATAGCGGTCGAGTCGGGTTTCAAGCTTACCTTGGATAAAGGTCAAGAACAGACATATACCCCAATAAATAACCGCCGCTTCAGTATAGACCAGCATAAACTCATAGTTACGCGCCGTGATAATCTGCGCTTCTTTAAACAGCTCAGTGACCAGTACCAATGACGCCAACGACGTATCCTTTACCAAACTAATAAAGGTATTGGATAACGGTGGCACTGAAACGCGTAACGCTTGCGGCAAAATCACATGGCGGAAAGTCTGTAGATACGTCAAGCCGACGGTTGAGCCTGCTTCCCATTGCCCTTTTGGAATTGACAAAATCGAGGCACGCACTGTCTCCGACGCATAAGCACCGATATTCAGTGAAAAAGCTATAATCGCAGATGGAAATGGATCAAGCTTTAAGCCAACACTTGGCAGCCCATAAAAAATAATAAATAGCTGCACGAGCATCGGCGTGCCGCGAATGGCAGACACGTAAATACGGGCAAGTCTATAGATAATCTCATGGAACCAGCCAGCACGCGGCACGATACGAATCAGCGCCACTGTCAGCGCAATGGCCATCCCAATCGCAAATGAAATCAATGCTAGCGGTATCGAATAATAGATACCGCCTTTGAGCATTGGCCAAAACGAATTGATAACGATTTGCGCCCGCGCAGGGTCCATAAACGGCAATAATGCCAGTAGTTCAGCTAGCATAGACGTGATAGAAGCGAGCATTATTTTTGTTGACTTATATCAGCACCAAAGAATTCTTCGCTAAGTTTGGTTAGCGTTCCATCGGCGATTAGCGCAGCCATGGCTTCGTCTAGTTTTGCAACAACGGCATCATCACCTTTTAGCAATACCAATCCCGAACCGGTCTGCTCACTAACAGGGGCCGTCAGTTTAATCTCAAGCGCACTGCCGGGGAATTTCTTTAGATAATCCAATACGGCAAGATTGTCATTCATGGTAAAGTCAGCACGGTCTTGTTTGACCAATTGAATCGCTTGCGCCATACCGTCTACAGGGACAACTTCTGCGCCATAACGTTCTGCTAGCTCGCCATAGTTACTGCTAAGCGACTGCGCTGAACGTAGACCTTTTAGGCCTTCCCACGAGCTATAGCGATTGTCATCAGTTGGTGCTAATACTACCGCGCCTGACCAGCTATAAGCGGTCGCTTTATCATATTTTGCTAAACGCTCAGGGGTGGTTAGACTGACTTGATTGGCGACCATATCAAAACGTTTGGAGTCAAGTCCTGCCAGCATCGCATCCCACTGGGTTTCTTTAAATTCAACCTCAACGCCTAGTTTGTCAGCAACGGCACGCGTCACTTCGACATCATAACCGGTAAGCTTACCGCTCTCATCATGATACGTGAACGGCGGATACGTGCCTTCAGTACCGACGTTGATGGTGCCGCCATTATTGATACGCTGGAGCAAATCAGAACCACCTGTTGCGGCACTGTCAGCTGCATTGGTTTCGGCGTCAGTAGTAGGTGACTGATTACAAGCGGCAAGCAGTACGGTGCTGGCGGCAAGGGCTAAAAGAGTACGACGTTTCATAAGACGTCCTTATAAAGTAGGTGAATAATGCAAAAAAATATCAGACCAACAAATAGGGAGAAAACGAGCAAACAGTTTTGACTAAAAAATCGCGCCTATTGACTGTCATGCTTGGCTTTGGCTTCCCGATTTGAGGATGCTAAAGATATTTTTCAATACTGTTTTTATATTATGTTGCATAGGTCACGCTAAGTGACGGTTAACATTAATAATAATTTTAACCAACCATGCTGATTATGCAACACTGACTTACTCCTATACTAACGTAATTGGGTAAGGATAAACGTACAAAAACAGTGAGCATGGGTAAGATTGCTAGCATCTACTGGCTGATAAATGTTTATGTCTCAACTTTTAAATAAAATCAGCTATAAAAAAACCGCGCCTATCATATAAGATAAGCGCGGCTTTTAAGAGACAGCGTTAGTTTTTAAGAAATGCTTAGTTCAAAATTCCATAAGCACATAGCGCATCAGCCACACGCTTAAAGCCAACGATATTGGCACCGGTCATATAGTCGATATAGCCATTATCAGTCTGACCATAATTTTCTGACGCTTCAGCGGCGCAGTCATGAATGTTTTTCATAATGCATTTTAAGCGCTCATCGACTTCTTCAAAGGTCTTATATTGGCGTACTGAGTTTTGCGACATCTCAAGACCAGAGACGGCAACACCGCCGGCATTGGCCGCTTTACCTGGCGCATAGTGCACACGGTGCAGACGAACGTAATCAATCGCTTCAGCGGTCAATGGCATGTTAGCGCCTTCGGCAATATATTTGATGCCATTTTCAACCATTAACTTGGCATCGTCTTCGTTGACTTCGTTTTGGGTCGCTGATGGAATGGCGATATCACCTTTGATATGCCATGGCTTTTGCTTGGCCAACCACTCACCACCATACACATCGACATAGTCACACAATGGCTTGCTTTGGGCTTTTTGTTGTTTTAGCCAATCAATTTTTTCTTGATCCATGCCGTTTGCATCATAAAGCGTCCCTTGTGAATCAGATACGGTCAGTACCGTTGCACCCAGCATATGCGCTTTTTCAGCAGCATGTAGTGACACGTTACCGGCACCTGATATCAGTACCTTTTTACCTTTGATATTGTCGTTTTGCGCAGCAAGCATGCTCTCTAAGAAATAAACCGCGCCATAGCCAGTCGCTTCGGTACGCATCAAGCTACCGCCAAAACCCACGCCTTTACCAGTTAAGACACCGCCGTGCTCGCGCGTCAGGTTCTTATACATCGCAAACATATAGCTGACTTCGCGTCCGCCGACACCGATATCACCAGCCGGCACATCAATATCTTTACTGATGTACGGATGCAGCTCACGCATAAAGGCGTAGCAAAAACGACGGATTTCGCTGTCAGACTTACCCTTAGGATCAAAATCAGCACCACCTTTAGCGCCGCCCATTGGTAAACCTGTCAAAGCATTTTTAAAAATCTGCTCAAACCCTAAAAACTTTAGTACCGATTGGTTGACGGTAGGATGGAAGCGCACGCCCCCTTTATAAGGACCCAAGGCATTACTGAACTGCACACGCCAGCCGCGGTTTACCTGTACTTCACCTTTATCGTTTTCCCAGTTGATACGAAAAGCGAAAACACGGTCAGGCTCAACCAGGCGCTCAAATATTTTAAAAGTATCATATTCCGGGTGGGCGTCGTATAGCGGAGCAATAGTGATTGCAACTTCTTTTACCGCCTGAATAAACTCAGGTTGGTGGGCGTAACGTGCTTCGACTTTTTCGATTGCCTGACTGATACTCATATAGGTTCCTTAGGGTAAAAATTGTAATCATGCTGATTTACACCGGCGTTTTATCGCTTAACCGCAAACGATGGGATGCAAAACGCGAGCGTGGGATTGAAATCGTGCCTATACGCTGCTGGGTGCTAGGTATAGCAACTGGTGGGATTAGAAGCCAACTGATTGTGTTTCTAAATCATAAACCCAGAAGCACAAACAAGTTTTATCTCATAACTATATATCATTTTTTTGGTGTATAAGTCTAGTAAATATCGCCATCATGAAAAGTTATAATGGACATTTTTCTCATTATAGGCTATCGACGACGTGGTCGTGAAAACTCATCGGTCAAAAAACCTTTACATTTATTTGGCTTTTTTCATGCCATTGCATAGACAAAACATAGGACGATGACATGGCATTGACTGTTTTATTTAACGATTGAGATTATTAAAAAAGATTGAAACTGGTAAAACACACCAATACTAATCAACTTATATTTACTAATAAAAGACTGTCTAAAATAGACGGTCATAAAAGCGCACTCAAAGGTCAAAAATAAGCAACTTTCAGCCTTTAACGAGAGTTTCTCTATATCAATGCTAATAGTAAGGGTTTATAATATTGCCCGCTCATCAAAGACTATTGAAGATTTTATTCCTTCTTATTGTGTCAATTTTTCCATTTAATCACTCGTTACAGAGAAATTGTTATGCGTACAGATTCATTCCAGCAAATCTTAGAAGACCTAAACAGCTCATCAGCCGATGTGGAAGCATCTGCCCTTATCTCTAACGACGGTCTTATGATTGCATCAGCCTTGCCGACAGGCGTTGATGAAGACCGTGTTGGCGCGATGTCTGCCGCTTTATTGTCATTGGGTGACCGCGCAGGTCGTGAATTGGCTCGTGGTAGCATCGACCGTATTATGATCCAAGGCGAAAAAGGCTACGTGATTATGACTTCATCAGGCGATGAAGCGGTATTAACCATTATGGCAAAACCAAATGCCAAACTGGGCTTGATTTTCTTAGACATTAAACGGGCCTCTGAAGCCCTTGCAAAACTGATTTAATTGCTAATTTTAAAGGTTTGTCGATACAGTGTTATGCCACATTCATACGATAAATCGCTTTAGAAACAATATTTTAATAAACAACACTTTAAATGAAAATTGACGCTCTGTCTTATAAAAATTATTTAAGGTAATGCACACTGTTTATATTGAATGCGCGATTGTTGAATACGTGGTTGTTGATATAGGTGATTAAGATGGATACCTGCTTAGTTTCTGGGTGCCTTTGCAAGAGTAATCACTATAAAGCCAGTATCAAGCATATATCGAGCCTTACTTAACAGTTTTAGCAGTTAAGTGTTTTATTTGAGTTTAACCATTTGGTTTCAGACAGCGGCTTATGCAATAAGTTTTAACGATACGTTTAAGACCATAAACTGAAACCAAATCCGCTTTTTAATAATTATCAAAATAATGATAAATAAAGGAGATTACAATGGGTTCTCCACTCCCCGACGCCATGAAGCCTGAGATGCCTGCCGAACAAGTCAGCATGACTTATCACGATGGCACTTCGCGCACTGTTTATGATACCGGTATCGAACGCCCCTACCCTGATGGTAAGCTGATTGTGTCACGTACCGATTTAAACGGCGTTTTGACGCATGTTAATGATGCCTTTGTCGAGATTAGCGGCTATGACGTCGATGAATTAATCGGCAAGCAGCATTATATTTTACGTCACCCTGACATGCCAAAAGCGGCCTATAAAGACTTATGGGCGACCGCTGCTGCTGGGCAAAAATGGCATGGCTATGTGAAAAACTTATGTAAAGATGGCAGCCATTATTGGGTGTATGCCACTGTGGTGCCAAACGTGCGCCGCGGCGAAACCGTTGGCTATACTTCGGTGCGCCGTAAGCCATCACGCAGCAAGATTGATGCGGCAATCGCTCAATACGCCCAAATGAAACAAGACGAGGAAGGCTAAATCATGACGACACATAATATGTTAATCGCCCCTGATTTTTCGCCTGAGCGTTTTGCAGGCTGGCACATGTTTAACACTTTGATTCAAAAGCGTGCCAATCTCAATATGCACCTAAACATACCCGCCTCGCAGGCTGAGCAACAAGGCATTATCAATCAAGGCGATATTCAGGTTATTTATGCCAATCCTTTTGATGCTGCGACCCTTACCCGTGAGCAAGGCTACCGTGCGGTTGCGCGCCCTATCGGCAAGTCTGATGAGATGGTCATCGCCGCTGCCGCCAATAGCGATATCAATAGCCTAGAGGACATCAAAGCTGGCGCTACCGTGGCGATGGCCGATAATCGTGATGTCAAGCTCATTGGTTTACGTCTGCTTGAAGCGGTCGATATAGCAGAAGCTGACCTTAATTGGACGGTGACTGAGACTTATCAAGCGGCAGCGCGCCAAGTGATTAAAGGTGATGCGCAAGTGGCATTCTTTATGGCGGAGATTTTCCATAGTTTTTCACGCCTAACCAAAGCGCAGCTATCAGTGCTAATCGAGAGTGATTTGGCAGATATCAGCCATGTCTTACTAATTAAAGACGGCTTTCCAGATAGCGATATCTTGATGGATGCGATTCTTAACCTGCATAACGATGATGATGGTAAAGAAGCATTAGCTGAACTTGGCATGCCGCAAGGTTTTGAAGCCATGGACGAAGAAGACGCTGAATTTATGATTGATTTAATGCAAACCTTACTTGATTAGCAGATTCATTGTTCATGATTCATGATTCATGATTCATGGTTAATTGGCATCTTACTTAAGTCATAGTGGTTGTTTAATAGCGCTAAACAATAACTGTTAAACCGCACTTATTGAATAACAGCTATGACTAACAGGACACGCTTATGTCTGATTTAGATCTCATCAAAGAAAGTGAAATGGCGGCGCGGCGCGTCTATCGTCTTTACTCACGTAAGATATTTATCGCCCCCAACAATCGCCATTTTCACGAACAACGTATCAATGCCGCGCTACTGCTAAACGAAAAAGAGCCGCTGCAAGGCGCGGTGGCCGATTTCTTTTATGGCTGCTGGTATGACATCCCCTATGATGTCACCAATATGTTTACCCGCTTGCAAGGTCGCATGCTGCCGCATATCGAACAAGGCTTTCGCGATTGTATTGATAAAAAAAGCTATATTCAAAAAAACAGCATGCTAGCAACGCGCTGGAGCGTACTGGTATCGCCATCGTTAAATGAACAAAGCCAGCGGCTGCGCATCAGTAGTGATGACGCCAAAGAAATAGCCAAAGATATCACCAGCGACTTAATGCTTGCGCGGGATAATCAAGACTGGGACACCATAGAGCAAATCGAAAACGAGTTTTTTGCCCATTGTATCGCGCGTCATGACCGTCTGGCGTTCTCCTTGGTGTGGTTTCGCTTGGGCAAAAGTGATTGGCAATTTGATGAGCGCTGGAATCATTGTCAGCAAAAACTTGACCAAACTAAAAATGTACAAGACGCTTAAAGCCTCAATCATTTTTAACCCCATCATAAAAAATCCATCTAACGGGTAGCCGCTATGTCTTCTTATTTAAACGCTGATAAAACCTATCTGACTTTGACCCCAGCCGGCATTTTTGAGGCATTTTCGCAAAGTGAACCAACGGCTGAGCAGTTATCACTACAAGACTTATTGTCTTATAACGAAACTTTGTTAGCCGCTGATTGGCTCGAGCGTTATTCTGACCAATGGCTAGACAGCTTTTTAGAGCATGGCTGGATTGAGAAGCTGTCGCTATTTTTGCCCGCGCCAAACTTACCTTTAGACCAGTTTTTACCCTATGTGGTTTCAAGCTTGTCTGGGAAACGCCGCGCAGCAATTGGCTCTGATGAAGGGTTTTGTCTGGCGCGGATTGGCTATAGCCAAGAAGAAGCCGATATGTTGAGTGTGGCGGCGGCTGACTTTTCAGGTTTTATGCTGCGCCAAAAACAACGCGGCTGGGCAGTAGAAAGCCAAGCTATTTCTTTCTTTCAGCAAGTCGATTTGCTGATTCCTGAAACCAGCTTTGTATTTTTATGGATTGATGGCTCAGGCTACGTGCTTATCATCGATGGCGAACCTTTGACCAACAATCGCGCCTTTGTTGAGCTGGTATGGGCACTAAAAACCTCTGGGCTTAGATTTACGAATTAAACCCGTTCTTTATTAAAGCCATCATTATTAACACCATCATTAATTAAATCCGTACTGAATCAAGCTAGCTATTTCATATAAATGCGCCCTTTAACCATAAGCGGTGCATTTTTATATCTATATCTTAAACATTATAATAATAACTATCTGTCTAAAATCGGCTTCTATTTTTATAAAATCACACAGTAATAATAATACCCTTAGAATTAACAACAACTTGTCAAATGTTAGGTCATACTAGCTGCAACCATTTGATTATTTTGCATACTGTATAGCTATACAGGTTTTTATAACATTTCTACATTCTTATATTTAAATATTGCTACATTTTCCCATCTCCAAGCGTTAACCCACCCTTTTACTAATTACCATCCCCGAAAGTGGCAGCCTTTGCCAAACCTTGCATTCTTGCTTATTTTTTAGGACAGTTTATGACTTCGCTGACCACCGTGCGCGTGCGTTATCAAACGATTGAAATTGGCAGCACCGACATCCACATTTGTACTTTACGTGACAATCAACAATTTAGTGACCCTGATAATGAGGCATCAGACCTCGGTATTTGCTCGGCGTCATGGCCGATGTTTGGCGTGATTTGGCCATCAAGCTTGGTGCTCGCCAATCATATGCTTGATTATGATATTGCGGGCAAGCGTATCTTGGAAGTTGGCTGCGGCATGGCTTTATCGAGCTTACTGCTTAACCATCGCCATGCCGATATTACCGCGACTGATTATCATCCGACGGTTGAGTACTTTTTGGATAGAAACACCACGCTAAATAATAATAAAGAGATTAACTTTGAGCGTTTAGACTGGGCTGAAGACAATAGCCATCTTGGCAAGTTCGATATTATTATCGGTAGCGATTTGCTTTATGAAGACCAGCATATTGATATCTTGGCGGAGTTTATTGAGCGCCATGCACTGCCAACTTGTGAAGTTATTGTCGTTGACCCTGGGCGCGGGCGCAAAAACAAGTTGACCAATAAGATGGTTGAATTTGGCTTTAGCAGTAAGCACGTTAAACCTGAGGACACCACTTATCTTGAACTACCATTCAAAGGGCATATTTTGACCTTTTCGCGTTAAAATCTGAAAAACCAATAGGTTATAGAATAAAAAAAGACGCCATTTTACGGCGTCTTTTTTATGGCTAAGCTGTTTTATTTTAGGGATACTTACAGGTGTTTTTTTATAGATTTCGAGTTAACGGTGGTTGCACACGTGAATACATGATTAATGAGATACCATTAGATATCAGCTCAACGGCTAATAGGACGCCAAGAATATAAGTCGCTGACTGCGGATAGCTGGTAAATATCATGATAGCCAACGCAATCGAGATAAGCCCTGAGATTAATATCGGCACAAAAGCCACTGTTCGGCGTAAACCAAAAGCAACTATCACTCTGACAATACCCGTTGCCATAAATAAGATAGCAATTACCATGGTTAGGGTTAAGATGCCTTGTAGCGGGTTTTGTAGCAGCTCAATACCGATAAATATGCCAAGCACACCGCCAATGGCCGCTAGCACTTTACCCGTCGTGGTATAAGCACGGAACAGGGCAATAAACTGTAAGATACCGACAAGAAGAAAGACGAATCCAGCCAGTTGTTCAGCAGCGAAACTGGCGCTAAGAGGATTAAAAAATGCAAAGATACCGCCAAGAATACTAATGATACCAACCACCAGCCATAATGTACGACTCATAAGACTCTCCTCCTATTTAATAAAAATTAAATTATATCGCAGAGCATTTACACTCTTGTATGACGGTCGTAATAGATTCAAGTAGTCCTGTTACTATCTAAGCGTGAACATTGCATTGTCATCATAAGCCTGCTAATCGCTATTTTACTCACACCCCTAAGTCTTATCTTTCAGCTACCTAATGATAAATCATGCCATCGCAAGCACTTGCCAGCCCGCCGTTGCTTGATACTTATCCTGATGGGCAAAGAGCGGATGGCCTTGCGCTTCTGCAAGCGTGAGAACGGGCGTCACGCAAGCATCAACGGCGCTAAATATTTCTTGCCAATGCGCTAGTGTTTGACTGGCAAACCTTTCTATCATGGCTTGCTCGGCTTTTTTACTTTCAGCGGTATTTGGCATAAAGCCGCGCTGCCAATGCGCATTACTATATTCAGTTAACTCTAATGTCGCACATAATAACTGCCAAAACTTTAGCTCTAACGAGCCGACTGCCATATGGCGACCGTCTTTGGTTTGATACAACCGATAGCAAGGTAACACGCCGCCTAAAAAATCATTCTGAGGCTCTGGGCGTTGTCCATTTATGTTTTCCATCATATCGGCAGTTGCTTTTGGCATTACTAAGTGATGATATAAGCTGTGCGTCATACTAACGGCGATATGGCGCCCGCGCCCCGTGTTTTTGGCAGCAAATACCGCGGCCAACAAGGCAATGACGGCAGTATCACTGCCACCAGCCAAGTCGGCAAACTGCATATTGGGCATGGCTTGCTCGCCTATAGCGGTCTTTAATTGTGCCAAAGTCCCACTCATCGCCATAAAATTGATATCGTGACCCGCTTTGGCCGTCCAAGATTCAGCCGCTTCATCAAGAGCATCAGTAATCCCGTAACCAGTGATAGATACCATGACGAGCTTTGGGTTAATGGCATGTAAAGTGGCAGCATCTAAACCCATACCTAGCAGCACTTCAGGACGAAAGCTATCAAGCATGACATCGGCATCCTTGATATGGGCTTTGATAGTTTCAATCCCTGCTGCACTGCGAAAATCGATTTTTTCGCAGTGCTTCCCATGGTTTAAAGCTTTAAACAATTCACCAAACGCCCGTCCTGGGTCACCGTTTTCTGGTTCGATTTTGACAATCTCTGCTCCCAAATCAGCAAGTAATCTGGTGGCAAATGGACCGGGTAGATTACGCGTCAAATCGACTACCTTTAAACCGTGTAAGCAATCAGCCATCATATCTGTCATTGAATGATTGTTAATCGAAGATCTGGGCGTTGAATTACTGGGTACTGAAGAGCTCGGTATTGAATCGCTATTAACCATCTGCAAACACCTCGCCTTTATTAGCCATCTCAACCAAAATCTGGGCAGGCTCAAAACGTGCGCCATATTTTGCGGCAAGTTTGCGACTACGCGCAACAAAACGATCTATACCTGTGGCATTGATAAACTGTAAGGTGCCGCCTTGATGCGGCGCAAAACCCCAACCAAAGATAGAGCCTACGTTGCCTTCAGCGACAGAACGCAAAATCCCTTTTTCATAGCAGCGCGCTGACTCATTGGCTTGGATATAAAGTAGACGATCAATCAGCTCTTGCATGTCAGGCTGCTCAGCAAGTGGCGGATATAGCTCAGTCAGCGCGGGCCATAGCTGTTTATCATTTTGACCCTCAGCATTTTGTGCATAATTATAAAAACCTTTACCGACTTTTTTACCTAAGCGCTCATGGTCTTTTACCAGCGTAGTAAGCACCGCTTCTGCAGGGTGACTGACCCAGTCTTTACCCTCAGCAAGGGTATCTTTTTTGGACTGCGCCATAATCAACATCGATAAATCAAGCGAGACTTCGTCCTCCAGCGCCAGTGGCGGCATCGGCATGCCAGCTTTAAGACCTGCGACCTCGATACGGCGCGGATGCACGCCCTCGCCTAACATCGCGATGCCCTCTGACACATAAGTACCAAACACACGCGAAGTATAAAAACCGCGGCTGTCATTGACAACGATAGGCGTCTTGCCAATTTGTAGCACAAAATCAAAGGCTTTGGCTAAAGTGGCATTATCGGTCTGCGCGCCCATGATAATTTCAACCAAGGGCATCTTATCGACGGGTGAGAAAAAGTGCAGCCCGATAAATTGCGTCGGACGTTTACTTGCTACTGCTAAGCTGGTGATAGGAATGGTTGAGGTATTAGACGCATAGACGGCTGATTCAGGAATAATGGCTTCGGCCTGCTCGGTGCACTTGGCTTTAATATCACGATTTTCAAACACCGCTTCGATGACCAAATCACAACCTGCAATATCGTTATAAGATGTCGTGGTTTGGATTTTACTTAATAACGCTGCTTTTTTGGTAGCGTTTGAGCGACCGCGACTAATGGCTTTATCCAATAGCTTTTCTGAATACTGTTTGCCTTGATTGGCGTTCTCAATACTGGTATCTAATAGCATCACATCGATGCCAGCTTTGGCAGCAACATACGCAATCCCCGCGCCCATCATGCCGGCACCAAGTACCGCAACCTTATTTACTGTTTGACGCTCAAAACCTTTAGGACGTGACTGACCTTTTTTAATTTGATTAAGCTGCGTCCACATCGAGGTAATCATATTATTCGATTCAGGCGACAGCACACAAGCGACGAAGTAATTGGATTCCACTTCAAGTCCAGCATCGATATCGAGCAAGCTGCCTTCAAAGACGCAAGACATAATATGAATAATCGCTGGATAATTGCCATGTGATTTTTGATAGGCTAGCGCTGGGGCAATAGAGAGCATTTGCGCGTTTTTTGGTTGATTGGCATTGCCACCTGGAATTTTAAAACTCTTGATATCCCATGGCTGCTGCGCGTTAGGATTGGCGTTAATCCATGCTTTTGCTTGGCTGAGCATCTCAGCTTTATCACTCGCGAGGGCATCGATAAAGCCCAGCTCCTTTGCCCGGCTTGCACTGACTATCTGACCTTGGGTCATCATTTCAAGCGACTTTTGCATACCGATGAGGCGCATCAAGCGCTGAGTCCCACCGCCGCCCGGTAATAAACCTAGCTTTACTTCAGGCAGACCAAACTTGGCGGTAGGCTCATCGATAGCGAGTCGATAATGACAGCCTAACGCTACCTCAAGGCCACCGCCAAGCGCAGTGCCAGTCATCGCAGCAACGACAGGTTTAGCGCATTTCTCAAGTTGACGCATGCTTGATTTGAGGTTCTCAACCAGCTCAAAAGCTTGCTCATGGGTTTGAATATTGGCCAGCTGATCGATATCAGCGCCCGCAATAAAACTGTCTTTACCTGAGGTGATAATTAAGCCTTTAGCGGATTCATCATTGATAAAAGCGTCGCTTAAAGCTGCAAAAGAGTGATTGAAATGATCATCAATCACATTCATCTTTCGATCAGCTTGATCAATAGTGACGGTCACAATACCTTCATCATCACGTTTAGCTGAAAAGTTTGCCAGCTCATTAATTATTTGGGTGCAGTCCATGCTCATTACTCTTCCTTTTTTACATTCAAATGTCTTATTTAACCACTATTATTAACGATAACTTATACACGCTCAATGATGGTCGCGATGCCCATACCGCCACCAACGCATAAGCTAATCATAGCGGTTTTTAGGTTACGACGCTCAAGCTCCTCAAGGACAGTAGTGAGCAGCATCGCACCCGTTGCACCCAGTGGATGACCCATGGCAATCGCGCCACCGTTGACGTTGACTTTATCGAGTGAAACGCCTAAGTCTTTTGCTGTTTTCATCGGTATCGCCGCAAAGGCTTCGTTAATCTCCCATAGGTCAATATCAGCGGCGGTCATACCGGCTTTTTTCAGCGCTTTTTGGCAAGCAGGCGTTGGACCAGTCAGCATAATAGACGGCTCAGAACCGATGACTGACGCCATAATGACTTTCGCCCGCGGACGCAAACCTGCTTTTTTACCCGCTGCTTCACTACCCAATAAACAAAGCGCCGCGCCATCAACGATACCGGAGGAGTTACCCGCATGATGGACATGATTGATACGCTCAATACTGGTATATTTATCTAGCAAAACACTATCAAAGCCCATCACGCCAAGCTTGGCAAAAGACGGTTTTAATCCTGCTAACGTTTCAACCGTGGTGTTAGGACGAATGGTCTCGTCTTTATCGAGTAGCAAACGACCATTTAAATCATGCACAGGCACTACCGCGTTATCATAGTAGCCAGCAGCCCATGCGTTAGCAGCACGCTGATGTGACTCGGTGGCAAAAGCATCGACATCCGTACGACTAAAGCCTTCAAGCGTTGCAATGGTATCGGCACCCACCCCTTGCGGCGCAAAGCCCGTAGCTGCATTCACGCGCGGATCGGTTGCCCACGCACCGCCATCTGAGCCCATCGGTACGCGGCTCATCGATTCAACGCCGCCTGCTACCACCATATCCTCCATCCCCGACATAATTTTACTGGCTGCTAAATTAATGGACTCAAGCCCTGAGGCACAAAAACGCGATAAAGTTACCCCAGCGACGCTTTCATGCCAGCCTGCATCAATGACCGCAATACGGGCAATGTCTGCGCCTTGTTCGCCGACTGGCGTCACGCAGCCGAGCACCACATCATCAACCAAGCTGGTATCTAAATCGTTGCGCTGCTGCATGGCATTAAGTAAGGTGCGAACCAGCCAAATAGGCGTTACTTGGTTTAAGCTGCCGCCCGCTTTGCCTTTGCCACGCGGGGTGCGAATGGCGTCATAAATATAAGCCGTCTGAATCATGCTATGTCCTTATAGTCTTAAAAATTTATAATCTTAGAAGCGTGTAATCTTAGAAGCGTGTAATCTTAGAAGCGTGTAATCTTAGAAGCCTGTAATCTTAGAAGCTTGTAGTTTTAAAAACCTGTAGTTTTAAAGATTGGTTTAAATGAAAAATTACATAAAGCGTGACGCCAGCTCTTTCATAATCTCATTGGTGCCGCCGTAGATTTTTTGCACGCGCGCATCGGCATATAAGCGCGCAATCGGATATTCCATCATATAGCCATAACCGCCAAATAACTGTACGCACTCATCCATGACGATACATTGTTTTTCGGTTACCCAATATTTGATTAAAGCAGCATGCTGTACCGTTAGTTTATTCTCTACTAATGCTTCGATAGCGGCATCGCACAGGGCGCTCGAGGCAATGTAATGGCTGTTACATTCGGCCAATTTAAAGCGGGTATTTTGAAAGCTCCAAACAGGCTTGCCAAAAGCGGTGCGCTCTTTGGTGTAATCAATGGTCAAATCCAATGCCAGTTTCATCGCCCCAATTGCAGCCAATGCCACAATCAAACGCTCTTGCGGTAGCTCTTGCATCAATTGTGCAAAGCCTAAGCCTTCAACCGTACCCAATAAATTGGCTTGCGGCACGCGCATATTATTAAAAAACAACTCAGAAGTATCTTGGGATGCCATGCCAAGTTTTTTAAGCTTTTTACCGCGCTCAAACCCCGGCGCATTGTCGGTTTCGACCACGATTAAGGAAACGCCTTTAGCGCCAAGGGAGCGGTCAGTTTTACAGGCAACGATGATTAAATTACCCAGTTGACCATTGGTAATAAAGGTCTTTGAGCCGTTGATAATATAATCATCGCCGTCTTTGACTGCATAGGTTTTGATGTTTTGCAAATCTGAGCCTGTGCCCGGCTCAGTCATAGCAATCGCACCGATTAACTCGCCGGTTGCCATTTTGGGTAACCATGCCTGTTTTTGCGCTTCAGTACCATGATGCAAAATATAAGGCGCGACAATCCCTGAATGTAAAAAGCCACCAAAACCTGCTTGGTTGGCTTCAGATTGTGCATAAATCAGCGCCGCTTCATGGCGAAAATCACCACCGGCGCCGCCGTATTCTTCTGGCATTGAAGCACATAAAAACCCCATCTCGCCAGCTTCTAGCCAAGCCTCACGATCGAGCATGCCATTTTCACGCCATTTTTCATCATGCGCTTCCCAATCTCTAAAGACTTTAAGCGCACTCTCATGCAGCATTTCAATCTCTTCATCCATCCATTTTGGCTTAAAGCAGGCAATAGTCATTGATCCATCCTTGGTTTTAATTGGTCATCATTCGTATTTATTAATAGGTATAAGCTTGATAGTGCTTTCATTATTAATCAAGCCAGCCACGATTTTGAGCGTAAATAGGCTATTCGGGCTTATCAATATCATAACTGAGTTATTGATTGATAACTATCGGCATTTTCTTGGCTAACAATAGTAGTCTGCTTAGCGCTAATCAGTTAGCAATATCAGGTATCTCAGAAACTTTATACTGATAACCAATATCTCTTATGATGGTTTTGCGCTAAATTCTTGAGTGTATGGGTTGTGTGTTTTAGTCAAACTATCTGACTTCTTTGGGTTAATATAACCTCTACTCGCTATCCACATTGATTAGGTATTAGGACAGGCTACGATAATTTGGCACAGCAGATATTCTCAATTATTTATCCCAATTATTTATAAGCCTCCTTATAAAAACCCTTTATAAACAAATAAAACATCAACAATAAAATAGGCAGAAAGTTATGGAAAATTCAAAGCAGACATTATCAAACCAGCCACTCCGCATCGATATCGTCTCAGACGTGGTCTGCCCTTGGTGTATTATCGGCTACCGTCAATTGGCTGAGGCGCTTAAGCAAACCAATACCGAACATGAAATACATTGGCATCCGTTTGAGCTAAACAGCAATATGCCAAGCGAAGGACAAAACTTGCGCGAGCATATCATGGAGAAATATGGCTCAAGCAAGGAAGAGTCGGACGCTAGCCGCATTAGAATGACTGAGGCAGGCTCCGAAGTCGGGTTTGAGTTTAATTTCAATGACGATACCCGCATGCACAATACTTTTAATCTGCATCAGCTGCTGTACTGGGCAGGTCAGCAAGGGCAAAAGCCGATGCATGATTTAAAGCAGGCGTTATTCAGCGCCCACTTTACCAAGGGTCGCAATATTTCTGATAATGCAGTGCTTGCTGATATTGCCGCGGAAGTAGGACTTGATCGTAGCGAGGCGCTCGCGGTATTAGAAGAGCAGCGTTTTGCTAAAGAGGTGCGCGCAGAAGAGCAGCATTGGCAACAGCAAGGCATTCAAAGTGTACCGGCGATGATTTTTAACGAGCGACATTTGGTCAGCGGCGCGCAGGGCGTGGAAAATTACGTCAATATTTTAGAGCAATTGGCCACTATGCAAGAGTAGGTAATAAAGGAGCACTGCTTAATTTAATGGTTATTTAACATTTAGCTGTCATTGAAATTTCAGTAAACATTTAAACATTGGACATCGTTATTGGCATGTCTCTTAGGAATAGTTTTATATGAGCAAAGACAAACTGATTACCTTATCAGATGAAGCAGAAGAAATCGTTTTGGATAAGCTGAGAGATTATATGAACGCAGAGTTTGATGTCGATATTGGTAATCTGCCCGCTAAGTTTTTATTAGACTTTATTATCGAAACCATAGGTCCACATTTATATAGTCAAGTGATTGATGATATTGAACCTTGGCTATACGATAGATTCACGGCAGTGCTAGAAGATATGCATAGCTTTAAAAAAGACTAAACGATAAACATAAAAATGCCGCCCCATAATAAGAGCGGCATTTTTATTTTATAACACTATTATTTTAAAAGGCTAAATTTACAATCCCTATAATTAATAATGATGCTTAAAAATGAATAACCGTGCGGATACTCTCACCTTTATGCATCAAATCAAAGGCTTCATTGATATCTTCTAATGGCATGGTATGGGTGATGAAATCTTGTAATGGAATCTCACCTGCTAAATAACGCTCAACGTAGCCGGGCAACTCGCTGCGACCTTTTACGCCGCCAAATGCTGAACCGCGCCAGACGCGACCAGTCACTAGCTGGAATGGACGGGTTGATATCTCTTGGCCAGCACCAGCAACACCGATGATAACCGATTCGCCCCAACCTTTATGGCAGCACTCAAGTGCTGAACGCATGACATCGACATTACCGATACATTCAAACGAATAATCAACGCCGCCATCGGTTAATTCAACAATAACGTCTTGGATTGGTTTGTCATAATCTTTTGGATTAATACAATCTGTTGCGCCCAATTTTTTGGCAAGCTCAAACTTACTTTCGTTGATATCAATGGCAATAATACGGCTGGCCTTTGCCATTTGTGCACCGATAACCGCCGATAGTCCAATACCGCCTAGACCAAAGATAGCAACGGTCGCGCCCTCTTCGACTTTTGCGGTGTTCATGACCGCACCCATACCAGTTGTGACGCCACAACCAAGTAGGCAGACTTCTTCTAGTGGTGCTTCTTTGTTCACTTTTGCTAACGAGATCTCTGGCAACACCGTATATTCAGAGAAGGTTGAACAGCCCATATAATGATAAATAGGCTGACCATCTTTATAAAAGCGCGTGGTGCCGTCTGGCATTAAGCCTTTACCTTGGGTTTCGCGTACCGCTGAACACAGGTTGGTTTTACCTGAAGTACACATTTTACAGACGCCACATTCTGCGGTGTATAAAGGAATAACATGATCGCCGACTTGGACGCTGGTTACGCCTTCGCCAATTTGCTCAACGATACCGCCACCTTCATGACCTAGGATAGCCGGGAATACGCCTTCTGGGTCTTCACCAGATAGCGTAAAGGCATCGGTATGACAAACGCCACTAGCAACGATTTTTATCAGCACTTCACCTTTGCGTGGCAGCATCACATCCACTTCTTCGATAGATAGTGGCTCATTTGGCCCCCAAGCAATGGCGGCTTTAGATTTAATAAATTTATCTGACATAATATTCTCTCTTTTAATTAATTTTATCATTGATTACACGCAGACCAATTTAGCTTATAGTGCTTATTGAGTAGAGGCAAGCCACCATTGTTGAGGTCTGTAAAAAGTTTGATTTTATACTGACCATTATAGTCGTTTCTGAAATGATAACAATGTGCTATATTTGCAAATATCTTTTACATAGTGGTAATAATCATGCGCTGGGATGGTATTAGCGAGTTTGTCTATGTAGCAGAGCACGAGAGCTTTACGCGTGCCGCAAAAGAATTGGGCATTTCTACCGCGCAAGTCAGTCGGCAGATAAGCGCTTTAGAAAAACGACTAAATATTAAATTGCTATATCGCACGACGCGCAAGGTATCACTGACAGAAGAAGGCCGCGTGTTTTATCAGCACTGCCGCGGTGTGCTCGATGGCTTGGATGCTGCTGAGCAAGCGGTGAGTAACTTACAATCAAAGCCGCAAGGCAGGATTAAACTGACCGCCCCTGTCACTTATGGCGAGCAGCAACTGTTACCACTAATCAATGATTTCATGGTGCAATATAGTGATATCGAAGTGACGGCTTTTTTGAGCAATCAAAAAATCGATCTAATTGATGGCGGCTATGATTTAGCGATTCGCATTGGCAAATTAAGCGATTCGACGATGATGGCAAAAAAACTCAGCCGTCGTACCAACTTCGTTTGTGCTGCGCCCGCTTATCTTGAAAAATACGGCACGCCTCATGTTTTGTCCGAGCTAAGCCAACATAACTGTTTACTTGGCACGCGTGACTATTGGCACTTTATAGATTTTAAAGAAATAGATTCTGAAAAAAACGCTGATAAAGAAAAAAACCTGCGCGTGTCTGGCACGGTGCAATATAACAGCGGTCACAGTCTAGTCGATGCGGCGTTAAAAGGGCTGGGTATCGTGCAGCTACCTGATTATTATGTGCAACAGTACTTAGCATCAGGTGCGCTGGTCAGCTTATTGGATAACTATAGAGAGCCTGAAGAAAGCATCTGGGCTATTTATCCGCATAATCGTCATTTATCGCCAAAGATTCGATTACTGGTAGATTATCTGGCAGAGCGTTTGGCTGTGTAATTAGTTTTGGTTTAATCGCTCTTTAAGCTGTGTTGCAATGGCAGGCTTTACTATGTACGGTTTATTACGCACAATGCTATGAAGCACAGTGTTATGAAGCACAGTGTTATGAAGCACAGTGTTATGAAGCACAGTGTTATGAAGCACAGTGTTATGGTTCACAATGAATATTCGATGTTGCTAACCATCACTTACTGAATAAACAACCACCATAAAAAAGGACTTTTTATGCTTAAAATCATCTCTATTGCGGCGTTAGCTTTGGCCGTATCCTCTTGCGCCAGTGTTGAAAATATTTTAAACGCGCCAGATAAGGTGCAGTCAACGCCAAAAACGATGACTGCTATCAATGCTGAAAAGGGTTTGGTGACGATGCAAAGTAATCACTCCGTGCAAGATACTGCGGATAAGCTAGCAGCGATTATCGAAAGCAAAGGTATGAAAGTATTTGCGCGCGTCGATCATCAGAAAAATGCGCAAGGTGTTGATTTAACATTAAGACCGACGCAAGTCATTATGTTTGGTAATCCAAAAGCAGGTACGCCATTGATGAATTGCGAGCAAAGCGTCGCCATTGACTTACCGCAAAAAATCCTCATCAATGAAGATGCCGATAAAAAGGTCTGGTTGTCGTACAACAATCCTGAATATCTCAAAGAGCGCCATAATATAAAAGGTTGTGATACTGCTATTGATAACATCGCAACAGCCCTTGATGGCGTTAGTAAAGCAGCTATTGCAAAATAAGCTATAAATGAAAACCTGAACAAAAAAAGGTGGGATGCAAAAGCACTCCCACCTTTTCTGTACCTCTAGAAGATTCACTTATTAGTAATCCTCAGACTGTGCTATTTGCTTATGTAACTCTATTTTTAACTTCTTCGCACATTCGATAATCTTTTTTCGACCAGCAGGAATAGCACCATATTCAATCGCTATCTCTCGCATTTGCACCGTCACATCATAGTGCGGATAACTGGCATGACGATGGAATAAACGCTTATCCACTTCAATCAGCGCTGCAAAATCATGCAACTCTTGCAGGGTATCTGCCAGCATATGGCACCACTTATAGCCTTTAAATTCTATCTGCATAAAATCGACGTATATCGCCATAGAGTCGCCTCCTTTATTATCATTAGCTATTTTATCATGTGCTAAACAACGCTTTCACAAAACAGCCATTAGAACAATTCACGTGCATCTTTCTTAAGCTGTTTCAGTACGGTTTGGTATTCGCTATCATTGGTTTCAAGGCTGCTTAGACGTCCATAACGCAGTTGACGATAGTCCTGCCTCATCTGCATGATTTTTGCTTGCACGATTTCTGAATGCCCACTATCTGTTAGCTTGCTAACTTTACTGCTCTTATTACTACTTTTAGCATTGGTATCAGTATTAGTATCAGCGTCGATATCAGTATTTGAATCATTTTCTCGGTCATCAACCGCTATTGCCAAGCGCTCAAGCCAAGCAAGCTGCCCTTCGCTCTCTTTACGAGTAAGCGCTTTATCACTTTTACCAATACGTTTTGATAACTGTGCAAGTGGCAGGTCTGCTGGATGCCAACGTTTACGGCGACGTTGCCAAATGACAAAGACCAAAATCACCATGACAGTAATAGCACTCGCCGCTAGCCAAATAATTTGCTGCAGGATTGAACGGATGTTAAACCATTTGAGTAGCGAGTCAGCTTGCTTGTCCTGATCGTAACCAACGACATCTTTTTGCCAATAGTAGCTCGCTTGGTCGGATAGACGGCGCAAGGTTTGTAGCATTTGATACTGCTGATAGCTGATTTGCGCACTAGTGCCATCACCGAACATTGCTGCCCCTTGTGCCTGTGTCAGCGCATCCATCCCCTGCTCGACACGCTCAGGCGCTACAAAAGCCGTTGGGTCGACACGTACCCAACCTTGACCGTCAAGCCAAACCTCCGTCCAAGCGTGTGCATCCTTTTGCCGTACTTCCCAAACATTACCACCGCGGCTCAGCTCGCCACCTTGATACCCCGCCACGACGCGTGCTGGAATGCCAGCGGCGCGCATCATAAAGGTGAAGCTGGAAGAATAGTGCTCACAAAACCCCGCTTTGGTCTCAAATAAAAACTCATCAATACGGTTATTATTCAGTCGTGGCGGAGACAGTGTATAACGAAAGTCCGTTTGGTTAATCCAGCGCTCAAGTGCTTGCATATAGCGTACTGGGTCTGAGTCTGATTGAATAAAAAGCTGCTGCGCCAATGTTCGCGCTTTCGGATTACCGTCAGCTGGCAGTGTAAGATTTAGACGGCGCGACTCATCAGAGAGAATCGGATCGATACGCATCGGTGCAAACTGAAATACCTCGTAGCGCAGCTGTTGGGTAACCGGCTGGTCTTTTAATAAGGTAAAGTCTGAGGTTATACTGACGTCTTGGCGCTGAGCAAAAGGATAATCAAGTCCAAACAGCCAGTTTTGCTGCGTTGGCTCTAGGATAATCTCATAGTTGGTCGGCGCCACTTTCGCTTCATCAGGGATAGTTGCAAAGGCATTCTCAATCCAAGCAGGTGTTTGCGGTGCAGGCTGCCATTGTCGTTGCTGAGGGCTAGGACGCCAAGTGACTCCATCAAAGTCGCTAAAGACCAAACCACGCCAATAGAGCTGCTGCTGTGGTGGGCGGTTATCTACAAACTCTACCCGAAACGCAAGCTCGGTCGATTGTCCTAAATTGGCAAAATCACCGGGTGACATGCTATCAGAGACACCCGTGGTCGCTTGCTGACCTGAGAGCTGCACGGACCATAGCGGTGGCAAGCGCGGAAAGAATAAAAATAGCACGACCAATAACGGCAATGCCCCAAGACCTAATACACCTAAAGTACGCAAGCGACCATCGCCGTTAGTATTGCCATCGTCATTTAAAGCAATAAATGCCAACAACACAATGACCGCCCCGACGATTACTTCTAACGTCGTCACAAGACCTTGATCCATCAAAAACAGCGCGGCAAGGACAAATAGTGAAAGATTCAATACCACATAAGCATCACGGCGCTTATACAACTCCCACAGCTTACTGATGAGACATAGCACTAAAAACGCTACGCCCATATCGAGGCCGAAAGCGGTATTATAAGTCAGCCATAGACCTGTAAGCCCCAATAAGAAGCCGAGCATTTGCATGCTTTGATAAACACGTTTTAGATGCGCTAATTTTTTAAATCGCTCTTTTACACGCGGCAGCTGAGCAATGATACTGACCACCGCAAAACCCATTAGCCATAACGGCAAATGCGCTGCATGCGGTAAGATAATGACAACTTGAGCAATTAACACCCAATAATAGGCTGGTAAGGCGAGTAGCTTGCGAGTCCATTTAGCATTGCTGCCCTGCATAGCATGAGCATAGGTATGAGCATTGATATTTTGACCCAAAGCCAACTGCGCAAAGCTCGCGGAGTCTATAAAGTCTGACTTATCAGAGCCAATAGAGGCATCGATTACTTTTTTTGAAAAAAATCTTTTAGAATTGGTCATATTAGTCATGGCGCTTTTGCCAACCTTAGCAAGCACGCTTGCGCAAAGCCATTACCGTCACCCATCGTTGCAGCAGAATGCTCATTAAAGGGCATATCGCCGGCTAAACGCATGTTAAATGGCACACCCAACTCACCTAATGTCACTACGCCATAAGCCAGTTGTGCGAGTTTTTGTTCATGATGCGCCGCTGGCATATCAGCATAATCCAACGTTTGCTCATGACCGACTGGATCAGCAAAATGCTTGGTAAACATTCCCTGACCGCGCGCCACGTGACCCCAAGAAACCCTTGCTAGCGACTCACCTTCGATATAGTTATCTAGCCGCTCAAAATCGTCCTGACCTTGCCTAGTCTGTCCACCCGTTGGCAAATCCTCCTGACTGGCAACGGCATACTGTGCTTGCCAATCAAAGACTTCAGGTTTTGGATACACCCAAGCGCTACGGGCAAAATAAACATAGGACCATGCGCGCATAATACCTAACGGATAAACGGTTTTGATGATTAATCTTGGTAATGTCAGCTGCCCACGACTGTGCGTTTGTACAGGCAAACGAATCACTTGCTCGCCTTGCAGTCGTGTCACCAATATCGACTCTTGGGTACTAGCGCTATTTTTGATTTTTTTACTGGCTTTTTTATCTGTCTTATTATTAGCCTTGCTATTAACCTTACCGTCAGTCTGCTCAAAGCTAAATAATAGCTGCCGTCTTGGTTGGCGGCTCTCACTAATCAGCTGCAAGGTCACCCAGACAGGCGCACCTGCTTCTGCCATGGTCACTTCTATTAACTGTACTTTAAGACCTGAGATATGGGCAAAGGTCACATGAAAGCTGATAAGCCAAACGCTGACCAGATAAAAACACAGACCCAACACCAAGTTATTGCCATAGTTGATACCAGCAATAAAGGTGATGATTAATAACACCGCATATAGCAGCCCTTCGCGGCTAAAAAAGATATAGACATTACGCAAATTGAGCGTGGCGCTATCGCTTTTTGGTGCCCGCGCGGCAAACCAACGGCGTAATGCGGAAGTAGCTGGTACGGTAAAGGCTTTTGGCAAAAGGCTCATGACTACCCTATTCTTAAAATTAATAGTCTTATCGCTAATAAACGAGCAGCTTTGGAAGTGAATCTATTATGAGCAAAAAAATGGTCAAACAATAACAGCCACTTCTGCCAAAATGCGTTGGGCAATGGTCTGAGTCGCTTGCCCACCAGTCACATGCGCGGGTACAAAACGCTGACCGAGGCGATGATCGGTGACGGCAGCAAACACGGCTTGGATATCTTCAGGCGTGACCTCCATATGCCCTGACACATAAGCATAAGCCTGTGCAGCACGCTGTAGCGACAGCACGCCACGCGGTGAAAGACCGTGATACTCAGAGCTTGCACGTGTTTTGGCGACCAGTCTTTGCAGATAATCTAAAACCACATCCGCGACATACACCTGCTTGACGCCTTGTTGGGCTAATAATACAGCCTGCGTATCAAGCACTGCGGGCAACTCTTTTAATAGCTCGCGGCGGTCTTGACCTTTTAGAAGCTCGCGCTCCGCGGCAGGTGATGGATATCCTAGCGACAAGCACAATAAAAACCGATCTAGCTGCGATTCAGGCAGTGGATAAACGCCCGCTTGCTGCAATGGGTTTTGGGTGGCAATCACAAAAAACGGCTGCGGCAAAGCATAAGTCTGCCCATCTTGGGTTACTTGCCGCTCTTCCATCGCTTCTAGTAATGCACTTTGGGTCTTGGGACTAGAGCGATTGATTTCATCAGCCAGCAACAACTGAGTAAAGATAGGCCCGGGACGAAATTCGAACTGCTGTTTGCTTTGGTCATAGATACTCATGCCCAAAATATCGGCCGGCAGCATGTCATTGGTAAACTGCACGCGGCTAAAGCTCAGACCGAGTAATTGCGCCAAGCCTTGCGCCAACGTCGTCTTACCCATGCCGGGCAAATCTTGCAACAATAGATGCCCACCTGCCAGTATGCCGCTCAGCGCCAACTTGATGGCCTGCGGTTTATCTAGCACGATTTGATTTAACTGCGTCATTAGCTGAGCAATTTTTTGCTGGTTGCGGGGATAGTCATTGGCGGCAGGGTTCATTATCAATTCTTAGCTCATTTTTTATGGTGATGATTATTTTAAATAGCCATGTGAAATAGTCAGGTTAAATAGCCATGTCAAATAGTCAGGTTAAATCGGGCGTTACTTTATATCATCAGCGGTTGGCACCGGTGCACGAAGCGTTGATAAATAAGCAATCACATCGGTACGCTCCTGAGCATCTGGCATCGGATCCGAGAGCATTTTCGAATCTGGCATGGCTTTTTCTGCATCAGCGATATAAGTATCTAGCGTTTCAGCATTCCATACCCAACCTGATGCCTTAAGCCCTTCACTATAAGTATAATCTGCAAGCTCGGCCGCTTTGGCACCATAAACATTCATCAACTGCGGACCTTTTTTATTGAGTCCAGGATTTAGCTGATGACATTGACCGCAAGCATCTTGATATATAAGCGCACCATTATCGGCGTCGCCCTCGGTATAAAGTGGCAACGTTACAGGATCGCGATAGTCAGGCGGCGTTTTCTCACAAGCGCTGAGCAATAAAACAGCGGCAAACATACCGCTTAATTGATATTTTTTGAGTATAGACATGTTGTAGAAATCTTTAATTGAGGGGCATTGGCTATGTATGCGTCTACCTCGACCATTATACAAGGCAAAGAGTGATGAACCTACATAGCACTGCGTAGGAAATATAGGGGTAACTGCTAAAAATGAATAATTGCTGATTTTGCTAACATAAAAGTTGTTTGGCTCGCCTTTAGTTAAAATCCAATTCGCCTTTTAAAACTTAGTTGCCAGTTAAAGCCCAGTTGTCTGAAATTTTTCCCGTATTAGGTTTAGGCTTGGATTTATACTGTGATTTAGGCTTAAATAATAGCTTAACTCTCGCTAGCCACTTTTATGCTATTGCTAGGCGCCTCTAAATAAAAACCCTGCAAATAACGCGCGCCCACGCTCCAAGCAACCGACATGGTCGCAGCATCTTCGATATAGGGCATCAAGACATCGACGCCAATCTCATTGGTGCGGACGATAAGCGATTTAACCGTCTCTAGATTTTCAGGGGTATCTATCCCTTCCATGTAACTACGGGCTAGACGCACCATATCAGGTTGCACGAAATTGGCAACCTCAACAGCCTTAGCAGACGAGCCAAAATTATTGATACATAACTGGCAATTTACTTGATTAAGGGCGGTAAACTGAGATTTAGAGACGGTTAAATGGTCAGCAATATCGTTTTCATTAAACTGTAAGGTTAATGCACCCGCCTTACCGCCCACCGCATTGATTAATTGACTGGCCACACTTGGCAGCTTTTTATCTATCAAAGAGGCGTTGGTCAGTTGTACCAGTAAGCGCGCTTCTGGATGGGATTTACGCACGTCATTGATTTTTTTACAGGCATTGATGAGTATCCAGCGGTCTATTTTTTCAAGTAAATTATGCGCTTTGGCCACTGCCATAAACTGGTCAGGCGTCAATATCGTATTGTCCGCATCCGCCAGTGGCAAGCGCAGGTATACCTCAAAGAAATCACTGCGATCATGATTAATGTCATATATCGGCTGAAACAACAGCTCAAAGCGATTATTGGCAATCGCATCGACCAAAGATTCGGCCAGCGCATGATCATCACTATTGGCATGTTCACTGGCGTCATATAGATGATATCTGCCGCCATGATTGGAGGTTTCAATCAGAATTTGATTGATCGCATCCATCGCCCGCTCGAGTAACACTCTCGGTTCAGGAGTGTTTTTTTCTATCTTAACGATAGCGATACTTGCTGTGGTATTTGTCGTCCGCTTATCGACTTCGATAAACAGCTCACTGATGGTTGAACCAATTTTCCCAGCCAGTTTTTCAAGATCTGCGGTGCTTTTATTTTCCACCAAGATGGTAAAGACCGTATCACTAAAACGGCTTACATGGCTTTCTTCTAAGAGCTCATCTGTTACCAGCTTATCTAAAGCATAGGCGACTTGCTTAACGGTGGCATCTATCCCTTGCAGACCCAGACTGCTTCTAATTTTGCCCACATTATCAAGCTTAATATAGAATAACCCTGCCGTCGACGCACCCTGTTTTGCTTGTTGATATAATGCCGCCAGCTGCTCTTCAAAGCTGCGGCGATTATGAATACCCGTTAGGCTGTCTTTACGCTCAGCCTCAGCCAAACGCTTCGCAACTTCAGCGCTATTACTGTTGTTTTGCTGAATAATAATTTGGGTAACGGGCTCACCATCTAAAGTTGCCGAGGCCAACTGTAATTTCGCCTCAAAGGTAGAGCCATCTTTACGTTTGCTTTCAAAATTAAACTCAACGTCTTTACGGCTTCCTTTATCAAACTGACGTAAGAACTGTTTAAAAGCTTTAACGTTATCACCGCCTGCAATCAAGTCAATCACAGGTATACCGATAATGTCATTCATCGCCTCAAAGCCAAACAACTGCAGATAAGGGTCATTGGCAAAAATATGAATCCCTTGGTCAATATAAGCGACCGCACTTTTTGAGTTTTTAATCAGGACGTTGGCACGTTGTTCTGCTTCAGACAAGACATGACGCAAGGTTTTAAGCTGCTGACGACAGCGTAAACTCTCATGCTGCAAACAAATCGCCATGACGACTGCCATCTCTTGCTCTACGCAAATGGCTTTAACCATCGTACTGTTCATCACAGCCGGCAAGCCGGCTTCGTTTTGGGTGCTGGCAGCAGCCTCTTTATTCATCAAACAAATCGTTGGCAAGTCTATACTCTGCTCTTGAACGACACCAACCACGTCAGTAAAGCTCATATCATAAGCCTGACCAAACACCAATACATCCCATGATTGACGTAGCGACTTTAACAGCTCTTCTTTATCATCCAATAAACCTAAGTTCACATTGTCATAATATGACCCTAGCAATGCTACCAGTCGCTCAGCGTAAAGCTGGTCGTCATCGATTACTAATAGGTTTAAGACGGACTGAGTACGCATAGGAAGCCTTTTAAATCATAATAGCGGTTTTGTCATTATAAACAATAATCTAACCGACTGCTGCTTAAGTTACAATCACTAAGTGTTGTTTATCAAATTGTTGTTCATTCAATTACGGTGATTAAGTCGCTCTTATTAAGTCGCTCTTATTAAGCTGCAATCATAATGCCATCTTCTCATGAATTAAATCTGATGAGTTAAATGCGCTCAGCACAATGTTAGAGTTTAAGCGTTCAACGTTAAACGTTAAACATTGAGTATGGCAAAGTTATCTTATGCTTTGATAAGTAGGCAGTTAAAGTTGCGCCACTTCATATTGGCTAAACTCATCTGTCATCATTAAACGCCGCACTAAGCGCAATGTTTTTTGTTTGGTATTAATACGCATCATCACTCTATCCCCTACTTGAAAATGAGACGTCGGCATAATTAGGCTAGAAGGCGTTTGCAGCTGCTCGTCATCACCAACGACAAACGCGGGCACAAAATGCCGACTGCGATTGTCCCTATTGTGCAGGCGAATACCACAAGCAATGAGCTGATGCCCCAGTACTTGCCAATCAATTTCCGGTTTTTCTAGATCTAAATTGAGCCAGCGTACCACGCCTATAGACCAATCAGTCGAAGCTGGATTTTCAGAGCGACACAATAAGAAAAGACTCATCGTTCGCAGTGGCGGCGGAGCAATAGAGTTCAGGGTATCATTTTCTGCAACTTCGACTATAGCCTTTACTTTTTTGCTGTTATATTTTGCTTTAGGGGTATTTTCTCCAGCTCTGCTTACGCTGATAGCTGGCTCCACTGAATCTGGCAGCAAGCGCAAGGTACGAAAGTCGGACAAAGCATTGTCACTATCAAACGTTTCTACCCCTAACATTGTATTATTAGAAACAGTATTAGCAGAAACGGCATTAGCAGACAGCTTTTTTGGCAAGGTATCATAGCGAGGTTGCTGATGCTCAGGCAGATATTTTGCCGCAATGAGAGTCGATAAGCTTTGCTCATAACTAACGTGGTAATGAATGTCATTAAACCCTGTAATGATATGTGCCTGTTGTTTGGCGCTTTGTCTAATCGGTAGCGTCAATGGCGGCTGAATATAGCGATAGCTCAAGGTTATGGCAACCGTATTCATTAAGGATGATTCAACCCCTTCTCGACCTTCCTCGATGAGGGTGTCCCTACGGGATTTTAGGTAGGTAACCAGCGGCGCCAACTCTATAAACACACAATCATGATGAGCATCATAAGGGTTAATGGCAGAATGGGCGGTCAAATAGGTGGGTGGATTGTCACTGTGCAGATTGACGAACACCTTTGTTTCCGTCTGCGGCTCTATAGATGCGATGAGATGTTCGCTCCACTCTAGGAGCAAACGCTGCACCATTAGCACAGTGGCGCGTCGCATAGCGCGTACGTTCAATAAACTATGCAAGCATAGCTGACCATATAATTGATGAATATTATCCGCGCAGTGGGTCATAATATAAGAACTCAAATCGATATCAACGGTCTGCTGTTGGCACGCCATATAGTAGAGCTGATTAATATTAGACCATAAATATGGCACAGGTTTCTGATAACAAAGCGCCTCTTCGAACAACAGCTTTTGATACATCAACAGCGTTTGGTAAGTAGCAATGGCTAACGTGATTGATAAGGCTTTCTCATTGGTCAGATAGCGCTGCAAAAGACCGTTTGATGCTTGCAGCTTTTTATCTTTTAAAAAGGTGATTTCTCGCTGTATAACACCGTCATAGACCATAATCATTAAATAATACAGCGACTTCACCTGCACCACATAGCCGAGCTGATAGTCGTTAAAAGCATTTGCCTCATATATATAGTGTTGGCGCAGCATCGCAATCAGCTTATTAGCTGCCTCCAGCACAATATTGAGTAATGTCAGACGTTGCCGATCATCTATAGCTGCCACGCGCAACTCTGTAAGGACTTTTTCTAGCTGCTCTGTTTGCTGCGCCTCCGTTTGCATGGGCAACAGCGCCGCCCATTTAAGCAAGTGCTGCTCATCTTTATTAAACGACTTCGTTAAATCAATTGATTTCGTTAACGTCCGCGATAAGCGCGCATCAATGCTTAAATACTGTTGAAACGTCGATAAATTTACCATTACTATCCTTAGTAATTACGCAAGTTATCAATAGGTCTATGCAGGTTTAATGCTTTATTTACCTCAGCAACATTAGCCCTAGGCATGACTATTACCTGACCTATTAACGATTTTTTAGTACTGTTTTTTAATGGCTTTTCTTTATTTGGCGCTGGCTGCTGCGCTTTTATTAAAAACTATTTTAATCGGTCTTTGTTTACTAAAACAAAAATATACTATATTGCCCATTTTAAGCATCGTTGTAAATATCAATCGGCACTTTAAACGGTTTATTTGGCAACTCTCTAACCAATTTTGGCACTAAGTAACCGGGCAATACGGCGAGTAACGACCAATAAAGCGCAATGGCAGCGCGCACATCACTATCAAAATGAGCCGCGCCTGCCACTTTATCCAACACATGCAGATAATATGGCAGCACGCCAGCCGCAAACAAGCGCTGATTGAGTGCCGTTTGTACCGCCACGCTGTCATTGATATCCTTTAATAAGACTGCTTGGTTTAATAAGGTCACGCCAGCCGCGCGCGCACGCTGCAAGTACTCAGCGGTCAGCGTATCAATCTCATTGGCATGGTTACAATGAATCACCATGACGATTTGACAGCGGCTTTGCGACAATCTATCCAACAAAGCATCATCTAAGCGCGCTGGAATCACCAATGGCAAACGGGTATGCAGCCTGATGGTGGTCAGTTGCGGAATCGCCTCTAAGGTATCGAACCAAGCAAATAAGCGTCTGTTGGTGACATTTAATGGGTCGCCACCGCTTAAAATCACTTCATTGATTTCAGGATGGGCGCTGATATAGTCGATAATGTGTTGTTTGGCATCGGCGGTTGGCATATTGGCACTATAGTCAAAATGCTGGCGAAAGCAATAACGACAATGAATCGCACAGGCACCGGTAATCGTTAACAATACTCTTGACTGGTATTTATGCAATAAGCCTTTCACCGGATTGTGCGTATTTTCACTTAAGGGGTCGGCCACGTAACCGGTGACAGCGATTTGCTCTTTTTTATTGGGCAATACTTGTTTGAGCAGAGGGTCATTACTGTCACCGACCGTCATTTTTGCCACAAAAGCGCGCGGTACACGCAGCTGAAAGTGCTCAGGTATATAGACCTCTGAGCGCAGTGATTCCAGCTTTAAAAGCCCAAGCAGCTCATCAATAGAGGTTATCGCTTCGGATAATTGCGTTTGCCAGTTTTTTTGTGTGATTAAATGGTTTATCATGACAACCTTATACCTGTGCCCAAAAGCCGATATTATACGCTCTTAGTGCGTAAGCTATCAAAGCGTACGAATTATTCATAAAACACTGAGCATCATAAGCGATTTTAGCGCAGCAAGGCCCAAACCCCACATCCAATTAGTGATGACAATACTTACAACCCTTAGGAGTCTTCCGTGGCAAGTTTTTCTACTAACGAATTTAAAGCTGGTCTCAAAGTCATGCTTGATGGCAACCCTTGTGCCATTCTTGAAAACGAGTTCGTCAAACCTGGTAAAGGCCAAGCTTTTAACCGCGTTAAGCTGCGCAACCTTCGTAGCGGCAAGGTATTAGAGCAAACGTTTAAATCAGGCGAGAGCTTGGAAGCGGCTGATGTGCTAGACACTGAAATGAACTATCTATACAACGATGGTGAATTTTGGCACTTTATGCACCCTGAAAGTTTTGAGCAGTTACAAGCTGACAAAACCGCGATTGGTGATGCGATAAAATGGCTAAAAGACAACAGTAACGCCCTTTGCACCATTACCTTATTTAATGGTGTGCCATTATCTGTAACGCCGCCTAACTTTGTTGAATTGCAAATCACTGAAACTGATCCTGGTCTCCGCGGTGATACGTCAGGCGGCGGCGGTAAACCTGCCAAGCTAGAGACAGGCGCGGTGGTACGTGTGCCATTATTTGTCCAACAAGGTGAAGTGGTTCGTGTTGATACGCGTACCGGTGATTACCAAACGCGCGTTAGCTAAGCGTTTTTATGCCTGACATGTTTTATTAAATAAAAAAAGCTTAACCGCTCATAAGTGGTTAAGCTTTTTTTAGTGCTGAATGCTTTAACGTCCGTTCTTTTTTAAAGTGCACTATCCTTAAACACTATTCTTCCATCGACTGTTTATGCATCAGCCAGTACTGCACTAGAGCATTAAGTTGCTCTTGTTTAAATGGTTTGGTGCAATAGTCCTGCATCCCCACATCGAGGTACTTTTTGCGCTCGCCATCCATCGCATTAGCGGTCAAGGCGATGATAGGTGGCAGTGCTTGCGGGTCATAAAGCTCATGCAGTTTAATGGTTGCCTGTACGCCATCCATAATGGGCATATGATGGTCCATCAAAATGACATCATAGAGCTCAGGATTTAAAGCAAAAATCTCAATCGCTTGTTGCCCATCCCCAACATGAGTGACCGTATGACCGCTATTATTAAGCGCTTTTTTGGCAATCATGGCATTAACGCTGTCATCTTCGACTAGCAAAATGTGCCCGACAAGCTCATGACTTGGCGCTGCCATGGTAAAGTCATTTTCGTCTTGCCATGTCTCGTAACGGGCCTCATCGATAGTCGGTAACGGCAGTAATACAGTAAAGGTTGTGCCGATACCGACGGCGCTGTCCACTTCAATATAGCCGCCCATCAAGTCTACCAACGACTTGCAAACAGACAAACCAAGTCCCGTACCGCCATACAGGCGATGCGTATATTTATTGGCTTGATCATAAGCGTCAAATATCGCTTCCAATGATTCAGGTTTAATGCCGACACCCGTATCTGTGACCTCAATACAAAGCGTCATATCTTGATGATTGACCACACCACTACTATCGGTATCATAATGAGAAGCCTGTTCTTCATGGTTTTCTAATACATGGTTTTCTAATACCTGGCTTCCTAAATAACTGTCTTCATGACAGCCAGAGTTATAACCGCCCTGTCTATCATCACAAGGATTGTTTTCCATGTGCTTAACGTCAATCGTCACTCGACCGCCTTCGCGGGTAAATTTGATCGCATTATTGACCAGATTAACCATGATTTGCTTAAGTCGTACGGGGTCGCCTTTGACATACGGCGATAATGACTCGGTGTAATGGTAATCTAGAATCAAGCCACGCTGACGAGCTTTGACCGCAAACAAACTCACCACTTCATTACAAAGACTCGATAAGTTCATCGGAATAGAATCGATAGTCATCTTGCCCGATTCAACTTTTGATAAATCCAAAATACCGTTAATAATCGCCAGCAAATGCTCATTTGAGACTTTGATATTATCAATATACTCTTGCTGCTCAGCGCTCAGCTCGGTCTCGCTTAACATCTCAACCATACCGATAATACCATTCATCGGCGTGCGTATTTCATGGCTCATATTGGCCAAAAACTCAGACTTCATCTCATTGGCATGTTTGGCATGACGCTGCTGGTTTTGTAGCTGCAAGGCATCGGCGGCCATCATCGCAAACTGTGCCAATAGCTCGGCGTGCTTGTCCGTAAACTCATGATGCGGCTGTACATCCATCAAACATAAAGAGCCCAAACGGTATGTTTTACCGTCCTCATTCATGATAATGGGCGCGCCAGCATAAAAACGCAGATGCGGCGATTCGGTGACTAAAGGGTTTTGATTAAAGCGACTGTCAGCTGCTAAATCAGGGACGACAAAAACCTCATCTGAGAGTACAGTATAATTGCAAATCGCCACTTCACGCGTTGTCGTACAAACTCCACCAAGCCCATGACCCGATTTTAGGTATTGGGTGTCTTCATCCATAAAAGTGATGGTGACTATCGGCATATTAAAGAACAGTTTGGCAAGCTCTGTTAAGCGTGCAAAAGCAGGTTCCTCATTATTATTCATTACCTGATATTTTTTGAGTCGATTGATACGCTCAGCGTCATCTGCTGCGACGGGATAATCGTTCTTTGGCAAGTTGGATGTAGACAAGATGGACTCCATTAGTTCATATCAGACGCTTGACTTAACTGCTGCCTGCTTGAGCAATAATTGTAATGCCTCGCTGACCATCAGCATCGCCACTACCGAGGTGACGACTACCGCCGAGCCATAACCGCCGCAGTGCAAGCCACCTGTTTGACAGCTTTTATCGACGCGCGGTGGTTCTGTTGAATAGACACACTTAATACCGAATTTTTCTTTCAGCGCACTATTGATGCCTTTTTCGTGGCGCAGCTTATTGCGCAGCTTGGCCAATAGCGGGTCTTGATAACTGTCGCGTAAATCACTTACCTTAATCTGGCTTGGGTCTATTTTACCGCCTGCCCCGCCCGCACAAACCAATTTTAACTTGTTAAAGCGACAATGTAATGAAATCGCAAGCTTGGCATTCATATCATCAACACAGTCTAAAATCACAATCGGATTTTTTTGCGCTACTGCTTTTGCTTGCGCGCGATTGGGCAATAACTCAGCGACGTTCTCAGGGGTCAAAAAATCATCTATCAAATGTAGGGTGACTTTTGGATTAATCTCACGGATACGGGTCGCCATCGCTGCAATCTTACTTTGCCCAAAGGTACTGTCTAACGCCGGCAGCTGACGATTGACGTTAGAAGCCACCAACACATCTAAATCAATCAAAGTAATGGTGCCCACTGCTGTGCGCGCCAATGCTTCTGCTGCCCAAGAGCCTACCCCACCGACGCCAATCACATAAACATGCGCTGCGGCAAAGGTATCGACTGCCGATGCGCCATAGAGAGTTTGCGTACCTTTAAAACGGCGCTCGTATTGCTCATCTGCATCGTCCGCCATATCTGCGCTTGCAGAAGCAAGTTGCTGTTCATTATGATGTTCATTATGATGTTCATTAGTAGTAATGATATCTAGATTAGCTAAAGTATCTGTTTGGGTTGTCGTTTGCTGCAATTGCGCCTCTTCAGTCATAACAAGTTAAAGCTCTTTTAAAAGGTGATTTATTATTCAATTATTTATTACTCAACTGTCTATTATTAAACAGTTTTTTTATCATTATCAGGCTGGATAACGCCAATCAGTCTGCAAAGCGTTGCAACTGTTGTGCCACAATTGCTCAGCAAGAATCGCTGGCGGCACATCGAGTAACTTACTTAAACTCAGTAATACCCATGGCAAATTGGCAGGGACATTTCTATTATGAGCGGGCGCATTGCCCCATTCATTATCTGGGCTTTGCCCGAGCGCCGACTGACTATTGCCCGACTCTTGACACATGATAGGCGTCATATCTGGACAGTCCGTCTCAATCACCAAGCACTTAATCCCATCACTAGCGACAGCTGCTTGAATAGCGCGGCGTAGCTTTTTGGCATTTGGATTGGTCACTTGACCGGTTACCCCAAGCTTAAAGCCCAGTTTTACAAATGCTTTCGCCTCTTGCTCGCCACCACTAAAACTATGGGCGATACCGCCAAGCTCATGAGCATCATAGTCATGCGCTTTTAATAACGCCAATGCTTCAGCGTGCGCTTTACGAATATGCAGCATCACGGGTAACTTATGGCACACAGCCATATCAAGCTGAGCATTAAAAAAATACTGTTGTTTTGCGAACATCTCAGGCTGTTTCATCTCATCAGTAAAAGTATCGAAACCAATCTCACCGATGGCCAATGGACGCTCTTTATCCAGCATCTGCGCCATACTTTCTAAATGCGCCTCAGTATGCTGCTCAATATAAAAAGGATGTAAACCTAGGGCAATATGCGCCTTTAAATGGGGCTGTTGCGGCGTATCTGCTGGACCGGCAATAGACGATGGATACCGCTCATTGATTAAGCGTTCAGTATCATACAAGCGCTGAAAATGACGCTGCAAATACCCTACCAATACCAGATGGCGTATCCCTTGCTGATACGCTTGCTGTATCTGCTCGTCTCTATCAGCATCAAATACCGGTGCATCAAAATGAGTATGGGTATCAATTAAAGGAAGAATAGCAGGTAATTCTGTATTAGCGTTAAATGATGCGCCAATGACCGTCATCAATAAACTCCAAATTTCTTAATGATTAAAGCAATTTATTTCAATAGCATTTTTTATCGGCAATAAAGCCATTATTATTAATCACCGCTTCTATTTTAGCGCTGATTCATCTTCTTTAGTGAATTTATTAGCAACTTTATTATTCACTTCATTTTCAGCGTTAGCCGCTAGTTTGCTATCTGTTTTTAGACTACTACGGCGCGGGATAAGCAATAGCGCTAAGCCAACTACCCCTAAACGCAACCACTTCTTTTTACGATTATTGCTATTACTATTACTATTACTACTATTAAGATTGCGCATTATTTTCACCGAAGTATTTTTACCAAGACATCAAGGCACTTTCACCCAAGTACTTTCACCAAGACCTATTGTACGTCAGTTAATCGCTGTTTATGCATACGGGATTTATTCAAATATGTCACAATCAAAAGAAAGGTGATAAAAATTACTAATGAAAGCAATAAGTTATTATCCTAGGTTGCATTATACGCGCATCATAGAGGCGCTATGTATACCTGTGTTATGAATACGCAAACTAATGTACGGCGTCACTATCGTGCCGTACATTTAAGTATGCTTGTTATTGAGTATGAGCTTAAGAACTGAAGCTATTGGGGCTATCGAGGCTTAGGCCAGTATCTGACAACTTATGTATTATGAGCGTTTAGCGCTTTAACGGATAAGTTGTGATACCACTACTGCTAGGGCTATCTACTTTGGTAAAGCCTTGAGAAGTCGTTTTTGGCGTTTGGTCACGTTTAGGCACCAGTGGATTGAGCGGCATCAATTCGTAGTCGGCACTGATATTGCCATTCCAACCTTCTGTACCACTAAGCGGTAACTGTTTAATCGTGCCGTTTTTATCGATAACCAGTTGCAGCACGCGCATCTGATTGTATTTACGCTCGGTCACACTGGCTACAGCCCCGCCATCGCGTAAGATAGTCGGCTGTAAAAATATGATTAAGTTACTCTTCTGGTTACTGTCATTATCAGAACGGAACAGTCGACCAAACAAGGGCATATTACCCAAGCCGGGCACTTTTTGTTGGCGCGTGGTGGTGTTATCGCGCATCAAACCACCTAAGGCGATGGTTTGCTGATCGTCGGCTAAAATCGTGGTATTAATTAGGCTTTTATTGGTAATAAGACCGCTGGCATTGCCGGCGCTGCCCGGTACAACTGAGGAAACTTCTTGCGAAACTTCCAAACGTACGGTGCCATTATCACCAATATGAGGAATGACGTTTAGGTTGATACCGATATCTTGCCGGTCAATGGTCTGGAAAGGGTTGGTCGAAGAATCGCTGCCTGTGGTATATGAGCCGGTGACAAAAGGCACGTTTTGACCAACTAAAATGCTTGCCTTTTCATTATCCAAGGTCAGAATCGAGGGCATCGACAGCAGATTGGCACTGGTCGATGAGTCAAGAGCCTGTAAGATTGCGCCATAAAACTGAGTATTACCTTGGCTGTCTTTCTTACTATCACCGATTCCAATCAAAGCACCAGCAATCGAGCCTGCTGCCGCACTGATACCTGCTCCACCCGATAAGGCTGCTGCTGCAAGCGAAACCGCGCTGGCGCCAACGTTATTAAAGTTGACGACGCCATAACCACTATTGGCATTACCGAGCGCCCATTGCACGCCAAGCTGGGTAGCATCATCGCCTGATACTTCGACAATTGCTGCTTGAATCAAGACCTGAGCACGGCGGCTATCAAGCTGATTGACGGCGTCTTCAATCTCAAACATCAGCTCAGGCGCGGCATTAACAATGACGGCATTTTGGGTTTCATCGGCGATAATACTAAAAGGTCGACCACCTATACCAGTACTTGTGCCACCCGAGCCACTAGTCGATAAAGCGGCAGCACCGCTATTGGCAGTGGTGTTGTTGCTAGCACCATTACCCACACTTGCATTAGCGCCGCTATTGAGTGTTGAGCCAGTACCACTGGCACCGTTTAGAGAGGCTGACTCTAAGGTTGACGTCGCACCAGAGCTATTAATGGATTGACTGGCAAGTAAGCCGCGCAGCATCTCTGCAATATGACCGGCGCTGGCATATTTTAAGCGAAAGACCCGTAGACCACTCAAACGTCTCGTGGGCGTAGTATCAAGCTGATTGACCATTTCTTGAACTTTAGCAATCATCTCAGGACTGCCTTTGACCAATAATCTATCGCTAGACGTATCAGCAATGACTTTTAGCTGATTATTACCACCTTGGGCCTGCCCGCTACCCGCGCTTGCGACCAAAGCACTGATCAGCTCCATCATGCGTTCAGCATCGACATGACGTAGCGGTATCACTTGCAAGCTATCATTGACGTTGCTGTCTAAATCACGGATAAGCGCCGTCAACTGATTAAGACTATCAGCGCGATCAGATAACACCAAAGCATTAACGCCCGGCACTGCTGCTGCGTGAGCTGACTGCGGCATCAGTGGTCGAATCACGCCGAGCACTTCTGCTGCTTGGGTATTGGTCAAATAAATCACCCGCGTCGCTAGCGCCTCACCGACGCTATTACCCTGTAAATCTACCGCAACACCAGATTGTTTGGCGACGTTATCAGGTACCAGTTTAATGGTCGTACCCGAGTCGATAGCGGCAATACCATTGACCTGCATGACACTTAAGAACAGCTGATAAATCTCGTCACGCGACAATGCTTTGTTAGAGATGACGGTAACATTACCATTGATACGCGGATCAAGGACAAAGTTTTGATCGGTAATAGTTGCCACTTCATTAATAAAAGCTTTGATATCGGCATCTTGTAAATTGACCTTCCAGCTTTCTGCACTCACTAGCCCCGTACTCGCTGCCCATAGCGGAATAGCTAAGCACAGCGGACGACACAGACGCATCAAACGCTGCAAAATATGGTGTAAAGGCGTGACCGAGAAATTTTGAGAACTGACCATATTGATAATTACCTACAGTGATGTCGCGGATATACTAAGTTTCATGAGTGCTAAGTTTCGTGTGCTAAATTTCTTGTGTTAAATACAATATGTGCTGGATATAATATGAACTGAAACTGAATTGGATAGCTAATTAATGTTCTTTAGCGACTTGCCAACTATAAGAGCAAGCAAGTCTGTATCTAAAAAATCGGCTTTAAAGTCTAAGCTAGAACTGCTGGCGAATGGTAATCACTTGATCGCCACGCTGCACTTCTATTTGTGCTTCACCGGCTTGCTTTACTTGCTGTAAGACGCTGGCATCTTGCCCAGGATTACTGCCCACGCTTTGACCATTAACGGTCAGTACCTTATCACCAGGTTCCAGCCCTAACCGATTACGCAATTTAGCCGGCATAGCGGCTGTGACCTGATAGCTCTCACCTGACGCCATGACGCCCATTCGACTTAAATAACTGGCGGGATTGGATTGTAATTCGGTAACGGCTTCATCAATTGCTGACTTTGGCTCGCCCTCGCTGCTTGCTTCCCCATTTGGCGCCGTATCAGGATTAACTTGGTCTGGTGATGATAGGTTAGGTGATGATAGGTTAGGCGAGTTAGGCAACATAGCATTCTCTGGCAAACGCTGATTACTCACCGCACCTGCCAGCATAGCGCTTTGGTCGAGTGGCATAGCTTCTGCCATTCTGATGACAGTTTCTTTATCATAAGCATCAGCGATAATGACTTCATTCCAATCGACAGCAACCAGCGTATAGTCACTGTCTTTTAAAGTGTCACCGATACGGTAATTTTTCACTTCACCATTGACATCCAATAGGGCCGAAGACAGACTTTCCGGTATCGCAATAAGTACGCCTTTTAGCCCAATATTAGGCGGCGGTTGTACTGCGGCAGCGATAGGATCAGGGTCAGCAAAAATGGCAAACAAGCCACTATAGTCGGTATTTGAGTTCGCTGTATTCTGTAAAGGCGCAAGCGGTAACGCGGGCGCTAATGGAGCAGCTAGCAGCAGCCACAGTAACCGCGCTGCTGTCCAACACAACCAAATAATGGCCAATAATAACAACCACGCTGAAAAGCGATTGAGCGTATTGATAAGAGGTTTTATTCGGCTAGAGATATCGGTAGCATTCATCATCTAGCGCGCCCCCAAGCCATTGAGCAGCGGCTGCCGAACACTAACCACAGGCGTATCTTGCGGTGCTTGTCCTTTATATTCCGGCATATTTTCTAGTAGACGCTGGGTTAAGCTGACATCTAACATATTATCGCCATCGATATACAGATCGCCCAAGCGCTTATCTTGATTGTTTACCAGATTGATATGCAGCAGATTTTTATTGTTCTTTTGCTCGGCACTGAGCTCAGCACGCAGCGCTGGCATGGTGATATAAAAAACCTTACCGCCGCTAGGGTAGCCGATTTCACCGCCAACCCAAGTCAGCTGACCACTTGCCTCACTAAAGCCGGCCGCCTTGGTAGCTGAGCCACTATTATTTGAACCATTAGCTGAATTACTTGCTGCGGTATTTGCGGCAGACTGACGTTTTAAAGAGACGTTATTGACCTGAATCGGCGCATTAGGCAACTGCCAATCGACCACACTCGCCAAAGTTTCAGGGGCAATTTTACCGCTCATGTTTTGAACTTGCCATGAGCTGGTGCCTACTTTAACCTGACCATTTAAACGGGTTTGCTCTGAGCTGATATCAACTTCAGCCCCTAGTTTACCTAATAATAAATGCCACGGCTGCCACGACCATTCAGCGGCGCCTGTAAGCGGTGTTGCTGACACGGGCAGCTGCCAAATCGCTGAGCCTTGCCATAAGTTGCCCGACACATGTTGCACATACGGCGTGTCTGGGGCGTATTTTTCAAGTAGCCATGCCGCTGGCATTTGCAAGACGGCAAATAGCGCAAATAGGATAAAGCCAAATAGCCACCAGAGCTTGCGGGGACGCTTGTAAGACGATATGGATACTTGAGGCACAGTTACCTAACTCTTATATAAGACAAAAACGTCATTATCATAGCAAACAATGGCATACAGATGACAGAAAAAAAGCCAGTATCTTTGCACCAAAATACTGGCGCTAAAGATACTGGCTTTTATCTATCCACTTGCTTATTAAGCAATCATTATCAATGACGCATGAAAGCAAAATAAAATCAGACATTCATAAAGGCGTTTAACTGATTAAATAGCAAAATCTTCCAATTTACGACCTGCGGCTAGGGCGTCTACCAACCAAGTTGGTTTGCGACCACGACCGGTCCAGGTTTCTTCGTTATTAGTGGTATTGCGATACTTAATGCTACGTTTTTTCTCAAGTTTCTCGCCCGCTTGTAGAATCTCTTCAATGCTGGCTTCACTTTCTTCAGCAATTTTTTCAAACTGCATATAAGCATCATATAAACGCTGATGTTGTTTTTGGGCAATAAGTTGCTGGGCATTTTCGGTAATGGCGCGTAGCTCATCAACGTTAAGGTTATTTAAATCAATCACGTTATTTTTGCTCATCATAATCTCCACTTTTATATCAAGGTTATAAATCAAATAGCATGAATGCTAATGACTTATGAATAATAAAAATCGTAAGTAGCAGTAATATAAACAAAAATATAATCCATCACAAGTATTGATTGGTATTCAATGATAAAGGGCTACTCATAAATGTCATTAAAGCAAAAACGGTTTTAAACGATAGTTGGTTTTATATTAGTATTTATAATGTTGTTTATATTTTTAATTATCAACATTTACAAAAGCCAATAGCATAAAAAAAGAGCCTGTATTCACAGGCTCTTCGTTTTTTAATCAACATTCTTTATTCATGTGTATTCCTCAAAATGGTTATGTATACCTATTACAAACTCACCCTAGATATTTCTCACTGATAGTCTTCATTATTATATACATAGAACTATAGTTATAAAATAAGAGGTAATAATGTAAAGAATAACGTAAAGAATATATCAAGTTTGTACCAAATACTTTACATTTCTAGCTACTTTTAAGAAGTCCGCTAAGAACTTCTACGGTACATTTGGCTGCAAATAAACAAGCTAGTCTATGATAGTTATCACCCTTCGACTCGCTACCATCATCAACAACACATTTACAACTAAAATATTTTGGCTTCAAAGGTGACATTCGTGCTGACTCATATAGAGCGAAAGTTTCCATTTCAAACGAATGTACTTTTCTATGTGTATCTTCAACTGATTTAATAATCTCACTATCTGCTATTACAGTGCTTCCACTAGAAGTTATCTCAAGTTTAATTTTTGGTTTAATATACTGGTCATGATATTCATCTCTCTCAAAGCTAACCCCTTGAGTCAATGTACTCTCTATTTCTTGATTATCTATAATTTTGCTATTAATGAATGTTTTAACGTCAGGGTCTAATTGCACTTGGTAAACTTCCGAAACTAGTTTGCCATTAGTCCATTTCCCCGCATCATGCTGATAGGAGGTATCAGATATAATTAAATCATATATGTTAGCTCCACTGGATTTTAGCCCAGCACATATACCACTCATACAAATCACTTTAGGCTTAAAGTACTCTAATGCTTTAGTAGTTACAATTGATGCAACAACTAAACCCATCCTTGGACATGTAACAATCAAACCATTAAAATTAGCAACCTTTACTTTTCTACATTCTAGTCCCATGATATTTTCACTAGGTGAAATATTAGACAATACTTGCTCAAAAGCCTTTGCTTCTTTCTGAAGAGCACATACTATGACAAAATCGTAAATTTCTTGAGGTTTGCTCGACTTCAAATTCTTAAGTAACAGAGACTTCCATTGGCCATTATCAGAATAATGACCAATCTGTAACCCAACGACACTTAGGTCATCTACACATTTATGGGCAGCCTGAGGGTACTTAGTTAAAGCTAGGACTGGTGTTTCGATGTTAATACACTCATCATCACGAATCCTCAGTATTAACATTTCTGTTAAATCAGTAGGGGGCTCACTTTGAAATGAAGGAACCATCAAGTCTATGATAATTAAGTCATACTTGTGTCTTTCAACAAGGGGAGAAAAATCAAATTGATTAGTTACAGTAGTAATCTCTACTTCATTGTCGAAAATCTGAATCTCAGATATGATCTCCGCTAATTTTTCAGGATTGTCTTCAAGGATTAAAATTTTCATAAATTGATATATTGTCCATTAATTTCTTTCGCCATGAATTCTCACCCTCGTCGTAAAGGATACAATCTAGAACTTCACACTCTAGCAATTCATGAATGTATTTTTTAGCAGTGTTGATAGAGTAGTTGTTATCACAGATCTCAATTTCATGAAACTGAGTTATAATAATGCAGTCATCTTCTCTTTCAAGACTACTTAACTCAAGTATCACCTCTAAACCACCAGTTAATAGAGACATAGGGCTACCTCCGCCTGGCACTGTAGCATGACTAGGAATTGCCATATCTATTAGGATTAAATCGAATAAATGTGAATCAACCGCTTCAATAGCATCTTTAAGGTTTGTAGCTGGCATAACTTCTGAATTCGATAAATACTGATGAATAAATGCAGTTAAACTGTCAAGTTTGTGAATATCATCTTCTACAATCAAAACTTTAAACATAATGAGCTACCTTACATAACCTTATATGAGATAACAACTTCAACCTTAGCTTCTTTACATACAATCTTTTCGATACTAAAATTAGTATCAGTTTTTTCAAGATGATGTAGTTTTAAGATCCCACTTCTACCTTCATATAATTGTGCATTATTAATATCAGCATCATTTGAGATTTTCAGAACTTTGTTAATATAACTCTCATCTTGATAGTCATAAATATCAGAAGATATAGAGATAAAGAGTCTTTTAACCTCACTATTGAAACCTATACTAATATTTAACTCTTTACTTGAATCACCGTGCTTAGCTGCATTAAATATAATTACATATAGTGCATCATAAATCACATGATAAGCACCACCGAATAGTACAAACTTGCTTACTAGCTGTTGGTCGTTATACTTTAAATTCCCAAACGATTCTTTGACTTCTTCAATAACTGCTTTTATCAGTAAAACAACATCAGCTCTTGGAGCCACACTCTGTGGTCTCTTGAACCATTCAAACACTGTAGTAAAACTTTCTCTAACTTTTATCCGTAATTCCTTAAAAAATGAATCTAAATATTTTTGATTATATGCACTCTTAGGAGCAACTGTAAAATTGAGCACCTCAGTTTGAGTTGTATTCAAAAACTGATTTACGCTTTTAAGATCAACCTCAATCAATCTCCAGCAATACTCAATCAGGAGATTGTTTAACTGAACATTTGAGCCATTGACAAAAAAAGCATTCATTAAGCTTTGTATACAAGCTTTAGCTATTATTTGTTTCTCATGATTATTTATATCTGGCTTAATAATGCCTTTAGGATTCGTGTCTGACTCAACATGTAAGTAGGTTGTTGTAATAGTATTTATTAGGACATCATATTCATTCTTCCACTTCTCCCAAATAACATTAAATCCTTGATTATTAAAACTATAACTCTTTTCCATAGATGATGTTATGTTGTTAAACATTGTTCCTCTAAAAGTACCATGTCTAATTCTTCTACCTAAATAAGATGATATGCCATAGATATTATTACTACAAAACTCTTTATAAACCTTTTCTACTAGAAAATATAACTGTGGCGAATCATAATACTCAGTCAATCCAGTTTTCTCAATATTACTCAAAACAGATGTGAATTCGCGTATCATTTCTTCAGAAATCCAGTCATTAAACCTTTGAGCATCAACATAAATTCTATTGTCATGGAGCTCATTTCTAATTTTATTTATTTGATGATCAATAAGCAAAGTTCTAGCTCTTTCAAAGTAAGCTTTATCATCTGTATTTTTCCACATCCATCTATGTAGTTTTGCTCTAGTTTCAGTTATTAAAACAGTGTCTTTAATAATATGTGTAAGTTTAGCAATGAAATCTACAGTACATATCTCGTATGTAAAATACGCTACTGCATTTGATTTCTTTGACTGATGGTCAATAAAATTTATTAGATCACCATTAAACTCTTCAATCACTACTTTCTCTAAAAATTTTCTTAGTCTGTGATTATCAAGCTCGCTTCTGCTTTGTTTATGAATTAGCAAATAATAAATAACTTTAGATTCTAGATCATCTGAGCGTGTTGCCATTTTCCTCAATGACTGGTAATTAATTGACCTAGGTAACTCTCTTGTATTTCCCATAATCCAGTAAAGAGTGTCTTGCTTAAAGTCAACCTCCCCATCAGTTAGAGCAATACGATAGTTAAAAATAGCTGACCTAGTAACCGCTCCCTTATTTATTAAATATTTCAGACCACTATCTGAATCTTTTTCCACAATACTAGGATTTAGTAAGCTTAGTAAATCATAATCGCTAATTATTTCCGTTAAATAATTTGATAGCTTGTTTATATTCGAATTTAAATCCAGATAGTTAGAATTAGGATTGTCTACAAATAAGTCTTGTAGGACTCTGTAACTTCCAACTCCGTTAATTTCATACCAAGCGCTTGATTGTTTAGAGAAGATATCTTCTATATCATCTCCATCATCTCCATATATACTTAGATAAAATCTGGCTAAATCATCAATATCAATACTATTGTCACTCAATAAACCTATAATTTTACTTAGATAGTAAAACTTATCATATTCATAAATATTCTTATTACATTTCAAAAAAATCAATCCATCAATAAGGGATGACTGAAGATTATATTTTAGGAAAATATCTTCATTACTTTTGTCATTGCTATATTTTTTATAAAGAAAAGGTATTCTAATAATAGTATTTAAATAACATTCAAAATCAGAAATATTCATTACTGATTTTTTGAGATTAAAATAACTTAATTCTACATCGTAACACTGTTGAAGCGAGCTTAATATTTGATTTTTTCCACTGTTATTATAAAACTCTATTTCAGAATCTATAAACAATAAATCTATATTTGTAATTTTACTAAGCTCATTTAATAGCACCATTTTTCTTAGTAAGAAATGACTATAACCATAATTATCGATAATTCCCTTAATTATATTTTCGGATTCAATGTATTCCTTCTTTAAAATGCAGTTATTTAATTCCGATATCAGCATTAATAGATCAGTTAGTTTTTCTAAATTCTTTTTTACCGTTAGATTCAATATACTTAAATGTTTATCGACGGAAATAGATTCAAGAAAAAATTCATCATGTAATATTTTAGGCTCTTTGGGAAATAAATCAGGCAATATATGCTCTTTCTTACTTAATAATATAACTTCTTCAATGTCTGATATTTCATCTGGTTTTTTTAACTTTCTCAGTTTATTTACTGTTTTATATTTTTTTTCAACCTCGCCAAAAAGCATAGGTCTAAGATAACTTCTTATACCCTTATCAAGCTTTTTGTACTTACCAATAAATTCTTTATCTACTAGCAAGCTATTACCAGTGGACTCTAGGATAACTTCTTTACTGATGTGGTTGTTCATTATAGTTAGCTTAATAGTTGCAGTTTAATTTATAAATGATAAATTAGTTTATTTATCTTTGGACGTTTGGCACTATAGTTGATTGATTTGAAGATAGATCTAAACTTATCTAGAGTATAGATCTATTTATATAGTAATTTCACCATATACTAGATCTCTTGCAAAAGTACCAGCTCATTGACTTTCACTGATGGAGTTACAAGAGCTAGCAATGACCTATGCAAGAGTTATACTATACTGAATTTTTCAGTGTAAAGAACATATCAGTAAAAATATTCTGAAGTTAACGCTTCTGATTATCTGAACGCTCTCGATCAATTTTTGGCATAGAAGCATTTAGCTTACTTTCTGTCATCCCATGTTTATATGCATTGTACTGCCACAAAACAAACATTTGCTTGTATTGACGATTTTGCTCTTTGAGTTCTATAATTTCAGACTCTAAGTTAGCAATCCGTGAAGCTGCTGCATTTAAACTAGCAGGTCGAGGCTTATTAGGCACTTTTTCTTTAATAGTATCTTTTTTAGACTGATAGGCAGCTGTAATAGCCTCGTGAGCGTTTAAAGATTGTCTTGTAGGTGTCTTACCTACAAGCGTGGCTGCTTGCTCGCAAATCGCAGCCCACGTGATTTTAGGTTGATCCCAACCACGGATTAAGCTTACAACAGCGTCTATGTCTCTCTTACTCAGATGTTTAGCCAAAACCGCCTCCAAGTATATCTGTCAAACACTCTAAAATTGATGCTTCATTAGATACATCTTCGTTTTCAGCAACCATACTTATAGATTTCTTCTCAGCAACTCGACGCAATTGACTAAAATCATTACCACGAAGCTTTACTTGTGCCCCATCTATAATATTCGGGTTCTCTAAAATGTAAATTAGGTCACGAAGTCTGGTTGCTGTTTTTATATGATGATTTAGCCATCTATCAGCACCCATATCACCTTCTTTAACTGCTTGCTCAGCTTTAGTCAGTATTGTTTCAATTTTATCGAGGCGTTCTTTCATACGAGCCAATTTAGTTGCATCGCCCTTAATACATACTTGCTCAGTGCAGTTGATACAATCTCTAAATTTTTCGCATGGACTCATCGTGAAGTCGTGTACACAAAACCCATACTCAGTAACATGTGCAGCAGCTTGCTCCAAAGTATTGAAATCTTGAGTAGTGGCTGGTAAATGCTTTTCTACCTCACCTACAGGGCCAAACAGTGCTTTTGATGGATCTATTCTCTCTGCCATTGTAACCATTTCATATTCAGTCATATGGTTATAAGTGCGGTTCTGTCTTACGTCAGCTCTACCAGACCATTTAGCTATTTCAAGGTTGGATAAACCACCACGCTGTGCAATAGTATTGAGCAGGTGGCGAGCTTGATGCGAGGTAACTTTTAATCTTTCACCATCGCTATCAAAATAACCATACCTATCAAATATATTTTTATGTTTATCTCCCAAAGCTAGACGAGTACCGATATCATTGTTAAAGAAGTTCGTATCAGGCTTTTTAAGTTCAGTAGGTAAACATGGTCTATTACCATGAAATTGATTAGCATTTAGCACAAATAGTGCATTCGAGAACTTAATACCTTTATTTTCATCAAACCATGGAAAGCTATCAGGCAGACGTCCTTTTACGTGTTGCCATAGACTATTTAAAGTATTCATATAATCATGATGATCAAGACCTCTGCTATTCAAACTAGAATAACAGATATCTTTTGTGTGATTAGCTAGCCCTAATGCTTGACAAGCTTGCTCCATCGTAAGTGGCTTATCTTCGGCTACATTCGGACAGTCTTCATGCCTATAAAATCTATTAGGATTATCCTCAATCCATTTAGCTAGCTTACGAGCTTCAAAGGATATATCTTTAGCTCTATCAACGGCGATTTTAGCTACTTCCACCATGACGGTAGGTATCCATTTAATATCTCCTTCATAGCCTTTGCCAGCGAAGAATCGCCATCCATAGCGCTCTACACCTTCACTATCTTTTTCAAATACTTCACAATCTACTGGTAATGCCATTACCTCAGCAATTCGAGAGGGTGCAGACATTAACATTGCAAATATTGATGTTGTGAAAATATCTCGCTCTTCCGCGGGATTACTAGCGAATATCTCGGCTAATGCGTTAAGAGCTGTTTCGTTAGGTAACTTTTTTTCTCTATTTTTTTTTGCTTCTTTACCCGTTCTTGTAGTGTCTGTTGGACGAGTAATAGGATTACGCCATTCTTTTAAATTTGTATTAATGAGATGATTATCAGTTACAAATTTAGCCAACCTTTCAACTTCTCTTCCACAGGCATAAGCAGCACTATCACTGTAATAGCCTCTTGCCAATGAAACTGCTTCATCTAGGCAAGTAAGAGATAATCCTGTTATAGATGCGTCACCATTCACTTGAATAAGCGCTGCTTCTAATACTCGAAGCGCTTTAAGCTCATTCTTAGTTCCAGTAGGCTTATGACCTTGTTGATAGCGAAAGTATGCCTTAGCAAACTCCACAAAGCTCTTATCCATCAGCTCTTCTTTTTTTGGCTTACGTGTTGTAACGCCAAGCTTTGAAAATACCGCCACTTTCGGCCATACGTAAGCAATCCAATCCAAATCATCGCCGAATACTGTTAAGTCTTCACGACATTTAGTTATAAAATTTTCTAGGTTAACAGCGGCTGTTAATTCTGCTCTAGACTTGAACTGAAAAACATTATTAGGCATGATCAATTCCTTGCTGTTCATTAAGTTCAGAACGACGCTTCTCACAGCGAATTATGACGTCAGCTACAGCAACGATGCTTCTATCTAATATTGCTGCTATTTCTATATCACCAGTGATATCTTTGACTCGTTCTCGCTCTTTTAGTAAGTCCTGATACACTTCTTTATGAGGGCCATCAAGCCAAGGTTGAAAGTGAATACACGTATAGCAAGGTATAGGAACGTTTGCACCGCAAAACCCATGCTCACCGCATGTCCCTATATTAGAACCTTCTTCAGTACGAATTCGACTGCTAAAATCGTCACCACGCTCAGCATCTTTTTCCGAATCAACTAATACACCTGCAAAGGCTTGAGCATAAGGCGCTAATTGGAAACCAACTGCCTCGTCTAAGCGCTGTACATGCTCAGGGATGTTCTTAATATATACGCCAGAATTTTGCGTATCACTGTGGTCTAGTAGCTCTGCTATGACTAACTCACCGAACCCTTCACGCGCAGCTCTAGTACCTGTGGTGTATCTGAATCTACGAGCGTTAATAAACAAATCCTCACCCGTTCTTTCTGACCTAATTTCTGAGGCACCTACAACAAACTTTAGGGTCTCAGTCACTTTAGCCGATGTGATATGTAATTTATCACTTGTTAACAAGGCTTTAAACTCAAAAAGCGAATCCACTTGTTCCATCCTACGGTAGTCGGGGAACAAGGGTACTTCCTGACAATCGTGTTCATTTAACTTAACACCAAGACTATCTTCTACGATCGAGATAGCATTTTTTACTTGAGCTGAAAGAATAGCCCACAACTCTTGTGTTACAGCAAAATGTTTAAACTGAGTCCTAAATCCTTCGCCATGCTTTGCCCTAGGTACATTTAATAAATAGAAGGGTTCACCTCTTTTATTTGTACCATATAGAACGTCTATTACCCTTAAATGAGATATTTGGATTGGACGGCGGCCAGTATTACTAGTAACAAGTGAGATAGTGAACTCGTCTAGTGTAATCAAGTTTCGTTCAAATGCAGTAACTGCACCTTCATTAAAAGCCTGTAATTCATTATCACTTAATGGGCCTTCGTGAGGATCTTTACGCTTAACAGCGTCTCCTTTTATATTACCTTCGATAGTCCAACTATCAAGTAGTCGAATTATCTCTTCATCAACGCCATCAAAACCAAGCTCATACCACCTTCTTAAGAAACCCCGAATCGTGCCTAAATACCATGCGTGAGAATTACTTAATGAAGCTCTATAATTAATTAGCATTATATCGTTAATTGTAGAAGAACCTGTGCTTCTAATCATATGATTAAATCTAGCAGCTATATTATAAGTATGACTAGCTGATAAGTTAGATGCATAATAAGCTAATACATGAACAAAACTATTCAGAGTGTGCTTATCTAAATTTTTGTGAAAAAAGCTTAGGTTAATAGTACTATTTTTATCTAAAACCCACTCACTATCCCAAATATGAAAATAATACCCTTTCGTCTTTGCACGTATTTTCTTATTTTGTTTAGGTAGTTCTTCTTCAGCATTCTCAATAAAACTGATGGCTAAGTTCTTCATTTCACAATCCCTGTTTTGGTAGTCGTGTTCCACTGTTCGATTGAAGTGCTAAAGCTGCTTTTTGGGCTTGCTCTTGGATGAACCTTTTATTGTAATGCGTCGCCGTACCAGATCCTTGATTCCATCCCATCAAATAAGAGCGATATTGCTCTTGTTGTTCCTCACTTACAGGTTTGTCCATTAAGTCCATTCTTTCTGAAAACTTACGATTCCATGTATGCCGTAGCTTATGGCCTGTTAATTTATACAAGTCAGGTGATACAGTTTTTACGATATTAACCACTTTGTAATAGCTAGATTTTGATATAGGCTGCCCAACTGTTGGCCCTTCTTTATGAGTAATAAATAGAAAATCGTTTCTCTTCGCATTAGTAACTTTACGCCTATCTTTGGTAATATATTCATGAAGCTCTTTGCTGAGAATTTCTCCAAGAAGTGTTGTACGTTCTAATGTCTTAGCGTTGGGTTCTTGTACTCTAGGATCATTTTTCTCATCAGCACGCCTAACAACTTTTAGTTGGTGCTTGGAAAAGTCAATGTCACTTATTCTTAAATTAAGTAATTCACCACCTCTAATTCCAAGGTAATATAGAATTAAAATCATTAGTCGATTACGTCGTTGTACCTGTTCACCAAATGGATTATGTTCTGACCCTACCTTTATTACCTCAAACAAGACTTCTAACTGGTCATCATTAAGTGACCTATCCTGATCTCGATTACGACCTTTTTTTACTGGACGTCGTGCTTTTATCTGTGTCTCTACTCTTTTTATTTGTCTCGCTTCAACTGTACTTGGTTGCTTGATCAAATGATTAGCATACCAACTTATGTATTGAGCAATGGTAGTCAAGCGCATGTAATGAGTTATTGAGCTAACTACACCTTCATTACCAACATAGCAACCCTCATCAACTACCTTGGAGAATCTTCTCTGAGTGTAGTCTCGCAAATCGTCTAATTCATAAGTTTCAAATAACTCTCGACATAGAACTCGTTCTTCAAGGTTTATATCTCTGTCATCTAAAAACCTAAGGAATATTGCTATGTTATTAGCTGCTGACAACATAGTTGAAAATGAGTCTGACTTATTACGAAGTTGGGTTGTGATGAATAAATTAGGGTGGTAGATAGGTAGCTGTGTTATTCGATCAATGACTAAGCAATAACGTTCTCCACTACTCATTGAAAAAGATGTCGTTCCAAAATAATTAATCATTAGGATACCTCAATACTTTACATAAATACAAAGTACACCATATCCCATTAATACTCAATATAAATTTTACATTATTTTAATCCTATAGATAAGAGAAAGCCCGCTAGTGGCGGGCTTTCTAGAACATATACTTTACATTAACGTCTAAGGTACATCCTAGAACGGAATATCATCATCTACAGGGCCATCAGGCATCGCTGTCGACTTCGACTGTGCTGGTGCTTGAGCGGGCTTATTAAATTGATTCTGCGCTGGTGCATTTTGATTGTTAAAGCTGTTTTGATTGCTGTTTTGGTTATTGCCTTGTGACATACCTTGAGAAGCTGGAGCGCCGCCTTGGTTATAGCCACTTTGCTGATTATTGGCTGGTTGACCATAATTATTTTGGTTAGCTTGACCCTGATTTTGATTTGAGCTTTGACCGCCTTGATTGCTATAGCCGCCGCCCTGATTACCGTAACCACCCTGACTTTGACCTGAGTTTTGACCACCAAAACTACCGCCGTCACCACTACCGCCGGTCGCGCCATCTAGCATTTGCATTTGCTCAGCACGAATCTCAGTAATATAACGGTCTTGGCCATTGGGATCTTGATATTTACGCGTACGCAAGCTGCCTTCGATATAGACCTTGCTACCTTTACGAAGATACTGTGCCGCGATTTCACCTAAACGATTAAACAATGAAATGCGGTGCCATTCCGTTGCTTCTCTTTTTTCACCGCTTTGCTTGTCAGTCCACTGCTCTGAGGTCGCAACCGAAATATTGGTCACGCTACCGCCGTTACTGAATTGACGTGCCTCGGGGTCTGCTCCAAGGTTACCGATGATGATAACTTTATTAACTCCGCGCATAATGTTGTCCTTTTATTGACAAATTGTTTTATGAATATTTTAATAACTATTAAATGAAACTGATTAATAATATCAGTAATATGAATTTACTTTAACCAATTTTTGTTTAAATATCTAGGGGGCTTTGCGCCAGATGCGACAGCTCTTGTCGCGAAGAATCGGTCAGCTGGGTTTTGTCTAATTTTAAATAAGCGACCTGCTCTTTTGCCATCACGACCAACTCATCAACGCCTTCTACCGCCAGCATTTGCCGTGACCAATCTTGGATATTGATATCTTTAGGAATGGTAACGGTGGTACTCGATAAATAAGGCGGCTGCGCAATCGGGATAATCAACAGTAACGCCGCGGCCATAATGGCGGCCAATATGCCCCACGCCAATAGATTGGGCTGGGTCAATAACAAACCACCCATTGCCCCGCCGACAAAAGCACCAAAAAATTGACTTGATGAGTTTAGTCCCATTGCCGTCGCTTTATTGGCAACTGGGGCACGCTTCGATATCCAAGACGGTATTGTAGCTTCGAGCAAGTTAAAGCCCATAAAATACAGCAATAAGCCTAAAATAATACCCACGCCGACCTGACTACCGATGGCCAATAACGCTAGGGCAGCCGTCATAAGTGCAATCGCGCCCAAAAATACTTGGCGCATTTTGCGTTTCTTTTCAGCGATGATAATAAAAGGTATCGCCACGGCAAAGCCAATAAACAATAACGGCAAATAAACCAAACCCTGCTGACGTACCGATAAGCCCAATACCTCATTAAGCTGATGCGGCAAGATAACAAAGATGGCGGTCATCGTTAAATGTAGGGCAAAAATACCGATATGCAAACGGTTTAAATCGCCAATCTTTAGCACTGTCGCTAATTGCTGCCCAATCGATTTATTATCAAGATTATGCTTAAGCACCCGTAGCGGCGTTGGTACAAATAGTAATAAAAACATCGCCAAAACAGCGAAACCTGCGGTCAACCAAAATAACCCTGAGATACCAAGCGAGCCGACCAATAACGGACCAAAGGCAAACGCCAACATAATTGAGGTGGCAATAGTTAGGCCCATGGTCGCCATTGCTTTGGTGCGCATTTCTTCGCGCGTAACGTCTGCTAACAGCGCCATCAATACCGCCGAAACCGCGCCACTACCTGCCAGCGCCCGACCGATAATGACCTCGTAAATATCTGTGGCATTGGCGGCGATGATACCGCCAAGCGCAAATAATATCAGACCCAAAAAGATAATCGGCTTACGCGGAAACTTATCAGCGGCAAGGCTCATCGGTATCTGAAAAATAGCCTGCCCTAGCCCATAAATACCGACCGCCAAGCCAATCAGAAACGGTGTCGCATGCGCATAATTATCACCATACACAGAAAATACTGGCACAATCATAAACAAGCCAATCATCCGCAAGGCAAATATACCACCGACCCCGAGGATTGCCCGTTTTTCTACGCTATTCATACTTGCCTCACTGGTTCATCATTGCTGTTTAATCACTGCAGCTCTGCTTGTATTATTACGACGCTTCAAGGCTTTAGCCTACAAATTAAGCCCCCTAGTATAAGACATTCGCCGTCTGGATGCCGAAACTTTTATATAGCTGCCGCAGCGGCAGTGGTAGCACCTACTCACGCTTTTTATGGAGCCGATAATTAGAGCCGATAATTTTGTTACCAAGTGCATCTAATGGGTCATTACACCTTGAATAATCCTGCTGTCATGACAATAAAGTAAGACGTTGAGAACATTTTGGTCTGAAAAATGCTCTGAAAAAACTTTATGACAAATCTTTTTATAAAACGACGTTATTCTGTCAAATCTATAACAAACCACTCATATTAGTGACCCTTTATTTAGATTACCTTTATCCATTTCAAGTATTAAAGGTATTGTACAAGAGATAACCATTACTATGGCTTTATGAAAACCACATACTTTTATAAAGCCATATTAATTTGAATAGCATTTTTAAAATTATCCACGTTTTCAATGAATCATTTAACTCATATTAATTGACCCTTTTAAATCTTTTAAAAATACCATTTTAGCAAATAGGAAACCTATCACCGATGGCACACGAGTATATTAAGGTTCGCGGCGCACGCACTCATAATCTAAAAAATATCGATTTAGACATTCCACGCGATAAATTTGTGGTAATTACCGGTTTATCAGGTTCTGGTAAATCTTCATTGGCGTTTGATACGCTTTATGCTGAAGGGCAACGCCGTTATGTTGAGAGTCTTTCGGCTTATGCCCGTCAGTTCCTCTCGCAAATGGAAAAGCCCGATGTCGATAGTATCGAAGGCTTGTCACCGGCGATTGCCATCGAGCAAAAATCAACCAACCATAACCCGCGCTCAACGGTTGGTACGATTACCGAAATTTATGACTATCTGCGCCTGCTCTATGCGCGTATCGGTACGCCCTTTTGCCCAGAGCATGGCGAGCCAATGGTCGCGCAGTCGGTGACTGAAATGGTCGATCAAGTCATGGCGCTGCCCGATGACACCAAAATCATGATTCTTGCGCCGGTTATTCGTGAGCGTAAAGGTGAGCATACCGTGTTGCTTGAGCAATTAATTGGTCAAGGCTTTGTACGTGTGCGCGTCGATGGCGATGTCTACGATACTGATGAGCTACCAACGCTCGATAAAAAGAAAAAGCATACCATCGAAGTCGTCGTTGACCGCTTTAAAGTCCGTGATGATTTAGGTAACCGCGTCGCTGAAAGTCTAGAGACGGCGCTACGTCTAGGACAAGGTCTGGTCACGCTGCACTTTATGGATGGCAATCCAAAAGAAGGCGGTGACGCTAACCAAGTGATGTCAGCCAAACATTCTTGCCCTGTTTGTGATCGCGCTGTGTCTGAGCTTGAACCGCGCATGTTTAGTTTTAACAATCCCTACGGTGCCTGCCCAAGCTGTGATGGTCTTGGCAAACGTCAGTATTTCTCTGCCGAAAAGCTGATTACCCATCATGAAAAATCGCTCAATCAAGGGGCGATTAATGGTTGGGATAAGCGTCATGCGTATTACTTCGGTTTGCTATCTACCGTTTGTAATCACTTCAAAATCGATATGGACGCACCGTGGCAAGAGCTACCAAAAGCGCAGCAAGATATCATCATGCAGGGCTCAGGTAAAGAGAAGCTGACGTTTAACTTTACTGATGAGCGCGGTCGCAAGACCAATAAGACTGTGCCATTTGAAGGTGTGCTGCCTTATTTAGAGCGCCGTTATGCCAAAACCCAAAGTAACCTTGTGCGTGACGAGCTAGCAAAATATTTAGCCGATACCACTTGTAACGTCTGTGATGGTGCGCGTCTCAATGAGATTTCACGCAACGTGCGCGTAGACGATCAAACCATCGCCCAAATCGTTAAGCTGTCTATCGGTGACGCTGCTGACTATTATAAGACGCTAAAAATTGGCGGTCATAAAGGTGAAGTTGCAGAAAAAATCTTTAAAGAGATTAATGAGCGCTTAAACTTCCTCGTCAGTGTCGGACTTGATTATCTATCGCTAGCCCGCTCTGCTGAGACGCTATCGGGCGGTGAAGCGCAGCGTATTCGTCTTGCCAGCCAAATTGGTGCAGGTCTGATGGGTGTGATGTATGTCCTCGATGAGCCATCAATTGGTCTGCATCAGCGCGATAATGATCGTCTGCTAAAAACTTTAACGCGCTTGCGTGATTTGGGCAATACTGTACTAGTCGTTGAGCATGATGAAGATGCTATTCGCCAAGCGGATCACGTTATCGATATCGGTGTTGGCGCGGGCGTCCATGGCGGTCATATCATTGCTCAAGGTACGGTCGATGACATCATGGCCAATAAAGAATCACTGACTGGACAATATATGTCTGGTAAGAAAAAAATCGAGATTCCAAGCATTCGTCATAAAGCCAAAACCATCGAGTCGGAAGTCAAAGGTAAAGCCAAGCCCAAGCAAGTCCCGATGACCATTGAGCTAAAAGGTGCATCCGGCAACAACTTACACGATGTTGATTTGACCTTACCAATCGGTATCATGACTTGTATCACTGGGGTTTCGGGTTCTGGTAAATCAACTTTGATTAATCGTACCTTAATGCCACTTGCGGCCACCCAGTTAAATAATGCGTCAACACTCATCGCTGATAAGCATGAGAGTATCACTGGTCTTGAGCATTTGGATAAAATGGTCGATATCGATCAAAGCCCGATTGGTCGTACGCCGCGCTCAAACCCAGCGACGTATACCGGTGTCTTTACGCCAGTGCGCGAGATGTTTGCACAAACGCAAGAAGCGCGGGCTCGTGGTTACAAAGCCGGTCGATTTAGCTTCAACGTCAAAGGTGGACGCTGTGAGATGTGCCAAGGTGATGGTCTTATCAAAGTTGAGATGCATTTCTTACCTGACATGTATGTGCCGTGTGATACCTGTGAAGGCAAGCGCTATAACCGCGAGACCTTAGAGATTCACTATAAAGGTAAAAACATCGCCGACGTGCTCGATATGACTGTTGAAGATGCGACTGAGTTCTTCTCAGCCATTCCAGCGATTTATCGTCGCCTACAAGCCTTGATGGATGTTGGTCTGAGTTATATCCGCTTGGGTCAGTCTGCACCGACGCTATCGGGCGGTGAAGCGCAACGTGTGAAATTGGCGCGTGAGCTTGCCAAGCGTGATACCGGACAGACGCTCTATATCTTGGATGAACCAACCACAGGTTTGCATTTCCATGATATCGATAAGCTGCTCAATATCTTGCATACTCTACGCGATAAAGGTAATACCATCGTGGTCATCGAACACAATCTTGACGTTATCAAAACGGCGGATTGGGTGATTGATCTTGGCCCTGAAGGTGGCAAAGGTGGCGGACTGATTATCGCTGAAGGTACGCCTGAGGAAGTGGCGGAAGTAAAAGGCTCATATACTGGTGAGTTCTTAAAGCCAATGCTTAAGCAGGCTATGAAAGAAATAAGTTAGTAGAAATTAGTTAATTATTAATAAAAGGCTACTCTTTAGGGAGTGGCCTTTTTTGTTGGTGGTGATATATAAAATAGACTTTAAAAACTCTATTTTAGAGAGTATAAAATCTTGACATTTGTTGCTCAAATATTACTGATAAGTTATAATCCTTATCTTATTTACCAAAAATTTAAGCAACTTTGTAGTACTTACCCTTGCAGAAATGTGCTCGGAATATTGCACATGAAGATAAAGTAGAAAAAAATGGCTCTAATTAACTGTCCTGAATGTTCTAAAAGAATTAGTGATCAAAGTACTGCTTGTCCTAGTTGTGGTTTCCCTACTCCTTCAGAACAGATAGATCACAATAATTTGCTAGCAAGCAGTCGTCAAAGACAAAAGAATAGTGGCTGTTCTGGCGCAACTATCTTCCTAATCATTATTATAGTTCTTATCGGATTTTGGCTTGTAAATGCTTATGATGGCTATACAGAAAAAGCACGACAATACAGTGAAGAGCAGTCAGAACCTGATAAAGAATCACCACAAGTCCAAGAATCAGTATTTGATTCTCAATTAACACAGATACCAATGTTACTTTCTGGTTCAGGTGAAGATGGGCGCTATTTTCTCATCTCTCACTTTACATCTTATGGTCTTGAAAATGTTACATATGCACGTAGAGGGAACGAAAGTGACGCTTATGGAGAGATGCAAATTGACTGTACAAACCATAAGATCAGAAAAATCTCCTCAGAGAATCTTGAGGCCTTAAAATCAGCAGATTTGGGGGACTGGTATACGCCAACACCGGATTGGACAGATCAAGATATTGTTAACTTCATATGTCCAATCAAAAGAGGAGTGTCAAAAAACATAGAACATCATGAAGTAGTTGAAAAAGTAGTAACGCTAGAAGCTCCAAAGAACGAAGTAGTTGAAAAAGTAACATTGGAGCAATTCAATCCAGAGCCAGTGATATCAGTAGAAGCAAGACCGAGGGAAGTTTTATTATCGAATGCCCCTTCGGGTAGTGAGAAAGAATATAAAGTACGGGAAACACCAATAAAAACAAAAGAACCTTACAACGAAAAAGTAGTTAATAAAGCAGCGGACGATAAAAAAGAGAGGGACATAGCACGCAGAAAAAGTGATGATCGAGCAATATGTGAACAAGCTATAAAAGTAAACAGTGCTTACCTAGGGAAGGACGAACCGGAATATAGTCAGTGGAAGGCAATTGAGCGTGCCAATTGTATGCAAGATAAACTATATGAGTGAAATTAATGGATACAAATCGGTGTTATTTGTAAGTAATGTATCAAAATGAGCCCAGAAGCGAATTAGACAGAACAAATATAGTCAATTTTGACTATGGGAATAAGCCATCTATTAGCTAAATACAGGAATAAATATGGCAATTATTAATTGTCCTGAATGCACACATAAAATTAGCGACCAAAGCGTGTCTTGTACTAATTGTGGATTCCCAACTTCTAAAATGAGATTTTCAATCAAATGTCCTGAATGTTCTGAGTTCACTACTAATCAAAGCACCTCCTGCGCTAATTGCGGCTTTCCTATTGGAAAACCTGTACCGTCTAAAGATATTCCACCTTCATACGAGGAACTTAAGCGGGTTAAGGAGCGTAATCTCGATAAGGCGTTTGAAGAACTTGAAGAGCTTGAGGAATATAGAGAATCTAAATGGATCGAGCACACACTCATGTTCATTATTAGCTGCATTATTATTTACTTGATATCGAAGGAAGATATTCACTATATCTTACAAAGTTTGTAGGTCTATTCTCAAATTGAAGAAAACACAGCATAAGTAACAATTGATATTAAAACGATAAATAAAGAATCGTAAGAAACGGAAACTATATGGCTATTATCGATTGTCCTGAATGCATGCACAAAATTAGCGACCAGAGCATCTCTTGTACTAACTGTGGGCTCCCGACTTCTAAAATGAAATTTTTAATGAAATGTCCTGAATGCTCTGAGTCTATTAGTAATCAAAGCACATCTTGTGCTAATTGTGGTTTTCCTATTGCTAAACCTGCACCATTTAAAGCTGTCCCACCTCCTCTACCCACTCAAAACCATACTACTATTGTACGAGTAAACAGCAGTAGAAAAAGCAAAGGCGTTGCAATATTGTTAGCTTTATTCTTAGGAGGTTTTGGGATACATAAATTTTATTTAAATCAGGTTTTTTGGGGTATTTTATATTTATTGTTCTGTTGGACATTTATACCAGCGATAATTTCTCTTTTCGAAATAATCATACTGTTATTCATGAATGAATCTGAGTTTAATCGACGTTTTGGGTAATGAGTATTCTGACTAACTTGATTTTTTTAAATCAGCAGATGTAGGGTACATTCCATGCACCGATAATAAATAGACCTATCATCTTTAATACTTTGCATAACTTTTTTGAATATTTCATACAATAATCTAAGTTAATCAAAACTAACCTTATTAAAATGGTGCGTTAGACGCACCCTACGCTACTGGCTATTAGTAACTGCTCTAGTGGGTGACCAAGATATGAGTGGAAAGCGGGATTGGCTCCCAGTAATAAAAGCGCTCTAACTAAACAAACTCCCTCTCAACATTCATCACTCTTGCATCTACCGTCCGTTCTATCTTCTCCTCGATTTGACTGCATTGCGACTCGACCTCACGTTTGGACAGCCCGACGATCACAAACGTCCATTCGCTGGCATCATGCCGATCACGCTCGCCGCTTTCACAGACCGCGACGCTTGGCGTATTGCCAAAACGTGCATGCAAGCCGCCCATACGTTGGCGCTTTTCTTTTAATGAGCTACATCCGGGTAGCGCAAAAGTCAGTGTTAAGATAGCGATATGCATTTTATTCTCCTTGCGACAGTGGTTTACGCTTTATAATAGTAGCAAATAAGCACGGCAAGTTATGCTATCGTTACCTTGCCGTATCGATAGACTATAACCGCTCACACTGTTTATGGTTATACCATTCACAAATATCACAATAGCCAATATGCGTATCTAATCAATGACCTCTATCAGCTACGTACAGCAACAGCACATTACTCGATTATGCGTGCGCTGCGGATTACTGCTTATGCAATACGGCGCTGAGTCTGCCGTGGTGGTGGACTTATCCAAACGCTTAGGGCTTGCCTTGGGGATGAACAGCGTAGAATGTTCGCTGAATTTTAATGCCATTACCTTGACCACTATCTGTGATGAGCGCTGTATTACCACCACCAGAGACACGATCAATCAGAGTATTAATGTCAATTTATTGGTACAAATCCAGCAAATTGTTAATAAAACCGAAGCTGCCATAGATAATGATGCGTTGGTTGACCGCACGACCCTTGCGTTTGATGAGTTAGATAATAAGTCGGTGTATCCAACATGGTTGGTGGGCATATTTGTTGGCGCGTCTTGTGCTGCGTTTGCTTATCTAAACGGTGGCAGTTGGTCAATTACCGCCGTGACCTTTATCGCAGGTATGGTAGCGATGTTCACCCGCATTTATCTGGCCAAGCACCATTTTAATCCCTTTATCACAGTCATTGTAACGGCTTTTATCGCCTCTTTAATTGGCTCGTCCACCTATTATTTTGATATTGGTAATAATGCCGATATTGCCGTTGCCTCGAGTGTGCTGCTACTAGTACCCAGCTTTCCTTTGATCAATTCTTTCTCAGATATCCTAAAAGGCTATGTCAATATTGGCGTTGGGCGTGCCGTTTTTACCTATATGCTCACCTTGTCCGCGTGCGTTGGTATCGTGATGGCGCTGGTTTTACTTAGAATACAGCACTGGGGGTTTTAAGATGTGGTTCATTAAAACCGTGGTGTTGTCATGCATTATTACCCTTGGTTGGACGCTGATGTTTAGCGTGCCCAAACGCTATATTTTGCCGTGTTTGCTGATGACCGCGTTTGGATTTGGGTTAAAAACAGCGCTTGTTTATCAGCACATCCATCTGGTGGTGGCTAGCTTTTTTGGGGCGATGCTTGCCAGCTTTTTGGGTGTCTACTTTTCTAAAAAATATACTCTGCCGCCCAAAGCGTTAATTTCACCGAGCGTCATCTGTATGATGCCAGGTATCGCTGCTTATAAGGCGATGGTCAGTATGGTGCAGATTGGTTATTTTGGTTTTTCCGACGAATTATTTAGCCAAATGATGGTGTATTTATTTGAGGCCTTGTTTGTAACCTCGGGATTGGTGCTAGGCTTATCCATTCCCGGACTGCTATTTTATAGGCGGCGCGCCATAGTTTAGGCGGGTATAAGTGGGTGTAGATGGGCTTAGATATCAAGCTATTTTCGCCTAAATACTTTTATATTCTGATATTAGCTGGCATATCCTTATAATAAAAAACTTGTAAGATTAATTATCATACCCATTACAATAGAGTTCAAAATAACAGAATTAAAAAATAATAGACTGCAAAATTGCACCAATACGCATTAATACGTACTGAATAAAGAGACTTAACCATGACAAAACATTATGACTATATTTCCATTGGCGGCGGTAGCGGCGGCATTGCCTCGATCAATCGCGCAGCGAGCTATGGCAAAAAATGCGCCATTATCGAAGCCGACAAATTGGGCGGCACTTGCGTAAACTGGGGCTGCGTACCCAAAAAGGTGATGTGGTACGGGGCGCAAGTGGCTGAAGCCATCGAAAAGTATGCGCCAGATTATGGCTTTGATGTTGAATTAAAAGGCTTTGACTTTCAAAAGCTGGTACAAAGTCGCCAACAATATATCGAAAATATTCACCGCTCTTATGATAATAATTTGGCGAAAAATGGCGTTGAGGTGATAAAAGGCTTCGCCAAATTTGTCGACACCAATACGGTAGAGGTCAATGGCGAACTCATTACCGCTGACCATATTTTGATTGCGACGGGCGGTCACCCGATTCAACCCGATATCAAAGGCGCAGAATACGGCATCAATTCTGATGGTTTTTTTGCTTTGAATCATCTGCCAAAACGCGTGGCTATCGTCGGCGCAGGATATATCGCCGTTGAAATTGCAGGGGTAATGAATAGCTTAGGCGCTGAGGTACATCTTTATGTGCGTCAACACTCGCCGCTGCGCTCATTTGACCACACTATCGTGGAAACCTTACTGATAGAGATGGAGCAAGACGGCATTCAATTGCACACTAATACGACGCTAACTGAGGTCAATAAAAATGAAGATGGTAGTCTGACCTTATGCACCAAAGATGGTACCCTCGATACGGTAGATTGCTTGATTTGGGCCGTAGGTCGTGCGCCCTCCACCGACAATATCAATTTGCAAGTGACAGGAGTAGAGACGACCGAGTTTGGCAAAATTAAAGTCGATAAGTTTCAAAATACCAATGTTAAAGGGATTTATGCGGTCGGCGATATTATCGAAAACAGCATTGATTTGACGCCGGTGGCTATTGCCGCAGGTCGTCGCCTGTCTGAGCGCTTATTTAATGATAAGACTAATGAGCATCTAAGTTATGATTTGATACCAACGGTCATCTTTACTCATCCCGCTATCGGTACGATTGGCTTGTCTGAAATCGACGCGGTTGAGCAATATGGTAAGGATAATATTAAGTGCTATAAATCGACCTTTACCTCTATGTATAGTGCGGTGACCCAGCACCGTCAAAAGTGCGTGATGAAGCTGGTATGCTTGGGTGAGGATGAAAAAGTGATTGGCCTGCATGGCATCGGCTATGGCGTCGATGAGATGATTCAAGGGTTTGCGGTGGCGATAAAGATGGGCGCGACCAAAGCTGATTTTGATGATACGGTCGCCATTCATCCTACGGGTTCAGAAGAGTTTGTGACGATGCGTTAGTTTTTATAGACTGGGCGATATTAATCACAGTCTTAGAAATTATAAAAAGGATGCTTATTAGGCATCCTTTTTTATTGCCAGTAATCAGTAGACATGCTTATTTATTAGAAAACACCAAACCTTCTAATTACCCAACACCCATTCATCATTGACTTGATAAACTTTAAAACTGGTCTTATTGGTACGGCTATTCCCTGCAATCGTTTGGGTAATATCAGCGGTACACATATAGGTATTGTCACCCTCGACGCTGTCACAGTTGATATTCTCGACGCGCTCAAGTTTTGGCATCATGCCTTCCATCATACCGCTCATGGCTTTTGCCATCTCATCATTGCCTGCATTCGCCATTGCATCATCTATCATGCTATTGGCTTGCGCATACTGCGCTTCGATTAACTCTTCGACCGTGCTTTCAGGAGGCGCGTTTGAACACGCCGCAAACAGAGGCGTCAATAAAGCGATTAGAGCCAATTTTTTAAAATTATTCATACCAGTCCCAATGTATCTGTAATGTTACTTCACTATATAGAATTATGTTTTGAAACCCAACTTAATTTTAGAAAGCCTACTTAACCTTATTATAAATAAATTTCGTAGGGAAATAAGATGAAAATATTAAAGTGCAGCTAATGCTTAATGCTGACAGTACAATCGCGATGCTGCTATGATGCGCTTAATAATGACCGTTGCGAGATGCTTGTGTGGCAGATGTATGTTTCTATATTACCGATTGGTCTGGGCATTATGAGCTTGGTTGCAAGCTTGATTTGCTTGTTTGCTTACTTGATGTCTGATGATAATGCCACGCGCTTGCCCGCTTTTAACTGGTTTAAGCGCTTAATTATCGTGGCATTTCTACTATTGAGTGTCGGGCTATTTATGACCTTTGGACGTTTTTGGGGTTGATTGCTGTGGGGTTAATTACTTTGGATTCAGTTGAAATGAGGTTAGCTGAATTGAGGTTAATAAGCCTAATTGGCTTATGATTGACTCACGAGCTTTTCTAATTCTAGTAATTGCAAGTCTTGACGTTTGGGTTCGCCATTATTGCCATCGACGGGAAACGGCATACTATTGCCATTTAATTGATAACCACGGCGCTGATAATAAGCCAAAAGCTCAGGACGATGACTTAAAATAGACATGGTCAGACGCGCAGGATGTTTATCAGGCGTTGGCGTACTTGATTGTAAGTGCCGCTGCGCAAACGTCTCAGCTGCCTGTAATACTTGATGACCGACGCCATGTCCTTGTAGCTCAGGCAGTACAGCAAACATACCGATATAGGCTTTTTTATTGCCAGCGCTCTTACTTATCTCAGCCTCGTCCTTTATATCGACCGCGATACAGCCTAATAACTCACCTGTTTCTTTACCATCACGTTCACCTGTCGTGGTTTTTGGATAAATAAAAACGTAATGTTTGGGGTCAGCGATGACGCCTAACAGCTCGTCTTTGGTGGTGCGAATACCGCCGATTAAATCTGCCTCATTGGTCCAACCTTCTGCTTGCCGATAACAGCGATTTAGCAATTGTTCAAGTGCATCAATATCGCTTGTCTCAGCTTGACGTAAAAATACGGTTTTTTTATTTAATGGTTTTTTATTAAAGGCTTCTTTATTCAGTGTTTCTTTATTAATGTGATCTGTACTCATAACATCGGTTTTCCTTTTCCGTTTATTTATTATAAAAGCTATCGTATAAAAGGCTGACCTGAATAACCAAGCCAGCCTTTATAGTAAACCTTATGACCCATTAAATGCTAGCGCGATAACGCCTGTGCCTGCTCGATAATATCAAATCCTGCCTTTATTTGGGCGCGCGTTGGCGCATGACCACGGCGGAGTAGCTCAGAGAAGGCAATCAGCTCTTTATCACGTCCGAGCGAACTTGCGGCACTGGCGCGCGTGTCCTCCCCATCATCGTCAAAATAATATTCGATATAATCAAGGTTATCAGGCGAGCCAAATAAAATGCCATTATCAGGCGTGGCCGCATGTCCGCTATAGCGTAAGCTTTTGCCATACTGCCCTGTCCAAAAGAAAGGAATACGCTCCGCTAACGAATCCACATTATCTTCATTTAAGATAGCAGCTGCTGTGACTAAACCATGTTGCAGAGCCACGCGCCAATGCTCGATACGCATGCGCCCCATTTGATTGGTGGCTTTGGCGATATCACCGAGTGCATAGACGCCGTCACGCAGTTGCAAATGCTCATCAACTTGCACACCATCTGGCGCGTTTACCTCATTTAATAGCTCAATACGCGGTGCGACACCCGTTCCTAAAATCACCATATCGGCGGCAAGCGTACTGCCATCTGATAGGGTTACGCTACTAACTTTAGCGCTTTTATTGTCAGTACTGTTTTCGCCAGCATTGATTTCATTAACGCCCGCACCAAAGGCAAAGTTAACGCCTTTATCCTCATGCAGTTTGATTAAAGCATTACTAACGGCTTCAGAAACGATATTCGCCATCACACGGCGACTACGTCCAACGACAGTGATGGAGGCCGCCTTCCCTGCCTCCATTAACGCCGACGCCACTTCCATACCGATAAAGCCGGTGCCGACGATAACGACATGCTTATTATCACTGGCACTTTTAATTTCTTTGGCATCATCCATACTGCGTAGCGTATAAACGCCATCAAGCTCAGCACCTTTAAAAGGTGGTATTTTTGGCTCAGCGCCTGTCGCTACTACTAAGAAGTCCGCCGTTTGTTGCTCGCTTTTACCATCTGCATCTGTGATGACGATGGTGCGCTCATTGGGTAATACCTCGCTCACCGTTTGGTTTAAGCGCAAATCGATATCATTGTTACGTGCCCAGTTAGCACCACCAAGCATTAAATATTTCTCATCCATTTTCCCCGCCAAAAACATTTTGGATAATAAAGGACGATTATAAGGGGCTTTATCGTCCTGGCTAATTAAGGTAATCATGCCGCCATAACCGGTATGGCGCAGCTGATTGGCCGTCATAAAACCCGCGCCACCGCCGCCAATAATAATGGTATGGGTATCCGTCATTTTGTCATTGGCCACACGCTTATCTATCTTCGCAGCGGTATTGACGATTAAGCTATCGCCCTCATCGGTCAGCTCATACTGGGTCAAGCCGCGCATGGCGACCGGCTCTAATAACGTGCCATCGCGACTATCAAAGCTGCCATGATGCCACGGGCAAATAACGCGATTGCCACAGCGTAAGCCTGCGCCCAAATCTGCGCCAGCATGCGGACATTTACCATCAAAGGCGCTAAATTCGTCCTCATCACGCGTGATTAAAATGATACTATCGTCATCCTGTTTATAGGATTTCATGCCGCCATTTGGAATGTCGGCTTTGCTAATAGTGACGGTATGAATCGTTGCATTGCTCATAAGTTATCCTTAACATTTAATATTAATCGTTATTGGTTCATGCTGAAAAATTCCTGCTGAAAACGTATTGATGTCAGCTGATTAAATCAATCAATATCAATAAAAATACGCGATTTAAAAAACCAGATACCTTGATAGTAGCAAGCCCATTTGACAGGCGCTGTTTATTTGTATGCTGCCTGCGTTGCAAAACGTAATTTTGACTTTTAAATCTTTAATGCCTTTTAAACCTTTAATATATAATCCAGCCACTTTACGTTAAAACCTATAATCAAAAAAAGATGCCTTTATGACTTCTCAAGACGACAATGCAAACCTGAGCGCAAATTCTCAAGACGATTTAAATAACGACTCACTTAATAACGAAACGCTTGATGATAAGACATTTGATATCGCAAGCTTCGATATTAGCGCCGCTACTGACACGGCTAAATTACCGCAGCCAATGCAGCCGCCTTTAGCACAAGCGACCTATAAAGCCCATGCCACAGATTTTGTGGTTAATGAGATATTGCCGCTCGACTTTACGGGCGAAGGTGAGCATTTATGGCTGCATATCGAAAAGCTGGGCATGAATACCGCTTATCTGGCTAAACTGCTATCAGAATGGGCAGAGATTCCACTGCGCGATGTTGGTTACTCAGGGCTTAAAGACCGTCATGCGCTAACGACACAATGGTTTAGCCTGCGCATACCAAAAAAGCAATTGCCAGAATCTGAATTTGCCCCAGTGGATATCGGAGCCGACGAATCAGTCACTATCCTTGCGCAGCATTGGCATAATAAAAAGCTCAATCGCGGTACCCATAAGGCCAATCAATTTATCATTACCTTGCGCGATATCCAGTTTGCGGACTTAGAAGTTACAGCGTCCGAGCAGGATTTATCGGCTAAACAAAGTGACAAAAGTGCTGTCGAGCAGCATTTAGCCAATATCAGCACAACGGGCGTGCCCAATTATTTTGGCCCGCAGCGCTTTGGCCGTAATGGCAATAATGTCAGAGAAGCATTGGCATTATTTGCCCGTCCAGCGCCTGAAAGTCGTCCGCAGCCCAAAAAGAGCAAGCGCAAACAAGCGCCGCGCGAGCAAAACAGCATGGAGCTGTCTGCTGCGCGTAGCTTGATATTTAATGAAATATTGGCAGCGCGAGTACGCGATGGTAGTTGGAATACAGGGCTTGCAGGCGAAGTGTTTAATTTGGACGGGTCAGGCTCGATATTTGCCAGCGAAGCAATTGATGAGACTTTACAAGCGCGACTTGCCAGCGGCGATATTCATCCAACTGCCGTGTTATGGGGCGTGGGTAATGATAAAGTCAGTGGCGTAGCAGCCGCTATCGAAAATGAGATTGTGCAAAACGACCCATTATTACATCAGCTAGCTACAGGCCTAGAGAAGCGCGATATCAAAGCACAACGACGCGCGCTAAGATTACCGATTGAAGGATTAAGTTGGGAATGGCAGGACATAGATAATGAGTCTATATTGGTGCTGAGCTTTACCTTAACGACGGGTAGCTTTGCGACCAGTGTGCTTGCAAGCTTGGTTCACAATCTAAACACAGCATCAATAACGATTTAAAAATCAGAATTAACGGATCTCTAATTGCTTATGTGATGTATGTAAGCAATTAAATTGCAGATGATTAGCTAGTAGCGAAAGTTGCTCAAAGTTATTAGCTAATGGCATAAAGGACGGCAATCTTGTCTTTTTCTGCTGCTAGCATATAATTGGCACTGACCACTTGATTGCGGCCACGATCTTTTGCCTCATATAAGGCTTTATCAGCGATACAGATTAAGCGCTGACAAATATCGCTCGGCAGCTGCGCCTTTAATATTTCTGTGGCAGCACGTTTTCTTCTATGAGAGATTCTTTTTTGGGCGCGGGTTTTTTGCGAGCTTTCTTTTTGCGTACTGGCTTTGTTGGTGCTAGCTTTATTGATGCTGGTTTTGTCGGTACGGGCTTTATTAATATCGGCCTCTTGCCTACGAGATTTCTGCATCTCCGCAAGCGGCTGCGCACTTTCTTCTAATGCCAAAGCCCTATATTCACTCTGAATACGGGCGCGCTCCTCATGGGTCAGGGTATAAACCCCTATACTGGCGGTGATATTAAAATCCGTGCCATCATCGCTCTTGATGACATGTTGCGCAATATCTTGGCGCAGCTGCTTCGCAATGGTCATGGCACTATCATGCTGGGTATCGGGTAGCACAATCAAAAACTCTTCGCCGCCATAGCGACTGACAATGCTCTCTTCTGATAGAGATTTTAGTAGCGTCTGAGCAACCTCAGACAGTACTTGGTCGCCGACGTCATGACCATAGTTGTCATTGATATTTTTAAACCAATCTAAATCCAATAAAATCACGCTAAAATCTTGCTTATCTCCCATTGCGAGCAGCGCTTGCTGCATCTGCGTCAAACCATAACGGCGGCTTTTTAACTGGGTCAATTCATCTTGATTGGCATACTGCATAATCTCAGCTTTACTGTTATCCAATATCAATAGCAGCGTGCGAAACATATAAATGATAAAAATTGCCTTTGGCAGCGCCATATAAATATGGGTGGTGCGCCAAAAAAATGCTGAAGACAAACGCAGTTGATTAAAGGTATCCCAACTCAGTATCCCATTTTTAAAAATCGACGCAGAAATGGCATTTTCAATTGATGTCATCTCGCTATAAGTAAGATAGCTATAGCCATCTAAAGGAAAAGAGCTCATCGTCATTTGACGTAGATTGGGTATCGTCAAGCCAAAATAGGGAACCAAAGTGACCAGGAAAATCAGGACGATATGACCCAAAAAGGCTTTCCAGACATAGCGGCGACGTATAAGCATCATACCTAACATCGCGCCGCCAACGAGTGATACTCCCGCGACCAAACTACTGTGACCCATGACTAAAATGACCACGGCAATATAAAGGCTATAAAGCGTGACGATTATCGCTTGCCATTTATATAACGAATCCGTGTCTTTTCTAATCGGCGATAAGCGGCTAACCATCCAAGAAAAAAACAGGACCATCAAGGTGAGCCATATCCACAAGGAATACAGCACATCCATATTTACGTAGGAGCCATAGATATCTTGGCGCCACCAGACAAATAAACACCATAGCCAATGCGATGACACTTCCAGCAAAATAAACAATGCCAGCAGCGATGCCCTATCAGCAGCTTGCCACTCAAAAATCACTCGCGAGAGTTTTCTGTAGCCTAGATGAGATATCGATACAGCCATAATGGGCTACCGCAGATAATGAAAGTTATTGAGCTAAAACCAAATAAGAAAGTAAAAAGGATGATTTATGTTAGATCTAAACTGACGCATTTAGTGTGGCAATTTTTCTTTTAATTATCAATCTGTTTAAGTGATTTATGCGTCAGTATCTGACACCTCATTTTGGCCTATGTTTTTTAGTAATGATTTTTAATAATGATGTTTAATGACATTGTAAATTTACAATGCCGAGTCACAGTATCGACTTATCATTTTAACTAAGCCAATGTCGCAAACGACTGCCAAATACCCTGCTGTTCAGGGTGAAGGTTCGGCACGTCACCCAAACGTCGCCACGGCATATTACTGCCATGAAAGTCGCTGCCGATAGAGGCGGCTAGCTGGTGTTCAGCAATACTGCGATCGACCATTCTACGGGTACTAACTGGTTCGCTATTCGCTGGTAATTCACAAGCATCACCGCCAAGCCTTGCAAACTCTTCGATCAATTTACGTACGCGGGTGGCCGAAAGCTGGTAGCGCGTTGGGTGCGCCAATACCGCCTTGCCGCCGCAAGCATGAATCAGCTCGATACCATGCTGCATTGTTAATGCCTCAATCGCCACATAAGCCGGCTTATTGTCCGCCAAGTATTTATCAAAGGCTTTTTGTACGGTTTTTACGGCGCCGCGCTCAAACAACACTTGCCCAATATGCGCACGCCCTACCGCTTGTGGATTGCCACCTGCTTTATCGAGCACCGCTTGCCATAACTCGTCGTAATTAATATCTAATAACTCACTGAGTTTTTCAGTAATACGTTGACCGCGCGTGGCACGGCTGTCTTGCAATTGTTGCAAGGTGGCGTGCATTTTTTCACGATCGGAAAAATCAAGTCCAAGGACATGGATGATTTTATTGGTGGATTTATTCTTGCCGTAGCCGCCGCTTAGCGTGTGCTCGCAGCTAATCTCAACCCCATTGATTAACTGTATATCGCAGGCCTCAGCCGCCGCGCGTGCCTCATCGATACCCATTAAGGTATCATGATCAGTCAGCGCCAGTACATTAATACCAGCGTTATGAGCACGCTGTACCACCTCGGTCGGCGCATAGGTGCCATCAGAGAAAGTACTGTGGCAATGTAAGTCGATTTTCATAAAGCTGGCCTTAAGGTTTTGAATGTGTTGTTCATTTAAATATACTGGCGATACTAACTATATTATCAGTAAAACGAGCTAAAAACGGCGAAGGCATGGCATAACAACAGCATATCAATAACATATCGAGGGCATATCGGACGATTATCAGGTTGATTGCTTTTTTTTGCGGCAGTAGACGTGTAAACTACCCCATACGTTTTTTGTTGGACATCCTATTTGCTATGAAAGCCTTATTAGACTTCATTCCGTTGATCGCTTTTTTTATTGCCGCGCGTTACAGTGGCATTTTAGCGGCGGCAGGCGCCTTGCTCGTTGCCACTATTATTATTTATGCCATCCATTTTGTGCGGCAAAAAGGCAAATTTGATAAACAGCAGTGGGTCGTTTTATTATTAACCATCGTTTTTTGCGGTGGTACGCTGCTATTGCGTGACGACATCTATTTGCGTTGGAAATCGCCTATTATCAACGGTATCTTTGCCTTAACGCTATTGGTCAGTGCGGCGATTAATAAACCACTGATGCAACTGGCCATGAAAGAGGTGTTTTCACTCACGCTGAGTGGCTGGAAAAAACTGACCGTCGCTTGGGCATTGTTTTTTGCCTTTATGGGCGTTCTGCATTATATCACGGCATTCACTATGTCTGATGAGGCTTGGATTAACTTCAAAACCTACGGCTGGATTCCGATTATGTTGGTATTCGTGGTTGCCCAATTTGCGTTGTTGAAAAACCATCTCAATCCAGCGTTAAGCGACAAAACCACTAAATAAAAGCTGATTTAATTATAAGACCTAGTTTAATCGTAAGCTGGTTTAATCATAATATATGATTTAAAAGTATAATGAGACATATCATCATTATTTTTTATTCTGGTCATTAGCGCTTTATTCATACTATTTACTTGAGGAAGTCCCATGTCCTTATTTGCCATTATCGGTCACGATGTTGCTGGTAGCAGCGCACAACGTCAGGTGACGCGCGCCGAACACGTTGCCCGCCTGCAAGTATTACAAAGCGAGCAGCGACTCATTATCGCGGGTCCAACGCCCATTGAACACGGTAAAAGCGAGATGTCAGGCAGCCTGATTATTGCTGACTTTGACTCCCTCGATGCCGCGCAAGCATGGGCGAGCGCTGAGCCTTATTTGCGCGATGGCGTCTATAGCCATGTAGATATCAAGCCGTTTGTTCAGACCTTGCCTGCACCTACTGACAGCGCAGCAGATAAACCAGCCAATAAGGTAGCAGCATCGTGATTGAGCAGTTATTATTAAATAGTTCTGTTTCTAATCATGTCGCTCATCATGTCGCTCATCATGATATTGCGCGCGTTTTTGGCCGCGTCGCTAACGTTAGCATTGCTAGCCTATTGTTGCTTGCCAGTTTATCAGTACAAGCAGCGCCAACTGTGACCAATGCTGACCCTGCGGCAGGAACGGCTACGCTAGCGCCTAACGCTGTTAGTCAACTAGCGCTACCAAATACTGCCTCAAATACGGTGTCTACTATAGCAGCGAACCCAACTGCGAGTGCTCAGCCTGCGACCAATATTAACGATACCTTAGCCGCGCAGCTACAACCGTCTAATAAAGCGCTCTCTGCGGCCAATCAAGAATTGCTTAGCCGTAATGCCCAGCTTCAGCGTCAAGTCAACGACTTACAAACGCAAGTGAACGTTTTGGTTTATGAAAGCAAAGGTCAATTGTTTTTATATGGTGCATTTACGGTGTTGATTAGCTTGTTGGTTGGGATTTTTATTTCGTGGTTGGTGTTTGTTCGCCGCGAGCGTTGGTAGCAAATCCTTTATAAATGTGATGCTTTATGTCCAAATTTGTGTCTAAACCTCAGTCTAAATCTGCTATATCTAAGCCTACCTCTTCCGCCGCGCATAAACCTTATAAAGCCACCAAACCCCCTAAAAAACCCGCACCGCCAAACGTGATTGTCCCTGCTAAGATTGGATGGCAAACCGATGATGCTGGCAATCAAGTGCCAGTATCAGGGGAGTTTGGCGATGTGTATTTCTCGCATGCTGATGGCTTGGCAGAATCGCGCCATGTATTTTTAGCCCATAATCAATTACCCGAGCGCCTAACAAACCTTACCGACAAGCAATGCTTCACTGTTGCTGAATTGGGCCTTGGTACGGGCTTGAATTTTTTAGCGACATGGCAGCTTTGGCGTGAGCTTCGTGCTAAAAAGCCGCATTTAACAAGCGCACGCTTACACTTTATCACCACTGAAAAATATCCCATTCCGCTTAACGACTTAACGCAGATACTCGCTTTATGGGCACAGCGCGCCCCCGAACTTGCTAAATTGATTGAGCAACTTTTAGCCAACTACCCGCCGCTTATTGCGGGCTGTCATCGACTAAATTTTATTGACGATAATATCACGCTTGATATTTGGTTAGGCGATGCGGGCGATAGTTTGGCAAGCTTAGGTGCGTTAGATACCTCAGATATTTTCGATACCTCAGATATTTTAGATAATGATTCGGCTATTAAGCGCCCTTACGTTGATGCTTGGTTTCTAGATGGTTTCGCGCCCTCTTGTAATGAGACCTTATGGGCAGAGTCGATATTTACCCAGATGCAGCGCTTATCTCGTCCTAGCACGACCGCCGCCACTTATAGCTGTGCTGGTATCGTCAAGCGTGGGTTACAAACTCATGGCTTCGAGATTAATAAGGTGAAAGGTTTTGGGCGCAAGCGTGAAATGCTGACGGCAGTTATGGCTGACAACGCTCATTCTTTAGCACTAAATGACGATAACAATCTCTCCGTTTTGCCAAACCCTCTCAGCCATACAGTGGTGATTGGCGCGGGTGTTGCGGGACTACTCACCGCTTGGACGCTGGCCAATCGCAGTATGACAGTGACCATAATAGATAAAGTCGCGCCACTTGCTGGGGCTTCTGGCAATCCGCGCGCCCTCCTCGCGCCGAACATGACACCCATTCATCATGTTTATGAGCACCTGCACTCTATCGGCTACCTCTATAGCGGCAGGCTGTATCGTTATTTTAATCAGCAAGCAGCTCTGCAACAAACGCCGCTCATACTTGAGCAAACAGGTACGTTAGATTTGCTGATAAAAACCAATATCGGCACGGCGCAAATTGCCGATTATCCCAATGAGATGGCAACTACGATTACGACTGCAGAAGCACTGCGGTTAAGCGGCTTAAAAACTAAAGACTTAGCGGAAAATTTATATTTACCACAATCTGGTTTGGTCAATCCACAAGCGCTAAAAACCGTCATTCTTAAACACCCAAATATCAATTATCAGCAGCTTAGCGTTACCAATATCAAAGAGACTGCAGATAAAGTTACGGTGACTGGTGATAAAGAAAGTGGCAGTGATAATAATCAAAGCTCTATTACTATCTGCGCTGACAATGTGGTGATTTGCGCCGCGTATGAGAGCCATCAACTAGATAAACGTATCGTTGAATGCCGTACCATCCGCGGGCAATTATCTTGGTTTACGCCCACTGCTGATCAACTCGCTGATCTGCCTAAATTACCGCTCAAATACAGTGGTTATTGCGCGCCCTTTATCGGGCAAATCGGTGATGCCGAAGTGAATAATATTAGCGACCATCAGCCGCAGTTTTTACTTGGTGCCAGCTTTATGGATGCTGACGCCAGCATTGACATCCGTGGTGAAGAAAATCAGCAGAATTATGACAAATTGCTTGAGGATATTCCTGAATTAAGCAATGTCTTGCCAGACGATACCAGCGCATGGCAAGCGCGCGCCGGTGTACGCACGCAAACGATTGACTATCATCCCTTAGTCGGACGACTTGCGCAAAGCCGCCGCATTTGGACGCTCTCCGCGATGGGGGCAAAAGGTTATGCCTTAGCACCGATATGCGCCGAAGCATTAGCAGATATGATGTTAGGCTGCTTTACGCCTTTATCTGCCGTTACCTTAGCGCGATTATCACCCAATCGGGCGCGATTGCATAAAGCATAAAAGGTAATAATTTAACGTTACGCTAACCTTTATCACTATTTATACAGATGCTATTTTATACAAATGCTCTCAAGGCCAAGGCATGTATTTATAACAGTATAGAAGCTGACTTGAAAAATAATGCTAGACTAGCCTTAAAGCTTAAAACACTTAAATAACCATTATAAATGGATAGCTGTCTATTATGAAAACCGATATTTTTACCTTGGTAACATCAAAATCATCACTTAAAGCGCTTTCTATTGCGTTCTTAAGCCTATCACTACTCAGTGCTTGCCAAAAGACGCCAGAACCTGAAACCGCCAATGAAAATTCTGCTGAAGCAACCACCCAAACGACGCCCGTAAGCTCTAATATTAATGCGCCTAAAGTTGCTGATGAAGATACTGACAAGTCTGCTGTTAATGTAGAAGCAGATATGAGCTTGACTGAATTAGAGAACGAGCTTGGCGCAGCGGAGACTTCAGAAAATAATGCCGCGATAGCGCCCAATCCAGAACAAGCCATCAAAGGCGCGCAAATCACTGATGTTAATTATCGCAGCGCCAGCGGTGAGACGTTGTTTGTCATCTTTGAAACCTCAGAAAAAGGTGTGCTTAACGCTATCGTTACCTTACCAAACAAACCAAAAATGACCTTGAGTGCGCCAGAAGGCCAAGGAAATAACCCTACTTATCGCTCAAACGATGGCAGTATTCAGCTGGTCAGTCATGGCGGTGGTAGCAGCATTGATCTTATTCAAAACAATAAAACAACGAGCTTTGAGGCCATTAGTGTAGAAGCAGAAGTCATCTCCGAATAATGTTATCAATAAAAACTTGGCTTAGAATCTGTTAAAGGTAATAAATTCAGCAATAAAAAGGCGGCAAATATCATTAATATTTGCCGCCTTTTTGCTCTGCTTTACCTTTAGCCAAAGCCAGTGGTCTTGCCAAACAGACCGACCAGCCAGCTTATCATCGCCCATAAGCCCCAGCCGATAACCACAATAACGATTAATCCCAATAGGTCAGGAATGTGCAGATATAACCAAGCAACGACAGGGTTACGCCAAAAGAACGCAAAGGGGCTTTGCTGCTGCTTATCTTCCAATGATTGATGCAAAAACGGTCGATCCATATGCATGGTTTCGGTAATGCCGTATTCATCATGTAGATGCTCGTGCACGATGCTCAATGTCTTGCGACTGGGCTGAATGAAAATATCGAGCACTGTGCCTATACCCGGTACGATACCAACCACCATATCAATTAGCGCCAGCCTAACCGCTGGCGTCATTTTATGCGCAGGGACGCCCAACTGCCGACCTAATATAAAGGCATAGCTGGTCAACGCCAATCCTGCCAAATCACCTGCTAGCGGAATGGTCGACAGCGCCGCATCAGCACCCATGCCTTGCTTGGTAAAGGGCACTCGTACGAGCGAATCCATAGTATTAGCAAACTTAGCCAGTTTACGCTCGGTCGCGATAACCTGCTCGCGCGTTAATCCATGCTCAGCAAGCTTTGCCTGATAATCAATAACAGGCGCATTAATAGCAACACCCTTTTTCGCTTTTGACTTTGAGAGCTTCTTAAAGTTATCCATTAAAAGTCGTCCATAGGCAAGCGATTGCGATAAGAGCAAAGACGTAACGTCCTACCCATATATTGGCCAAAAACGCCTGAAAACATGCCAAAGCTTGACGACTGGCACAAGCGCTGTTTTGCTTGGCAAACATCATTGCCACTAACGCCAAACCAAATACCGGTATCACACCTACACTGGTTGGCGCAAAGTAATGCCACATAACCGCACCCATAATAAGTAAAAACGCGGTTTGTAGCAGCGAGATGATAATCACATCGTGGCGACCAAATAATATCGCCGTTGATTTGACGCCAATTTTTAAATCATCCTCACGGTCAGCCATAGCGTATTGGGTATCATAAGCCACTGTCCAGCACATATAAGCGATAAACAATAGCCAACACCAGATATCAGGCGCGCCTTGTATCGCGACATAAGCCATCGGTATTGCCCATCCAAATGCTGCGGCTAAAAAGACTTGCGGCAAATGGGTATAGCGCTTCATAAATGGATAAATAAAGGCTAATATAATCGCGCCAAGCGACCAGTAGAATACGGCAATAGGCAAAAATAACAACAAACTGGCACTAAGTAATACCAATATTAAGAAGGCAGCAATGGCTTCTTTAGCAGATAAGCGCCCATCGGCTAATGGACGGCCTTTGGTGCGGCTTACATGACCATCGACCTTGCGGTCAGCAAAGTCATTAATCGCACAGCCTGCCGCCCGCATAAAAATCGCGCCCAGCGCAAAAAGTACAAATACCTTTAGACTCGGCAAACCTGCCGTTGCCCCTTGCTGCTGCGCCTGACCCATCGCCGCCAACATCACACCCCAAAGCGTCGGCCAGAGTAATAGCTCTATACCTACGGGTTTATCAAATCGCGTTAGTTGAAGGTAGGCTTGTAATTTATCGTTAAATGTCATGGTTTTTTATTATCATCTATAGGAATTTTATATACTTTTTTGCAGGCTATGGAATCGGGTGAACGAATTAGTGAACTACTGAATTTGTTGCCATAAGTTGTTGGCTTCAATGAGCGACAACTCAGGATATTGCTTACGTAATGCCTTAATGGATGCCATCTTATTATTTTGGCTAAGCTTTGCTTGCTGCCGTAAGTAGTCCATTTGTTCTTTTGGATTCCTAAGCGCTTTTAGGTGGGCTTTGAGCTGTAAAACTTCTGTTCGCAACGCAATATTCATCAGTAATAAGCCTGCACCAATGACCCAAATTATAATCGTTGACATCCTTTTCTCCTGAATCCATTACTATTAAATCCACCACTTCTAAATCTTTGTATTCTAAACACTCAAACTGATTCACTGAGCCCATTCATTATCATAAATAATAGCCATCAAACAAAATAACCATCAAAACGTACTGCTTCATTATGCCAGCTTTCACTCGGTTGTTGATTTGCAAGTAACGGCGCAAGCTGCGGGCGCTTGACGACTACGCGGCCTTGTTTTTCACCATCTTGACTGACGACCGCTTGCGCACTTTGTAGCAATTGCTTCTCTTGCTCTAGGGTTGGCGGGCGAGCCAATTGGTGCAAGGCTTGCATATGCTTGCCCACTTTAGCACCTTTACCTGTTTTGCTATCTTGATAGCTGTCTTCTGGAAACATAGGATCCAGATATATTATATCAACTACTTTCGCATCATTTTCTTTAATACCATCTATCGCATCAGCTTGTAGTTTTGCAAAATAACTAAGCGCATCAGTATTAATAATCTGTAGTCGGCTCATCAGCTTTTGCCAGTTTGGCAGCGCACTCATACGCTGCTGTTCAGCTAGTAACAATAACGCCATCAGGGGCTGCTGCTCAAGCATAGTAACTTGAGCGCCAGTACTGGCCAATATCAAACTATCATGCCCAAAGCCTGCAGTCGCATCAATGACTGTACTGTCCGATGTAATTTTAGCAGCTTGTAGCAGTAACTCAGACTTACGCCCTGCACTTACCACCCGGCGTTGTAGCTTATCCCATTCTGGTGCCACACTGAGACCATCACTCAGCCATGAAAGCTTGTTTTTCTCATCTAACAAGAGAATAGGTTGGGTTGAGGTTTCGCTTAATTGCTGGCGACGTTTTTGATTAAGCTTTTCGGGAAAAAGCTCAATATCTAAAATGATGGGTAGGGCATGCTCAGCGATGAGCGCCTTCAAGCTCTCGACTTGACCTGCCTGCGACTCGCTAACATAAAATAGCTGGCAGTTAATATGAGCGGTCGGTATTGGCTTCACATTGGTCATATTAACTGCCATTCCTTTCTAGTAGTGAAAAGTACAGGTATTAGCATCAAAAACTATTCCACTATAAATCTTAGCCTGCCATCTGGTAGCCAAAGCCCCAAGCGGCGACCAATACGATGACGCCTGTGACAATGCGTAGCCATGCAAAGATTTTAAAGTCACGGCGGCTAACCCAAGCAACCAATAGGCGAATACAAAGTAAGGCTACAATAAACGACACCACGGTGCCGATGCCCAATACTAACCAATCTTCGCTACTGGTCAATACATCACCATGTTTTAGCAAATCTAATAATGCCGCACCGACAATGACTGGAATACCTAAAAAGAAGGAAAACTCCGCTGAAGCCTTACGCGATACGCCAAGCCAAAGCGCACCAATAATAGTGGCACCTGAGCGTGATGTTCCTGGTATTAAGGCCAGACACTGCATCAAACCAATCATCAATGCCGTTTTTAGGCTGACATCTTCAGCTTCTTGCGCGATAATCGTTTTAGGGCGATTTTCTACATAAAATATCAGCAAACCGCCAACAATCAGCATAATTGCCACGACGATAGGGTTAAACAAATACGTCTTAATCTCATCAGCGAAGGTAAAACCAACAATCATCACCGGAATGGTCGCGACAATTAAGCTTAAACCTAACTGTCTTGGATTACTCATACCGTCCGCTTTACCGGTCAGCAGCCCCAAGAGCGCTTGCCATAGTCTGCCCCAGTAATCATAAATGACTGCTAAGATAGCGCCAAGCTGGACTACCACCACAAACAAATCAACCTTTTCTTTGGTCCAAAAGCCCATCAAATCCGCGGATAAAATCAAATATCCCGTACTAGAGATGGGTAAAAACTCAGTGATACCTTCAACGATACCCATGATGACCGCTTGGATTAATAACAGTATATCCACAGTTGCTTCCCTAAAAAGACAGCGCTATCGGCTGTCCTATATGATCGTTGCTTTTATAATCGTTTGTATTTTTGTGACACAAGGTATTTAGTGATTAACGATATTTTATGCTATAAAGCAAAAACTACGCCTTACCCTGTTCTTTCAACGTTTTCCATGCTTGGTTACGCAGATATCTTGGTAACGCATTGGCGGCATCGGTACCACCAACATTCATGAATTGAGCGATGCCCAATTGTCCAATCACCACCGCATCTGGCCACACATCTTCATGGCATACTTGTCCATCATGTGCTTTTAATAGCGGCGCACCATTGCCGACGATAGGCAAATTAAGCACTGTTTGGCTGTCATAATCAAGCAGCTGCTCGGTGCTATCGCTATCAGTAGCCAACACTGGCTGCATGATAGAATTGTCTGCTACATCGCCTAAAATTGAGTACTGGCCAAAATAAACTTGCTGCATACGCGCATCAAGCGCGCTATAAACTTGGGTCAGGCCGTACTTTTTATACGCACATTGGGCAATTGCTTGCAGGCTTGAGATTCCTACACAAGGAATATCATGTGCGACAGATAGCGCTTGCACCACTGCCGTATTGATTCGTATACCACTAAATGCACCCGGGCCACGGTTGAATATCAATGCTTTTATATCAGCAAGACGCAGATTGGCCTCGGACAATGCCGCATCAATCATCGGCAGGATTTGCTGGGTCTGCTGGCGTTTACCCGTTTCAGTATGGCTCGACAGCACTTGCCCATTGGCATCTAAAATTGCGATCGAACACTGATCCAATACGGTATCCATTGCTAAAAACATCATCACCTCGGCTTAGTCGCTTGGCATCATAAAACAGCGCCTATCATAGCATTTAGGATAGGCGAATTTTATTAATTTCTACCTTTTTTCTACTTTATTAATGAGAAGTTGTCTAAATAAGAGAGACCTAAAAAAACCTCAAAACCTATATAGATTTGAGGTTTTTGTTAAAAGCACTTGCTAATAGTGACTGTTAATACAGTCAGCCACTACTTAAAAGCGTGTTTTAAATTTCTTTGAGCCTTGATTTTGCAACTCTTGCATCTGCTTTTGCATCTCTTCAGTGCTAGGCATGTTATTTGGATCAAGTTCCATCTGCTTTGCCATTTGCTGTGGGTTCACATCTTTAACACCACCTTGCTGACCGCCACCGCCGAATAATGGACCACCGCCACCCGCTCCAGCGCCGCCGCCCATCAATCCTTGCATCGATTTCATCATTTTACTGATGCCTTCTGGCTTAGAAATCATCTTCATCATTTTTGCCATTTGCTTGTGCTGCTTGAGCAAGCGATTGACGTCTTGAATCTCACGACCTGAGCCTGCGGCGATACGACGCTTACGGCTTGGATTGATTTTATCTGGGTTTTTACGCTCAAATGGCGTCATTGAATTAATCAAGGCTTCCATCTCACGTACTTTTTCTTCTGGTTTGGCTTCTTCGACGGCTTTTTGCATATCAGAGCCGCCCATACCTGGCATCTTATCTAAGAAGCCTGCCATGCCGCCCATACTTTTCATTTGCTGAAACTGGGTCAATAGATCTTCAAGGTCGAACTCGCCGCCCTTTTGCATCTTTTTCGCCATTTTTTCGGCTTTATCACGGTCGATCTTTTGCTCGACTTCTTCAACTAAACTTAAGACGTCACCCATACCAAGAATACGCTGAGCAATACGTTCAGGATGGAACAGCTCTAGCGCGTCTAGTTTTTCACCGCGACCTAAAAACTTAATAGGTTTACCGGTAATCGCACGTACAGACAATGCCGCGCCGCCGCGAGCATCACCGTCAGTCTTGGTTAAAATAACACCTGTTAATGGCAGCGCATCGTTAAAGGCTTTGGCAGTATTGGCCGCATCTTGACCGGTCATCGCATCAACGACAAATAGCGTCTCAGAAGGATTGACCGCCGCAGTAAGCGCTTTGATTTCCTCCATCATGGCTTCGTCGATAGCCAGACGACCGGCGGTATCAATAATCAAAATATCTTGATACTGAATTTTAGCTTCTTCGATAGCACGTAAGGCGATATCAATTGGGTTTTCGTCGCTAGTTGAATTGACGAACTTGGCATTTACCTGCCCTGCCACTTGCTCAAGCTGGGCAATTGCTGCTGGGCGATAAACGTCAGCAGAAACTAGCATCACCTTTTTCTTATGGCGCTCTTGTAAGAATTTCGCCAATTTACCAGCCGTGGTGGTTTTACCTGCACCTTGCAAACCCGCTAATAAATAAACAACAGGCGGTTTACCAGTCATTTCAAGCTGCTGATTGGCGCTGCCCATCATTTCGGTCAGCTCATCGTGGACGATTTTTACAAACGCTTGTCCTGGCGCCAATTCTTTCAGCACTTCCGCTCCAAGCGCTTGCTCTTTTACCCGCTTCACAAAATCACGGGTGACCGGTAGCGCGACGTCGGCTTCTAACAGCGCCATACGCACTTCGCGCAAGGTATCTTTAATATTATCTTCGGTCAACTGCCCAGTGCCGACGATATTACGCAGGCTCGACGATAAGCGTTCTGTTAAGGTATCAAACATAAATGACTCTCAATTAAAATAATTCTTAGTGAAAACAATTCTTGATAAAAGCAATTCTTGGCAAAAGCTACTATGACAACAATACGTCGTTAAACTTGGTTCAGCGTTCATTGCTGATAACTATTATTAAGATGTGCTATAGCATATGAGGTGGCGTTTTTATAAAAATCATTATAAAAAGCAGCACAGTATCAATACTATAGCATTAAGGCGCTGCAAAGCTTATAGTCGTTTTGCAAATGACAGTTTTCAAATGTAGGGTTAAATAAAGCTGACTATTTAATTTTATAGCTAATAAATACTAAATTTTAGCGCTACTGTCCTACAAGTGCTTATAATCAATCCGTAAGATGGCGCTCAATTGCTTGCCATTTTATGATAAATTGGATGATTATTCTAATCATTCTGATAATACCATTTTAGCATTCAATTGAGCGGCGATTTTGCGCTCATCATGAGATGAGGTTTTTTATCTTGCAACTTGCATTTTTACTGGCTGGCATGGTTTATATTTTGGTCAGCATCTACATTGGTTGGGCGCTGATTCAGGACAACCCTATCCACAAAGGCGTGAGCTTAGGTTTATTGGTTGTCGGTATGCTGGCACATGCAGCATTACTTTATCCGCATGTGGTCACGCTATACGGGCTAAATTTCAATCTATTTAACATCATTAGCCTGATCAGTTTATTTTTCTTATTTTTCTATGTTATTTTTAGCTTATACCGCCCTATCGTCAGTCTTGGTATTTTAGCAGCACCGACGGCATTGGTCGGGATGATTGTCGGTTATATCGGCCGCGCGCCTTATCGTCCCATCACGGATATCAGTGTCGGGCTTGAAGCGCATATCCTACTATCACTTGCCGCCTATTGTGTGCTGCTGATGGCAGCGCTGCAAGCACTATTTTTACGCCTGCAAATACGCGAGCTCAAGCACCAATCGATTCATCGCTTTTGGGTGAATAAACTGCCGTCTTTGCAGAGCATGGAAAGTCTATTGTTCGACATGCTATTGGTCGGCTTTGTCTTGCTCAGTATCGCGCTAGGAATTGGCTTTGTTTATGTAGAAGACTTGATGGCACAGCACCTTGCCCATAAAACGTTATTTAGCGTCCTATCGTGGCTGCTATTTGGCGCATTATTATTGGGTAACTGGCGTGCAGGATGGCGTGGCAAACGCGCTGCTAATATGACCATTTATGCGTTTATTCTATTAGCAATTGGCTTTGTCGGTAGCAAGTTTGTGTTAGAGATGCTGTTATAAATTCAATTTTGCAGCAGCATTCTAATGAAAAAAAGGCCGCCAGTATTAAATACTAATACTGGCGGCCTTTTTTTGCGCTCTTATTTCGGTTTAAAACCGTTTTAACATAAAGCTAATTAAAAACCACGGTCTTATTACCCGCCACAATCACGCGGTTTTGCACATGCCAATTCACCGCGCGCGCTAAGACATTGCGCTCGATATCACGGCCAATCGCACGTAACTCTGTCACCCCTTGACGGTGAGTGACACGATGTACGTCTTGCTCAATGATAGGGCCTTGGTCAAGCTCGGCTGTAACATAGTGCGCGGTCGCTCCGATAAGCTTTACGCCTTTCTCATAAGCCTGACGATAAGGGTCGGCGCCGACAAACGCGGGCAAAAATGAATGGTGAATATTGATGACTTGCATCGGCCAACGCTTAACAAAATCAGACGATAATATCTGCATATAACGCGCCAATACCAACAAATCATTGCCTGCCATCAAGGTATGAATCTGCTCTTCTGCTTCGTCTTTGTTATCCTTAGTGACTGGCACATAATGAAAGGTTATGCCAAAGTTTTCTACCGCTTGGCGCAAATCTTCATGGTTACTAACGACAGACGTAATCTCGCAATCCAATAATCCGCGCTGATGCCGCCACAGTAAATCTAACAAGGCATGATCGAACTTTGATACTAAGATGCCAACCTTGGTTTTAATCGCATTGTTATGTAAGCGCCACGCCATGTTATGGCGCTTAGCCACCGTATGACCGAAGCTGGCTTCAAAGTTATCCATAATTTCGCTCAAGCCTGCTAACGCAAACTCTAAGCGCATAAAGTACTGCCCGCCTTCATGAGCGGTTGAATACTGATCGAGCGTAATAATATTGCCGCCATAACGATGAATAAACTCAGATACGGCTTGTACAATGCCAGCTTGATCGCGGCATTTAATCAATAGCGTCGCAGTATCAATAGCAGCCGCAACTGGTATGTTTTGAGAATTTTTGCTCGACTTTATGCTTGCTGTAGCAGTCGTGGTATTGTCTGACATAATGTGCCCAATTAAAAATGAAACGTGCTGCTTACTTTGAATATGGTTAGCAGCATAGGAAACCGACTATTCTAATCGCTTTTGCAAAACTTTGCTGATTGAGTTGCTTGTATTTAGTTATTGAGATTATGAATACAAAAACCCCCAACGCGAGGGTTGGGGATTTGTATTTATAGTTTTTTATTTTATAAGGTTGTTAATCTCTACTGGGCTTGAATCACTTTAGAGAAGCCAAATCCATTACTATTTACGCTAATAGTAGACCCTAAGTCAAATGCTTTACTAAAGTCTACTATGAAGCTGTTATAACCTGTAGATATGTTACTTGGACCTTCACCGTTAATAGATACAGAATAATTTGGCTGATAAGGAGATAAAACCACCTTGGAGATATCCTTCTCAGCATCGATATTGATACTCATACTATCAATACATGGAACACCGCCAGTACCAAATGGACTTGCATGATCTATCCAAGGTGTAATTAAGCTCGAATCACTTATCGACAGGTCGCCTAACTGATACGGTAATACATAGTTGATACTTTGTGTACTCTCACTACCGTTCAAGAACGTTGAAGCATCAAACCGCACTTTCACCCAAGTTGAATAGCGTATTGGATAACGAATCTCAAAATCAGCTCGCCCTACTTCATCAGTTGTAAATGAATAACCATCTTCAGACACTTGGCCATTTATAATAGCTACTGGATTGATAGGGTCTAATCTACCATTTCCTATACTACCATCATCATTGATATTGATGTCAGCATCTTTATCTAGAGTGTAATTATACTCTGGATCTTCAGTATCATACCAATTAGACTTAAAGATAAGTGGTTCTTGCTTAGTAGATGTCTTAAGTGCTGGCGTATTTACTGTACCATCTTTATCTATAGTATTTGCACCTTGATAAGCTACATTTGTATTCAGTAAGCATACCTTTCCTTGAGCGTATTCAACTGCATAAGACTTAATTGATACTTCTTTATTTGGCACAGCACGGCCCGAACCATCCATGACCGATATCGAACCACGTACAGTATAATAAATATCATCTGATGATATCTTATCAGCGAATGCTAAGGTGGTATACACTGCTTCTTCTGATACGGTAATAGTGGTTGTTCTAGTAGGAACATTAAATTTATCATCGAGTAGTCGAGCATTGATAATCACACCGCCAATAGGTGAGCTGGCGTTGGCTTGATAGACAACACGTGCTTCACCTCTACTGTTTGTTACTGCTGTGGCAGCTGACAAACGACCTGCTGAAGAGTCTGACGTGCGACTAAAGACAACGGTTTGTCCTTCAACTGGCACGTCGTTTTTATCTTTTACTGTAGCGACAATTTCAGTACTACCACCTGGAGTGATGACCGACTTCACCGCTTGGAATAGCATTTTAGCAGGTGTCGTAGCTCGGAATCGCGTATCAACAGTAGCTCTATAACGTGGTTCACCATTTTGCAATGTATCGCCCAATATAGTCGCTTGTAAAGCAGTAATGCCAGCAAGCTGCGATGTTAAAGTAACTGGTATCGTAATAATACTGCCATTTATATTAGCGGCGTCAATGGTTTTTGTAACAATAACTTTGTTGCTAGCAGCACTACCATCTGCAAATTCACCAAGCGTCGTTTGTACTTCGACTTGCTTACCAATCAGACCTTCCGCTTGTACCGCTGTATCACGACGTATCTGGATATTTATGGTTTGTGGGGTGTTTACATCATAAACGTTTTTAACATCAATAAAGCTGATACCTGCTTGTGAGACTTTGACCAAATCAATACTGCTTAAGCTACGTTGATTATTTATCTTATTTTCACCGAAAGCACGGGCATACACACGTAGGTTACCATTACTATCAAACGATAAGGCATCCTCACTGATATTAAAACTCGCTTTACCATCCGCATCGGTAATTGCTGTAGCAGTAGTAGCTATAATATTACCGTCTTCACCTATCAACTCCATACCAGAATTGGCAATAGCATGTCCAGCGCCATCTACCAGAGTAGTACTAATAGTAGTTATTTCCCCATCTTTCAGCTTAGTCTCTGTAGCAGCAAGGGTAATTTCAGTACCTACTGCTGACAAGCTAAGAGATTTTTCTTCACGTACTTGCATACTGACTTTACCATCTGCACCGTACTGTGGCGTAACGATTTTAGCATTAATCACTACACTATGATTTAGACGGGCATTGACCGTATTGGCAGCTAAGATAACACCAACATCGATCTGACCATTAGCATCCGTCGTTACCATACTTGGAGTCGTTAAAGCTGCGCCGCTTGCTTCTAGATTCTCAATACTAAACTGTACAGGCACCCCTGCTAGAACACCACCACTACTGTCAGTCACACGGAATATCGCATTCGTTTGGTCACCACCAGTATTTAATGTGGATTTATCAGAGGATGCTATGAGCTGATAACTATCGACTGTTGCGTTATCTACAGCAACGATATAGTTTTGCTCTAATTTAACGTTTTCTACGGTCGTCGTAGTTGCTGTTAAACGAATACCTGCTTGTAATATAGCTTGGTTGACACTCGCACCTGCTTCAAGCTTAAGGTCAAAAGTTGCCACGCCATCGCTATTAGTGTTAATAGTACCGTTAGAAACGCTAACCCCAGTTTTTATAGGATCGTCTACATTTAAACGAACAGCACGATTAGCAATAGCACCATCTTTATTTTCTAAACGAACGAATACCTTAAATGTATCACCTTTGGTATTAACAACTTTATTTGCCCCAATACTAAGACTTTCCTTGGTACCACTTGGATCTGGGGTAACTGTAGTCACTGAACTGGCTTGGGTTACTATATTACCATTAGCATCAGCTGCTGATAATCCAATAGAAAAGCTGTTGGCGTTTTTCGCAATCTCTGCTTTCTGTGCATCAGTTAAGTTATTAGGTACAGCGACAGTAAAGACAGCTTTACCCGAATTATCAGTAGTTTGACTATTACCTGATACTAGTGTGACGCCTTGGCTGGCAATAGCTGCTGGCAGCGCCAAGAATACTTTTTGGCCCGCAACAACTTTTGGCTCTACTGATTTGTCTGCAACAGTCACTTCAATTTGAGTTTCTCCACCATTTAGATTCAGTGGGTTTGTCTGTTTAGCAATCAAAGAGATTGCAGCAGTCATAGACTGTACTTTGATTTTAACTTGCTGCTGCTTGCCTGTTAGCGTCTCTGTCAAGGTGGCGGTTAATACTTCCTTGCTAAGCGCTTCTTTTTCCGCATCAGTTAAACTACCTGGGACCACAACATTAAAGTTAACTAAGCCATTTTCATCTGTAGTAGCAATGATATTTGACGAACCATTCTGCGCATTTACTATTAGAAGACTTGCTAGTGATTTGTTTTCAAATATTAATTTGACTGGCTGGCTAGTTATTTGTTCATCAGTTGACTGGTTGTTAAGCTGGGCTTGTATCGTAACATTACTACCTACATTGTTAAGAATGTAGCCAGCTTGATTGTCAATGTTATTAGTTGCATTAAGAATACTTAAGTCAACTTTAGGAGTCGTGATATTAACTTGACTGATTTCAGAGTAGGTAATGCCTTTTTCGACATAGGACAGCTGATAGTTAATACCAGTAAGCTTAAGCTTAGCTCGCTCTTCTGCTGTTAAGGTGTTGGGAATACTAACTATAAAGGTTGTCTCACCATTAAAATCAGTTATTGCCGATTCTGTATTGATGGTAACGCCATAGTCAATCGCTACTTTACCCAACTGAATAGCAACTGCTTGTCCTGTAACAGGTAATTGCTTATCTTTGGTCGATAGCTTGACACTAATAGTGCCTTTACCACCAAGCTCGCTAATAGTTGGTGTTTCGATAGATGCAAATTGGATGGCGCTTAACGGTTGCTCCACCTGAATAGTTTGAATAATTTTAGACTGAGTACCATCTTGATCAGTTACGATAGCAGTATAACTAATGCCTGTCTTGATAAGTTGATCACGTTGGGCTTGGGTTAGACTTTGGCTAATACCAATATTAAATTCTGCTATACCACTACCGTTAGTAGTTTGCTGATTACCTTGAATAGTAACACCTGTACTCGAACCTTCATTAAGAACTAGTTTTACGGTTCTGCCATCTGCAGCGCTACCATTTTTACGTTTGGCTGCAATTTGCAATTTAAATTGATTTTCTAAGATATTCACGGTAGTAGGAATACTTTGGGCAGTTAACGTGATATCACTTTGACCAATCTCTGAACCAATAACAATTGGGCTGCTACTCGCTATGCTACTAGCACCAGAAACTTCAACTGCTTTCACAGCTAATGCAAAATTACTGGCTTTTTCTAATGCTGCTTTCTGTGCTTCACTCAGGCCTGCAGGCACACGTACCACGTAGCTTACAACACCTTTGTCATTAGTAGTCTGTTCAGTACTACCATCAATAGTTAGTAAGCCTTTACTTGTCAAAGCAGTTGGTAGAGTCGCTGAAACTAATTGATTGGCTACTGCTCCACCATTTTGGTTATTTACCCTAAAGCTAATAACTGCACTACCACCAGAGCTTGAGATTTGTTTCTTATCACTTCCTTCAAAACTAACAATATTTTGTGCGAGCGGTATTTCAACTAAGCTTTCAAACGTTTTGGCTGTTACAGAATTATTAGGTTCTGACAGAGTAGCAGTATAGCTAATGCCGTTTTCAGCAAGTGCCTTTCGCTCAGCGTCGCTTAATCCTGGCGCTATAGACAAAGTAACAGTAGCTTGACCTTTACCATCTAGCGTTAACTGATTACTTGCTAAGCTTACGCCCGTAGGCGCATTATTCAGTTTGAAAGCGACTTTAGCGCCTTCAATTTTGGTAGGAACAGCCGCACTGATAGCAGCAGCCGTGAGCGTAAGACTTTGTGTATCACCATAAGCACTAAGTTTATTTGAATTTCCTGTAACCTTTAAATTATAGTCAGAAACAGGCAACCCCACCTTTAAGCTATCAGTTACGCTTTTGCTTGCCCCACTCTTTTCTCGAATATTAAGAGTATAAGTAATACCTTTTAATAGTTTTTCGCGTGCAGCTTCTGATAGATTCTCATCTATTTTAATATTAAAATTTACAATACCTTTACTATCAGTTACTTGACTAGCAGGACTAATAGATACGCCTTCTAAAGGTATAATTCCTAAACCTACTGTTACATCAGGAGCCAAAGTACCTTTTTCATCTTTGACTTCAACACTAAATATACCCGTATCACCAAAAGGATTTAAAATATCATTAGAGACAGAGCTCGTCTTGATATTAGGCCTCACACTAAGCTTACTCACTATTACCTGAGTCCCATCTCCACTACCTTTTTTACTGACAGAAACCTTAAGTTCTTGCGGTGCAATAGCCGTACCATCAGCTTTCTTAGCGCTAGCTATTAATGTAAAGCCGCTTTTTATCAGCGCCAGTTTATCAGCAACTGCTTGTGGATTTAGCTTTAATGCATATACAGCGTTACCATCACTGTCAGTAGTTTGGGTACTCTGACCTTCAATAGTGATACCGTTATTTTCAGAATCCACTACCTTTAGAGTCACAGCTTTACCAACCATTGCTCCACCAGATATCTTCTCAACAGCTTTAACAGTTACATTAAAGCTTGTTTGTTCATCAGACAGCTCAATGATAGTAGGCATTGTACTAAGTTTTTGAATAAAGAATTCAGGCTCAACGTCTGGCACTTGTTCACCGCCACCAGTATTACCATTACCACCAGTACCACCACCAGTACCTGGCTGTACGCCTAAATCAGGTGGAGGAGCGATAGAATCTACCGTGTCACCATCACCGCCACCACAGCCTGCTAATGCTAGTGCGCAGGTTAAAGAAGTAAGCTGAAATAACTTAGAAGTCAGAGGTAGTGAGCTATATGACATTTTTGAACTCCGCGGCGAACGCAATTTGTTTGAGTAAATACACATAATCATTACATGGCTTCATATTTGATGAGTAATGATACATGAACTTACAATAATAACAGTTGTATTAACAGATTGTATTAAATATATAACCGCAACTTTACTGACTTTTGTCATAACTTACAACTAAAAAATGAATCTTTACTATTAAATAATCAATCACATAGCGCGCGCAATTCAGGGTATAATAGCTATCGTTTAAAGCGGCGATTATTATAAAAATATTTGAGTATTCTTTACTTTTATGGTATAAATGTCGGCTTTAAAATTTTCTGAATTGGTTTGCCTGTTATTTGCCTTTAGATGACAGTAATATCAGCTCAACCTTCATAATAGTTTTGTTTGGTGCAAAGCTGCCGCTTGCTGTGTCCATGCCGCAAAAACGTGCAACTTGCCCAGACTGGTATGAGAATCCCTCATACCTCATAGATTAGGAGTTCGCCATGTCTAGAGTTTGCCAAGTGACTGGAAAGCGCCCTATGGTGGGTAATAATGTTTCGCACGCAAACAACAAAACCCGTCGTCGCTTTCTACCAAACCTTCATAACCATCGTTTTTGGGTAGAGTCTGAAAATCGTTTTGTACGTCTACGTGTGTCTACCAAAGGTATGCGCACTATCGACAAACTTGGTATCGACAAAGTGTTAGCGGATCTACGCGCACAAGGTCAAAAAGTTTAAGTAAAAACGGACAGTCTATCTTAGCGATGATTGTCGCTATTTGGACTGCTCTGACGCTAGCGATTGATTGGCTGATAAAGCCAGCATCGTTAGCGACTTAATCATTTAGACCCGTACCCATCGTTTGAAGACCCCTCATTTACAGGAAAGCTATCATGAGAGATAAAATTAAGTTAGTATCAACTGCTGGTACTGGGTATTACTATACCACTACCAAAAACAAGCGCACTATGCCTGGCAAAATGGAAATCAAAAAGTTTGATCCAAAAGTACGCCAGCATGTGATCTTTAAAGAAGCTAAAATCAAATAATTGCTGTTTTTTATAAAATGTATTTTTTATAAATATGTTCTATAAATAAATTATTTGAACAAAAAAAGGGTTTATCAAATGATAAACCCTTTTTTATTGCCAATTTTTTGACCATTTATTCGTTTTAACCAGTGATTCATTAACTATAGTGCGTTGGCTCTTTATCATAGACATGGGCATGCCACTGGCTCATCTGCTTTTGCATAATTACTTGAATCGCAGCATGAATCATATGCTGACCAATCGCCTGCGTATCACTGCCAAGGATTTCTTTGAGCTTTTCAGAAAAATCAATGGTCATAAGTGGCGCTTCATCTTGTTCAGCGTCACGTAATAGTAAGCGACCATCATCTGCTTCTACCAGCTCAAGCGTGGTTTCTTTGGCGAATCCTGCAAACTGATCGCTACTGTCGCTATCTACTTCTATGTCATTATCAATATCGTATGGCATTCATTTTTTCCTTATTATCCCGTTTTACACCTGTAAAAATGCGGTCATGTTATTCGTTAAAGCGCTCGTCTTACAGTCATGCGGGCAAAACTATCTTACTCATACAATGGACGCTTTACGCCTACAATTCAAGGGCTGACGTCCAAGTCTTTTGCATAAATGCCTTTTATCCGTGCCTTTATCGGTGCTCATGCGCCAAAAACTGATGCTTAACGCCAATAGCGCAATTTTGCCAAGGTAAATAAGAAGGCGACGAACATACCCAGATAATAGGTCAGCTTAAGCTCAAGCGTAGGGTCACGGTATTTAAATGGTAAGGCAACGGTGGCAGTGGCGGTCGGTATTATCAGCAGCATAAGTAGCCAATTTTCAAAGACGTGTAGCCAGCCTTGCAGCCCGGTACCGTGACGCAGGTAGGATAAACCTAATAGCAAACAGGCAATAATCAGCGCAATAAACAAACCGTTTGGAAGGTCCTTTGGGAAAATAATATCGGTGATTTTCTTAGAAGATGTGGCCATACTAGCAAGTGTCCAGTCACGTCATAAAGCGCGACTTATTAATGAGGAGAAATCGATAAATGTAATAAAGGCAAAGTTTTAAATCATAAAAACATCAGTATTATGAGGCACTTATATTAGCTATAAGTACCCATTAGCCAAAGGATCGATATACAAGAGGTTAAATAGCCCAAGCTAATGGCATTCCAACTTGCTATATGCAAACCTTTAACCTTATTTAAAATGCGTGAACCTACCCAGAAAAACAGCGGAATACCTATCATAAAGGCTGGCACTATTACCGCCGCATGGCGTAACACCTCTCCCACATCCTCACCAATCAGCAAGCGAAAGCCGTAACCGGCAAGACTTAATATCAAGGCAAAAGCCGCCATGCCAATGGTAATACCTTTGGGCACTAAGCTAGGTGATGGCAAGCTAGGTGATTGCGAGCTAGCTTGCTGTGACTCAGGCTCTTTGACAGATTGAGGCGGTACTGGGGCGTTAACTGGCTTTTGCTTATCCATATTTCACCTTTACATGACTTGTTATTGGTCATGATTCTATGATTATCACTCTATAGTTATCATTCATTCTGATGGCTACAAAGGGTAATTAATAGCCATTTGCCAAGGCCAACTCTGCGCGCATGGCATCGATAGCCGCTTTATAATCTTCTTGGTTAAAGATAGCGGAACCGGCGACAAACATATCCGCACCTGCTTCGGCAATCGCACGGATATTACTGGCTTTGATGCCGCCATCGACTTCCAATCTGATGTCACGACCACTGGTAATGATACGTTGACGAACTTGGCGGACTTTATCTAAAGTGCCTTCGATAAATGACTGACCACCATAACCAGGATTCACACTCATGAGTAAGATTTGATCAACCTTATCCATGACATAATCTAAATAATGTAGCGGCGTCGCGGGATTTAACACCAAGCCACATTCAGCCCCACCATCTTTAATCAGCTGCAAAGAGCGGTCAATATGGGCGCTGGCTTCTGGATGAAAGGTGATAACACTCGCACCCGCCTCTAAAAACTGCTCAATCATACTATCGACTGGCGACACCATCAGGTGGACATCGATGGGCGCATCAATACCGTAGTCACGTAGAGCCTTACATATCATGCTACCAAACGTTAGATTGGGCACATAATGGTTGTCCATTACGTCAAAATGGATGACATCCGCACCTGATTCTAATACACGCTCTACTTCTTCACCCAGTCTGGCAAAGTCAGCAGATAAAATAGAAGGAGCGATTAGATACGGTTTAGAGGGGCTAATCATAGTTGAGCTACCTAATTGAGGTTTGTATAAAAGTTCAATAAAAAAGGTTCTTAATGCATATTGTTAGTATTTAAATAACTGGTTTTAAAACATTAGCTGTAAATAACTGGCTATTAAATAAATAAAGCTAAATAACTAGCGCGGCTTATATTGGGTTTTGCAATAGGCGCGACCAACGTTAAACGGACGCTTGGCTTGATGTTTAGTTGCACGGTTGGTGACACGCTGACGCCATAAGCGAAAAGATGACGGTTTCAATGTTTGACGCATCAATTTAATGACCGCTGTCTCATCGAGAGCGTAGCTATGTTCTATCGCTTCAAACGGCGTCCTGTCTTCCCACGCCATCTCTATCACCCGTGATAGTTGCACGGCATCAAGTTCTTTAGCGGCAGTTGCAGAAGATGATTTGTCGTTACTGGCAGCTGGCTTTAGATTGCTTTTTTGCGCAATACTATCTTGCTGCTTATTTTCTTGCTGCTTATTTTTGATAGCAGCAGCCATGTCAGCTTGCATAGCCAAAAGCGATAAGTTAGCGTTTTGCGTTGTATTATTGGCACCCGCATTTGCCGACGCTGTCAGACTATTTATCATAAAACCTTACCTTTAAGCACATTGATTATCCAACCAAGCTCTATTTTATACCAATAACTGCGCTTGGTTAAATAATCAGCGTAACTGTCTGTCAAGTTATATAACGGGCTGGCAGCTTATATAGCAGGCGGCCATTATTTAACCGGCTTAACCCATCTGCGCCATACGCCAGTGATGTTCAATATGATCATCAATCACTGTTTGAATAAAGTAATAGCTGTGGTCGTGGCTAGCAAGATAGCGCAATGTCAGCGGCTGCTGCGCTTTATTACAAGCTTCTTGGAGCTTAGAGGTTTGCAGTTGCCCTTCTGCTAAGAAGTTATCAGCACCCCCTTGATCGACCAAAATATTGGTGTATTGCTGCCCAACTTCCATAATCACCTGTGCAGCATCTGCTTGCGCCCATAATGATTTATCATCACCAAAGTATTCTGTATAAGCGGCCTGCCCCCACGCTGACTCACTGGCTGCACAAACAGGCGATAAGGCGGAGACACTGACAAACTTACTTGGGAACTTAAAGCCCAACAATAAAGCGCCATGACCGCCCATCGAGTGCCCAGTGATACCAATACTATCAATCGGAAACTCAGAGCGCAGCAAATCGTATAATTCATCAACGATATAGCTTTGCATATTAAAGTGTTCTGACCACGGGGCTTGCGTCGCATCAACATAGTAGCTTGCGCCCTGCCCAACAAAATAACGCTCGTCGTTTGGTACATCGTGACCTTCACTGCTTCTAGGAGAAGTATCAGGCGCAATAAAAATCATGCCAAGCTCACTGCATTTTTGTTGAAAATGGGCTTTATGAGTGACGTTATCGGCATTACAGGTCAAGCCTGAGAGATATAAAAGCGCGGGACAGCGGCGACCGGCAAGCGCTTCATCGGGCAGATAAATACTAAACGTCATCGGCGTTTTGGTCGACGTCGACTCGTGGCTATAGTAATGCTGCTCTCCATCGAAACAGCGATTGACACTTTTTTGGGTCAACTGGCTACTGGCTGAAAAACTATGGTTATAAGCATTATTCATGAGTAATATCCTTTGTATCTAAGATAAAATAAGCGTTGAGAGATAGTCGGTCATTCGTGATTAATAGTTAATAGTTAATAGTGAGAAATTAGTGTTTAGCATTTAGCAATTAATGTTTAATCAATAGCAGCAGGGGCAATATTTACCGGCACATTTGAAGTCGTATCAGCGTTGGTACTATTGGTCATACTAGCAAGCGACGGCCGTGTTTTATCAAACAAGGCTTGCTCAAATGCTGGCAAGGCAGTTTCCATTAAGCTACCAATGACCATTTGCGGCTCTGATGGCTCAAAACCCATATAAAGCTCACGCTCTTTTACGCGGTAAGCGGCGTCTTTAAAGGCATCAGAAAAGCTGGTGTTTTCACGCAAACTTTCAGCAAAGAATGCTTGGCCAAAATAGGTCATCTCAGCGGTATTAGTACAGCCAAACGACATCTTATCAGCAGCAGAGGCGGTAATCACCACCGTCGTTGGAGAGGCCAATTCATCGATAAATGAGCCTGAATAGCACGCGGACACCACGATGACACGCCAACGAATACCGGAAGCATCCAACGCCTCACGCAGCCAAGTAGCGTCCAAATTGTCCATCGCTAGCGGCGGATTTGATAGATGAATAAAATCTTGATCGCCATGCGATGATAGGGTCATAAATAGCACATCTTCATCAGCATTCATCTGCTGACCGATGGTTTTTAAACCGCGCAAGATACTGGTCTTAGTCGCAATGGGTTCATCCAACCAAGTGTAATTATTATTGACCAATGCCAGTGAATGCCCGCTGGTACCAAAGCGCACATCGAACAGCTCACGGACTTTATTAATCTCAGAGCGAAAGACGTTTTGATCTGAAAATCCTGCCACGCCCATAAAATACCAGTCGCTTTTACCCGGTATACTGGGGTCAATGCGGTCTAGGGCTTGCTGCAGCAATCTTGGCTGCTCGTATAAGGCCGCCTCTTCTAGTACCGGTTCAACAGGGATTTGCTTAAATATCGGCTGGTCAGCGACATTGCGCTGCCAAATGGTCAATAATGCCACTGCCCCGATTATGACAATAATGCGCTCCCACCAAGGGACCCGCAAGCGCCGAGAGAAAATCCATAACAAAGCCAATGTTTGCCATAAAAACAGCACTAAAAACAATATCGGTAAAAGTGAATAGCTCCAACTTGGTAGCCAGCCATAGCTGCCAAAAAACTGCACAAGGCTTTGCAGTAGCGCAGATAAGGTATCGGCGACTAACCACAGCACCACAGGCACAAAAACCAGCGCTTGATTACCGGCGCGGCGTGCCAAAATAATACCGCCCAACAGAATAATCATCGGCCAAATTAAATAGCTGACCAATCCTTGCTCATTAAAGACGCTACCATTTTCTGCCGCCAACCACGAAAAAAGCACGTTACTACCCAGTGCTAATAAGGCGAAGACCGCAAACTGGATAAAGGTAGGTTTTACCCAAGAAAACGCCCGCGTTGACCCTACTAGCATCCATAAGGTTGCAATAATATTGGCAGCGAAATTGAGCGAAAAGCGCTGAAGCGAGACAGTTTTTAACGACGCAAGTGACAAAGACTTAGACCTCTAGCCAGTCGAGAGAAATAACGCAAATCCATGATAATGTATCTTGCTGCGCACAACGTTTAATAGGCTGTTTAATATGATTAACCTACGTTTTTTAGAGAGCTTATTGGCAGCAATTTTATATCTGATTTACGATAAAATGGGTATAGGACGCGAAAAGCGCAACGAAATCGTTTAGCGTGCTAATCTGTCACAATTGTAACGGATTGTCGGTCAAGAGCATAAGGCTGATTTGTAAAAATCGCTTGAAGATTCCTCTAAAAACCTATTAAAAAAGGAGGCCTTAGCATTAAGACCTCCTTTTTTATCAAAACCTTCTATCAAACCTTAAACATTATCTCATCAATAGCTCATTGACGCGTTTTAGATAGGCAGCAGGATCATCTAACTGACCGCCATCCGCCAATAATGCTTGGTCAAAAATCACTTGCGCAAGCTTGTCAAAATCGCCGTCAGATTGCTCGCTACTCTCAAGCTTTTTAATCAGTGGGTGATCAGGGTTGACCTCAAGCGTTGGTTTGCTTTCTGGTACATCTTGACCCATTTGCTTAAGCATCTGAATCATTTGTGGCGACAGCTCACCTTCTCCAACCACCAAACAAGCTGGACTATCGACCAGACGTGTTGAAACTTTAACGTCTTTGGCGCGCTCGCCTAGAGCCGTCTTTAATTTATCAACGACAGGCTTCATGGCCTCCACAGCTTTTTCCGCTTCAGCTTTTTCCGCTTCATTTTGCAAGTCGCCTAAATCAACGGCACCCTTAGCGATATTTTGTAGCGGTGTCTCATCAAATGAGGTTAAGAAATTCATCGCCCATTCATCGACACGGCTGGTCATCAAAATAACTTCGATGCCTTTTTTCTTAAATAGCTCAAGTTGCGGACTGTTTTTAGCAGCAGCCAAATTATCAGCCGTTAGATAATAGATGGCTTTTTGACCGTCTTTCATGCGCGCTTTATAGTCTTCAAAGCTGGTTTCAACCTTATCGTCGGTGCTGGTGGCATAACGCAGCAATTTGGCAATACGCTCTTGATTGCCCATGTCTTCGCCAAGGCCTTCTTTGATAACATCGCCAAATTCGCTATAGAACTGCGCAAATTTTTCTTGCTTGTCGGCATCTTCGCTATTAGCAAGGCTAGCTAGCAAAGTCAAAATACGACGCGCGTTACCATCACGGATAGATTTTACATCACGCGATTCTTGTAAGATTTCACGGCTGACGTTAAGTGGCAAGTCCGCTGAATCGATGACGCCTTTAACAAAACGCAGATACATCGGCAATAACTGCTCAGCTTCATCCATGATAAAGACGCGTTTAACGTACAGCTTTAGACCATGCTGCTGCTCACGCGTATATAAATCTACCGGCGCTTTTTTAGGAATATAAAGCAGCTGTGTATATTGCACACGTCCTTCAACACGGTTGTGCGTCCATGTCAGCGGCGCATCCATGTCATAAGTGATGTTTTTATAAAAATCGACATACTCATCATCTTCAATTTCAGATGCTGAACGTGTCCATAGTGCGCTGGCTTTGTTGATGGTCTCCCATTCGTCAGTCAGTACCATTTGTCCATTGGCAGGCGTGTCACTTCCTTCCTCAACCTCATCTTCTTGCCAAACTTCTTTACGCATCTGAATCGGCAAGCTGATATGGTCTGAGTATTTATTGACCAAACGCTTGATTTTGCCGCGGTCTAAATAATTGTCTTCGCCTGCCGCATACTCTTCTTTTAGATGCAAAGTAATGGCGGTGCCGCGCGTGGCTTTGGTGATAGGCTCAACGGTAAAGCTACCTGTGCCATCTGATACCCAGCGTACGCCTTTATCGGCAGTCTCGCCCGCTTTGCGTGACTCAACGCTGATGGTGTCAGCGACGATAAAGCCTGAATAGAAACCAACGCCAAACTGGCCGATTAATTGACCGTCTTGTTTTTGTGATTCAGAGAGTTTGTCTAAAAATGCTTTGGTACCAGATTTAGCAATCGTGCCTAAGTTCTCAATCGCATCGGCTTCGTTCATACCAATACCATTATCAGTAAAGGTAATGGTTTTAGCGTCTTCATCAATATCAATACGGATTTTTAACTCGCCATCGTCCTCATAAAGACTGTCATCATTGGTCGCTTCAAAGCGCAATTTATCGCAGGCATCAGAGGCGTTTGAGACCAACTCACGCACAAAAATATCGGCGTTAGAATAGAGCGAATGCGTTACTAAATGCAGCAGCTGCGCCACTTCTGCTTCAAAGGTATGTTTTTTTAATTCAGGGGTGTCTTTATTAACATCAAGGTCATTAGCGTTTTTATTGTCCGCTTGGGTCTGTTCACTCATAAAAACTCCTATTATTGTTACCAAAAATGCTGTTGCCAGCACACATAAATCGCAAATTTTCAAATACCAACAGTGTCGCCAATCTGCTTAATAAGACTGCGCTGTAAATACTGTTAGGCTGCTTAATCAGATAGGGGCGCGGGCGAAAATTTCAAGCTCGAACAAGCCAAAAATAGTTATTAGTCATAAAAAAACCGCCCTAGTTTCCTAGAGCGGTACTTTTAAATCAATTGTTATAATTTGCAGTCTATAGACAGCTAGGCAAATCGCGTGCGGGATCAGACTCGCGCGCTGCCATCGCATCTTCCACAGTCAATCCTAATGCCTTGGCAACACCTTCACCATAAGCAGGGTCACACCAGTTGCAGTTACGGATATGACGATACTTAATAAAGTCTAACGCATCACCCATTGCTCTGGCGGTATTATCAAACAGTGCCTGCTTTTGCTCATCATTCATCAGATTGAATAAAGCACGTGGCTGACTGAAATAATCATTTGAGTCTTCACGGAAATCATAGTGATCCGCATAGCCATCAATCTTGAGTGGCGGCTCAGCATACTGAGGTTGATCTTGCCATTGGCTAAAGCTGTTTGGCGTGTAATGTGGTCGACCGCCGTAATTGTCGCCTATTCTACCTTCACCATCGCGGTGATTGCTGGTGACCGGACAACGTGGTTTGTTCACTGGAATCTGCTTATGATTGACCCCGACACGATAACGCTGGGCATCTGCGTAGCTAAACAAGCGGGCTTGGAGCATACGATCTGGTGAGGCACTGATACCAGGTACTAGATTGTTCGGCGCAAATGCTGCTTGTTCTACGTCTAAGAAATAATTGTCCGAATTTCTATTGAGTTCGAACTCGCCGACTTCAATCAGTGGATAGTCGCCTTTTGGCCAGACTTTGCTCAAATCAAACGGATGGTACGGCACGGTATCAGCTTCTTCTTCTGGCATGATTTGTACGTACATTTTCCATTTCGGGAAATCGCCATTCTCAATAGCTTCAAACAAGTCTTTTTGATGGCTTTCACGATCCATACCGACGAGCGCTTCGGCTTCGGCATCGGTTAGGTTTTTGATACCCTGTTGGGTAACGAAGTGGAATTTGACCCAAAAGCGCTCATTGTTGCGATTGATAAAGCTATAGGTATGCGAGCCAAAGCCATGCATGTGTCTATACGATGCTGGCAGACCGCGATCGCTCATGGTAATGGTAACCTGATGTAGCGATTCTGGCAATAACGTCCAAAAATCCCAGTTGTTGGTCGCTGAACGCATATTGGTACGTGGATCACGCTTAACCGCTTTGTTCAAATCTGGAAACTTGCGTGGGTCACGGACAAAGAATACTGGCGTGTTGTTACCAACCAAATCCCAAATACCTTCATCGGTATAAAACTTCAAAGCAAAACCACGAATATCACGCTCAGCGTCAGCCGCGCCGCGCTCGCCTGCGACTGTACTAAAACGCGCAAACATCTCGGTCTGCTTGCCCACTTCGCTAAAAATATCAGCACGAGTATATTTGGTGATATCGTTGGTTACGGTAAATGTACCAAACGCGCCAGAACCCTTAGCATGCATACGACGCTCTGGAATAACTTCACGGTTTAAATCGCCCAGCTTTTCATTCAACCATAAATCTTCTGCCAAAAGCGGCCCACGTTTGCCAGCGGTTTTACTGTTTTCATTATCAACAACAGGGGCACCATTGCTCATCGTCAGTGGGGTGGTATCGTAAGGGCATTTCTTATCGCTCATCATCATATTCCTTTTGAGATAAATTGAGTGTGGCGTTTATTATTAAAACTCATCATAGCAACCATGAGCTACTTTGATATCTTGTTGGCTTCCATTACAACCGATTTTTAATTATTTGTATAATAGATTAATTACATAATTTTCATTTATTTTATATAACATAGACTGATATCTAGCTGTTTAATAAAAGCTGCTTCACAATGTTAGATGTTACTAAAAACTAGGATGCTATTAAAAGCTACAATGGCTCACTTAAGTTCAGCTAGCCAAAGATATCAGGTTAAAATTAGCGCGGTATCGGACGAATGGTCAAGATTTGCTCGCTACGACCAAATGGACCATGTATATCATGCAGCACGGCGCTAGTCAGCCCTATGCCATCATTGCCGTATTGCTGCATGGCTTCGATACCAAGCCATTTACCTGTTGGGATACGATGCATATGGATTTGTAAATCCGTATTGGGAAACATCCACTCTAACTGCGATAACCCAAGACCGAGGCGTGGCACCACGCCATTGGCGGTATCGACCATGCCTAGTAGATGCACCAAATCATCAGTAGGCACGCCCTCTACCATCTCGACATCGTTGGTGATCCATACCATACCACGACCAGGACGACGGTCTGGATCAGCCACTAAGCGTACGCTTTCGATAAAACCGCCCGGCCAGCCTTTCATATCTTCCCAAACCGGTAACTCTTCAGGTTGATACCGAGCTTTTTGATCTTCAAGTCCGGCAATCTCACTGGTATCTTGGGTCATAAGACGCCATGCACGCGCAATAATCGCATCACGGCCGCGACTACTCATGACCGCTTCAATCAACTCAATGGTCTTACCCGGACGGATACAACGGGTGGTAATCGTAAAATCATCAAGTGGAATCAAGCCTAAAATATCTAGGCTAATACGGGCAATACGGGTGTTGGCTTGCGGTGCATAGCCTTGGAGCTCCGCTGTCAGCAATCCTGTCGCTGGTGCCATATGCTGCTCATGCTCATTCCAAGCGCCTTGTGCATGCTTGGTTGGCTGATAATGGGCAACGCTGACGCCGCCTTCTTGCTGTTCGCGTTTGATAAAATGATAGTAAGCTGACATGAATATCCTTAACCTTTAATCCAATCTTTTTTGTTGACTCAGTACTTTTAATCGCCGTGAGAAGTCAATGTTGTTATAAATATAGTTAAACTTAGCTTACCTGTATATATAACTTATTTGGTAAGCTCTTGTTTTCTCATCGTCAGCAGCGTGCGACTTTTGGCCATTACAAATAGAAAAAAAGCCATAATGGCAATAAGCGCACCATATAGCAGGCTGTAATCTCTCATAAACTGCGCGATATTCATAAAAAGCACCAATATCAACATGACAATGGTAAACATATTGATTCTTAATTGCTTATTAATCTCATCAAGCGACGCCTCTGCCAAGACAAACTTCTGCTTTTTCATGTTATTTACCTACTTGCGTGACCGGAATACGTAAGGCTTTCGGCAAACTAAAAGTGACATTTTCCTCGATACCTGACAGCTCACTCGGTAAATCACCGCCCCAATCTTGCAGCTGCTGTAGCACTTCTTGAATCAACACTTCGGGTGCTGACGCCCCAGCGGTCACACCGACACTTTGTATCCCATCAAACCAACGTTTATCCATCTCGGTGGCGTTATCAATCAGATAAGCACGGCAATCCATACGCTCGGCCAATTCACGCAAACGGTTAGAGTTGGATGAGTTTGGCGAACCAACTACTAAGACCACCTCACAGCGACCGGCTAAATCTTTGACCGCATCTTGGCGGTTTTGGGTGGCATAGCAGATATCGTCTTTACGCGGACCTTGGATACTCGGGAATTTTTCACGCAATGCATCGATAACGCGCGCGGTGTCATCCATAGATAAAGTTGTTTGGGTAACAAAAGCTAAGTGCTCAGCATTTTGTACAGTCAATGCTTCGACATCGGTTTCATTTTCGACTAAATGAATCTCACCGCCGTGGCGACGATTAAAGCGCCCCATGGTGCCTTCCACTTCAGGGTGTCCTGCATGACCAATCAATACCGCATCCATACCGTCTTGAGCAAATTTTGCCACTTCGATATGTACCTTGGTAACGAGCGGACAAGTCGCATCAAATACCGTTAAGTCACGGCGCTGTGCTTCATCTTCCACCGCTTTTGAGACGCCATGAGCTGAGAAAATAACGATTGAACCATCAGGTACTTCATGCAGCTCTTCAACAAACACCGCACCGCGATTGGCCAAATCAGACACCACAAATTTATTATGGACGACTTCATGACGCACATAAATGGGTGGCTCAAAACGTGTCAATGCTTCGTTCACTATCGCAATCGCGCGATCTACACCAGCACAAAATCCACGTGGATTGGCAAGATAAATTTGCATAAGAAGGCCTATCATTAGATAATTTATAGTTAAAGCTAAATATCAAACAGCTTCACATTAAAAACTGGGATAAAATCAATGCTCTACTTTAGCATAATTTGCTTTTATTGCCTTTGAAAATAGCCATGTTTTAAATTAACAATACATTGGCTAAAGCGCCTTTTCATTTAAAAATCACTTCAGAACAACAGCTAAGTAATGAAAAACTGGCGCTAAATAAAATAAAAGCCCTAAAAGCAGTTTATAATAAGGCATCGATTACCATTCAATATAAGTCTCTAGCGCCATACCTGATGGCGTTTTTTATTTTTACCAGTTTTTAGCCATTTACTAAGACAGTTTTGGGTCTTTTAGCCGTACAGATTTTTACGAGCCTAGATTTTGCTAGGACACACTTTATTAGAGCAAATTGCATTAGAACAGACTTCATTAGGAAACACTTCATTAGGAAATACCGTATGACAGGTTCATTATTTATTATTACCGCTGCCTCGGGTACAGGCAAGACTTCACTGGTAAAGCAGTTATTGGCTACTACTAATGATTTGACTGTCAGCGTGTCGCACACCACGCGCGCCCCGCGTCCCGGTGAGATTGATGGTCATCATTATCATTTTACCGATGTTGATAAATTCGTCACCGCCATCGGTGAAGGCAAGTTTTTAGAACATGCCGAAGTGTTTGGCAATTATTATGGTACCTCAGAGCAAAGCGTACGCACGCAGTTAGAAGCCGGCGTCGATGTCATCTTAGAGATTGATTGGCAAGGAGCGCTACAAGTGAAAAAAATCTTCACCGACGCGACGATGATTTTCATTTTGCCGCCAAGTATTGCTACCTTACGTCAACGTCTATCGACGCGCGCACAAGATACGATAGAGGTCATCGAGCAGCGTTTGGCAGGCGCAGTCACTGAGATGGCACAATACGTACATTTTGATTTTGTGATTATTAATGACAATTTCGAAGTAGCACTGACTGAGCTCAAAGCCGTTATCGTCGCTGATAGACAGACGCTTAAACGCCAACAGCAGCGTTATCATCGCACCATTACTAACTTACTGAGTACTAAAGTAGAAGAGTAGCTACAAATAAAAGGGAATGCTAAAATCGCATTATCTGTCTTCTTATCTGGGCATTGCGCGCGGCGGCGTAGATATAAGTAGCAGCCGATATAAAAAGCAACCACGCGCTTAAACAAAAAATGCTATAATGCCTAGCTATCCCCCTTTTGTATTTTTGATATTATTTTTATTGAGTGACGGACAAGCTCCGTGACTAATAAAAACAACCGAGGTAGCTATTTATGGCACGAGTGACGATTGAAGATTGTTTGGATAATGTTGATAATCGCTTTGAGCTGGTATTGGTCGCAAGCAAGCGCGCCCGTCAGTTGGCCAAAGGTATTGCTGAACCGTTGGTTGACGTTGATAACGACAAGCCTACCGTATTGGCCTTGCGTGAAATAGCTGCGGGCAAAATCACCCGTGACATTTTAAATCAGCCAGATCATAACTTTGCTACAAGCTCATTAGATTTAGCATTATCAGGCGATCATAGCTTCTAATAAGGCTTTATCAGCCAGCTTTTAGTGCTTAGTCTGTATGACCACTTTATCAAGTGATGACATTCCTGATTAATAAAAACCACAGCATAGGCTGTGGTTTTTTGGTTGTAAGGCTATTGATGACGTTACTTATGTAATGCTAAGTTATTATAGTCAATTCAAAACGAAATAGCGTTCTGTTGGGATAAACTTCCCTTGCTTGCTGTGCGCTCTAGAGGCTGCGAAAAACTTATCCCAGCAGTATGTTGTAATTTTTTAGATTAAATCGACTATATATTAAACAGTTAGCAATTTTAACCACCGTTTATAGCGAAAATCCTACCATTGAGTGGGAATTTCTTAATTTTTGCATAGCCTACTCGCTTAGCAGTTGACATTGAATGCGATTTACGATTAATTAGAGGGTGGTCTGCCCCTTTTTTAGCTCTGCGTCTTTAAGCTTTGATGTCTTTAAGCTTTGATAGCGTAGGTCAGCATTCATTCAGTCACCATTTACCCAGACAGTCTAGAACCAAGAAACCGTCTTGAACTGACAAATAGGTATTGGAAAATAGGATCGCCGCTTTATGAGTCAAACCTTACCCAAACTCAGTCATCCTTTAGTCGATGACGCTCAATATAATCTGCTGCGCTCAGTAGGTTATCTCACTGCGGCTGAACGTAGTGATATTATTGATGCCTGTGAGTTCGGTGACATTGCTCATATCAAAGACAAGCGTAAATCAGGGGAGCCTTATATCACTCATCCGATTGCCGTTGCCGAAATATTGGCAGGCTTTCGCTTGGATCGCGATACGATTATTGCAGCCATCCTCCATGACACGGTCGAAGATACCGAGATCAGTGCTGAGCAGATTCAGCAGCGTTATGGCAAAATAGTGGCAAGACTGGTCGACGGTGTGACCAAATTAAAATCATCGACCCATAATAAACAAGAAAATAAAGCGGCAACCTTTCATAAAATCCTAACTGCCACCCTCGCCGATCCGCGGGTATTGATTATCAAACTCGCTGATCGCCTACATAATATGTCGACGCTGGATGCGGTACGCCCAGAAAAACAGCGCACCACTGCGCAAGAAACCCTGGATTTTTATGTGCCCTTTGCACGCTTAATGGGTCTCAATGACATTGCCGATTATATCGAAGTGCTTTGCTATCGTAACCTTGACTCAGATATGTATAACAAGCTGTCTGATAAGCTGCTACAACATGGACTTGGGCGTAATTTTCAAAGAGAGGCCATTCATCGCTATTTAAGTATTGTTCTAAATAATCTTGGTCTGAATGGCATGGTTAAAGTCTTAGACAATCGCGTCGTTATCTTTCGCCAGTTTTTCCGTAATCGCGGTGAAATCAATGCGCTGTTGCGCCATTATGCGTTTGAGATTGTCCTTGATAATATCGAAGCCTGTGACAAATTGGCTTACTACCTGATTAAAAAATATCAGATTGATGACAGCCATATCGCTGATAATATTCGCCGCCCGCTACCGGGTGGTAATCAGTCGCTGACCCTTATCTATGAGCGCGATAATGATTTTGTTAAAGTGACGATTTTAACCAAGCAAATGCAGAACGCGGCAAGGCTTGGCGTTATTGGCGCAGAACACGCCTCAGATGTCAGTCAATCGGTCATTCAAGCGTCATTACGCAATATGAAAGACTTGGTCGACGATGAAGACAGCTTAGATGAGGACAGCCCTGACTTTTCAGCGGCGGTCTCCACCATTAATGAGCTGATGGATTATCTGCACTCGAGTAAAATCATCTGCTACAGTCCGCAGGGGCGCGCCTATGAGCTACCGCAGGGGGCAACTGCGCTCGACTTTGCTTATGCCGTTGGACCTATGGTCGGCAATGTCGCCGTCGGTGCCAATGTCGATAACAAACATGCGAAACTCGGCACGGTACTTAAAAACGGTCAATTGGTCGAGATTGAAGTAAACAGTCACTCTGAGCCAAAAGCGGAATGGCTTGGCTTTGTGGTCACCAATAAAGCCCGGGTAGAGATTTTGCGCTGGTTTAAAGACTTATCTCCTGCAGATAAGCAGCATCATGGCATGCAAGCTTTAGACCGCGCATTAAAAACGTATCAGAAAAGCCTCGATGATTTAAGCGAAAGTGACTGGAAAAACCTCACCGAATGGCGCGGTTTGACAGAAAAAGATGCACTATTTGAGCAAATAAGCTCCGGTACGTTACTGCCGCAACTGGTGGTCACCCGTTTGTTTAGCGATGAGGTCAGTGATATTCAATCGCAAGAACATATCGATGATATGACCCAGCCGCAGCAACTGATTGTCAATGCCTCAGGCGTCGAGCTTGATTTTGCCAATTGCTGTCACCCGATTTATGGCGACCCTATCGTTGGCCATTTATCGCGTCATGGTTTGGTTGTCCATCGACATAAATGCTTTTCATTGGACGATATCCGTAAAGACAATCCTTATCAAGTTATTCAGTTGCGCTGGCGTAACGATAAAGCAATTAAGCAAAGCGACTCAGACGAACACGGTAGCAAAATCCGTTTCCCTGCTTACCTTAAGCTCTCAATTGCTCTCAGTGATGAGCAAATCAGTGAAGTGATTTATCATCTGCGCCAGTTAAATATCGGGGTCGAAAAGGTCGATGTACGTAGCAGTGATACCATTATTCATATCGTGGTGCGTAGTCGCAATCATTTAGCGCAAGGTATTCGCGAATTACGCTCATTGCTTGGCTTCCCTAATATTATCCGGCTATACCAATTATAAAATCAGTTAAAATAAATGTCAAAATCTATCCCTTTTACCTATGCCGTTTAAGCGTTAGGCATTAACCTTTACATTTAATTTTAAGCGTTTAACGCAGCCTGAAATTTTTGCTAACTGTTCAACCAAATAAACATCAAAAAATATCATAAGGATATAATATGACTCGTCAAACCATTCAAACCGATAAAGCACCAGCCGCCGTTGGTACCTATTCACAAGCAGTAAAAGTGGGTAATACTGTTTATATTTCAGGTCAATTGGGTTTTGACCCTGAGACCATGGAGCTAAAAGAAGGTTTTGAAGCGCAAGCGAAGCAAGTATTTGAGAATATCAAAGCCATTTGTGAAGCAGCTGGCGGCAGCTTAAATGATGTGGTCAAATTCAATGTTTCTTTAACCGATTTAAATGACTTTGCCGCGTTAAACGAAGTATTCGTTGCGAATTTAAGCGAGCCATACCCTGCCCGCGCAGCCGTACAAGTTGCCGCCCTACCTAAAGGCGGCGTGGTTGAAATTGAATCTATTATGTATATTGAATAAGATGGCTATTGAGCTTTGGTAAGCTCTACGGCTTTATGTTCAATGATAATAAGCTTAGCATCGTGCTAAGCTTATTGGTCTTTATCTATTTATCTCTTAACCTTTCTTCCTACTCCCTATTCACCTGATAAGACTGCGAAGCCCTTTTATGTTGCTACAAGTTGCGCTACCCGTGCCCCTTTATCGGGTGTTTGACTACAGCTTGCCAGCAGATAGCAGCGCGTTGCCGTATAGCACTTCAGCTCATATACCGCCCATTGGTAGCCGTGTCGAAGTATCCTTTGGTCGTCAAACCTTAATCGGTATCGTTATTGCTCATATTGCTGCAGCGGATAGCGACGTACCTCTCAATAAGCTTAAACCTATTAATAAATGCTTAGATGCTGAGCCAATTTTAGATAACAATATGCTAAAGCTGGCGCATTGGCTGGCGCGTTATTATCACTATCCGCTCGGTGATGTCTTAGCGGTGATGTTGCCAACCCTCGTGCGGCAAGGTAAGCCGCTAGACTTGCTGATTACCCATTGGCGCATTTTACCGCATGTAAGCGACGACGATTTTCGCGCCAATGCAAAAAAGCAAAAGCAACAATTTGAGATGCTTAAACTACACGGTGAGCAGGGCGCTAGTGAAGACATTTTGCTCTTAGAAGGGATGCAGCGCAGTTTCTTAAAAGCGCTAGAAGAAAAAGGCCTTATCGAGCGTTATATTCAGAATAAACAAGCACCTGCTCCTGTTAAATTAGCAACCATGCCCCTTGACCTTAATGAAGAGCAACAGCTTGCCGTTACTGCGATTATTGCTGCTCATGAAGCTAATCGCTATACGGGATTTTTGTTAAACGGTATCACCGGTAGTGGCAAGACCGAAGTCTACTTGCAAGCGATGCAAGCGGTCTTAGAAGCCGGCAAGCAAGTTTTGATTTTGGTGCCAGAGATTGGACTCACGCCGCAGACGCGCGCGCGTTTTGCCAGTCGCTTTGCCGCTCATATTGTTTTATTGCATTCGGGAATGAACAATACCCATCGCCTGCAAGGCTGGCAAGATTGCCGTACCGGTCATGCGCAGATTATCATTGGAACGCGCTCAGCGGTGCTCTATCCCTTTGCAGATTTGGGCTTAATTGTGGTTGATGAAGCGCATGATGGCTCTTATAAGCAGCAAGATACGCTGCGCTATCATGCCGCCGACGTCGCGCTTTATCGCGGACTACAAGCCAATATCCCCGTCGTCCTTGGTACAGCCACCCCTTCTCTTGAGCATCTAAAACTGGTCGATGATGGCAAGCTGGTAGAGTGCCAATTGCAAACTCGCCCCGGTAATGCCAAGCTTGCCAGCATGCAGCTGATTGATGCGCGCCTGCAAAGTACGCATCAACAAACGACGGACGAAGGCGCACGCTATGATACGGGGCTGACCGATGCGCTGATTGGCGCAATACGGCAAACGCTAGAGGCTGGCGATCAAGTATTAATATTTTTAAATCGTCGCGGCTATGCGCCAGTTTTGCTATGCGAAGCTTGCGGTTGGCAAGCAGATTGTCCACGCTGTGACGCGCATTTAACCGTTCATTATAATAGCCAATCGCCATCTAATTCCTATTCAAGCAGCTCATATTTAAAATGCCACCACTGCGATTGGCAAGCCTATATTCCAACGGTTTGTCCTGATTGTGGCAGTCAAAATTTGGATGCCAAAGGAATGGGCACTACAAGGCTCAGCGAAAACTTGCATGCGATTTTTGCCAATCCGCAAACCAGTAAAGAGCTGTACCCCATTATCCAAATCGATCGCGATACCACCAGACGTAAAGACAGCTGGGAAAATATCTATCAGCGTATCAATGAAGGCAAGCCTGCCATCTTAGTCGGTACGCAAATGGTCGCCAAAGGTCATCATTTCCCCAATGTTACGCTTGTTTGTTTACCCAATGCTGATCGCGGCTTTTTATCAGCCGACTTTCGCTCACCGGAACATACCGCACAACTGATGGTTCAGGTCGCAGGGCGTGCCGGTCGCGGTGATAAATCGGGGCGCGTATTGATTCAAACCCTGCAACCAGATAATGAGCTGTTATTAAAACTGGTGAGAGATGGTTATCTTTCATTTGCTCGCGAGCTATTGCAAGAGCGTAAAATGATGGGCTTGCCGCCTCATAGTTATGCTGCCCTAATACGCTGTGAAGGCAAAACCCTTGCCGCCACAACGCAAGCGCTTAAAGATGCGATTGCTATTTTGCCAAATGGGCATAATCTTGCTGTCCTCGGTCCTATCGATGCGCCAATGAGTAAAAAGAACAGTCGCTACCACGTGCAGTTACTGCTGTTAGGCAAAGACAGACAGCAATTACATCGGGTATTACATCACTGGTGGCAACCTGTACTTGCCCTGCCAAGCGCCAAATATCTGAAGCTGACCTTGGATATTGACCCTGTTGGCTGGTAATATCCAATTTCTTAGCATGGTTCTTTAACTAGAATTATCACGCTATATTCAGTACTAAATAAAATGGATACGTTATCTGACAACGTGAAACTGGTACGAATTTTTCTAGCTTGCTGTGCCTACGCCGACAGAGGTTACAAAAAATTCATTCCAGTTTCACTGTATCTTCTTTATATGAAGCTGACTATATAGCTTGCAGTCACTAACCAACGCTTTTCAAAATAGGTCATTCATCGTTTACTGCCTAGATACAGCAAGCATTTATTAAATGTGCTAAATTCTTTATATCTGTCTGGTTTGAGCACAGCAAGCCCAGCTTTATGAGCAATCAAAGCTTTATAAGCAATCAAATTTCACCTTCTATCATCCTGAGTGTTGTTATGAATCAAAATCACCCAAAATCTGAAAAAAATGACCATTCTCATGAGAATGCTGCGGCTGATAACCATAAGCACGGCCAAAAGGATGCAGAAGGTCATTATACTAAAGACAGTTATACTGACGATAATCAAGACAATCACGACCACGATGAACACCTAGAACAGACGGTTGCACCACGCGATACCAAAGGCTATCAGCGTACCTTGCTGTTTAGCTTTATCATTATTACTGCCTATATGTTTGTCGAAGCCATCGGCGGCTGGCTTACTGGTAGTTTGGCGCTGCTGTCTGATGCTGGTCATATGCTCAGTGACGCGGTGGCCCTTGGCGCGACATTGATGGCATTTAAAATTGGTGAAAAAGCCGCCACCCATCAAAAGACCTTTGGTTATAAACGCTTTGAGATTTTAGTGGCAACGGTCAATGGTGCGACGTTGGTTATTATTGCCATCATGATTTTTTATGAGGCGATTAAACGCTTTAATTCGCCACCTGAGATTGCGACCCAAGGCATGCTTATCGTTGCTACCATTGGTATGTTGGTCAATATTCTGGTCGCTTGGCTGATGCACCGTGGCAGTCGGGGCACAGATGCGCATGGTCACAGTCATGCAGGCAGTAATGAGGACAGTCAAGGAAAAAATGCGGGCAAAGCACCGGTCAATCTGAATATGCAAAGTGCTTATTTGCATGTATTAAGTGACTTAATGGGTTCGGTTGCCGCTATTGTTGCCGCGCTTTTGATGATGAGCTTTGGCTGGATTTGGGCGGATGCGGCGGCCTCGGTGATTGTCGCCATATTGATTTTGTTTAGTGGTTACCGCGTCGTCCGTGATTCGGTCCATATCTTGATGGAAGGTACGCCAGAAGGTATATCGCTAGTTGAGGTCGAAGACAAATTACTTGCCCACCCACAAGTACGACAAGTCCATGACCTGCATGTTTGGAGTATCACCAGCGGTCTCAACGCCCTATCGTGTCACGTGGTCGTCGATGGCGAAATGAGTATTTATGAGTCCAGTATCCTGATTACCAGTTTAGAGCAAAGCCTCCTTGAGCTTGATATTCACCATGCGACCATTCAGGTTGAAAGCTTAGCGCATCCGCAAACTAAGACGCATAGCGATGCTTTAGTTTGCGATATCTCACAGCAGGCGACTGATACCAACAATCATATTGGTCACAACCATTAAACATAAGACATTAAATATTAAATCATATAATTATCAATTAAGACGTCGCCTATCTGGTTGTTAGTTATGAGCGACGTTTTAATTGATATTTTTTTATAAAGTGCTGGCAATAACGCAGCATCAGCCAAATTATCCACAGCGCTGTTATTAGCCAAATACTTAGCCCCAACCCTAACAATATCATGCGAATCCAAAAATCTAGCGCGCCGTTCATGAGGTGCGGCAGATAAGCCGGTCCCATATTGGATGCCATTATTAACCAAAACCCAAATAGCAGCGCCAGTCCTGCACCGATAATCCTTAAAATTATTTTACCAAAGTTTATTAATAAGCCAAGCCAGTTATCATATATGGACGAAGAAGGTGAATGATTATTCATAAAAAAGCGCCTAAAAAGTGACTTAAAAAAGATAAATAAAAGACCTTTATTGCAAATCAGCTTATATCAGGCAGATTTTTATCATTGTAAGAGCATGTTAAAAATAATGGAAAATTTGGCCGCGCCGCCATATTTTTCCTATAAATTCTGTATACTTAAGGCTTAAAACCCTTATCCATAACCAATTGATGACCTTTTGCCATGTCGAGACGCTCAGCTCCTTTCGTTGCTCCTAGCTACATTGATGACCCTATCTCAAGCGAGGGTAAAAAGCATGCCAAAGCATTGCTATCAACGCTGCAAGAAGATATTGCCAGCTTTCGAGATGAGCAGTTTCCGCCTGACATTTTGCGTCAAATTCGTGATATGCCGATTTATGAAGGCAATTTAGCCGAAGTCCAAGCCTATCAGCAGCGTTGGCATAATCTGCTTGAGCGTGCGATGGCGTTTTATCCGGCGGCCAACCTACCGCCTGATTATCTGCCGCTACCAGCCAGCCTTGAGATACCGCAATTTATCTACCACGTGCAAAGACTACATCTGACCAAGACCCGTGCCAAAGAATCCAAAAGCTTTGGGTCGGTCGGTGCGCTTACTGATAAATGTGGCGATTACAGCGCTGATGAAATTGCGCGTATGAGCGCCGTATTTGATAATGATGATGAGGCGCGTTTGGTGGCACATCGTGAATTTATCGATTTGCGCGCGTATGTATTTTGCCGTGATAACAAAGGCGAGATGCTAGAGCCTGAGCGCGTACGCTTTTATCGCACGGGGCTTATCGTTCATGCTCTACCCGATTTTAAAATCGTCGACAGTCGGCAGACACCGCGTAAGCGCCGTAACGATGCTTATAGTAATCCGCTGGCAGATAATGGCGTATGGAAGATTTATCGTAAGAAATAAACGATGTTCAAAATTTTTGACTATTGATTTACCCTGTTGTACTGCTTATTTTATCGTTACTGCTAAGGATTCCAGATGCTCGCTGCCGCCGCCGGCTCACCAAATTTAATGTTACAAGCTACTATTTTCTTGGGAGCAGCCCTGCTCTTTGTACCCCTTGGTAAACGTTTTGGCATCGCGACGGTTCTAGGTTATCTCATCACAGGATTGATATTAGGCCCCAGTGGTTTAGATGTCGCAGGCGATGCGGAAAGCTTGTTGCATTTTTCTGAGTTTGGCGTGGTCATGCTGCTGTTTATCATCGGCCTTGAGCTGCAGCCTTCACGATTATGGGCGCTACGGCGTTCGATTTTTGTCCTTGGTGGCTTACAAGTTGGTTTGACTGGCACGCTATTAATGTGGCTGTTACATCAGTTTTTTGCCTTGCCGCTTGATACCGCTTTTATTGTCGGATTTGGTCTTGCCCTATCATCGACTGCCTTTGTCCTACAAATCCTGACAGAAAAACAGCAGCTTTCAAGTACCCATGGCCGTGAAGCCTTTACCATTTTATTATTCCAAGATATTGCCGTTATCCCTTTATTAGCCGTTATTCCGTTTTTATCAGGAGTACGCGAACAAAGCTACGATTTGATTTATTTCGGCAAGGTATTTGCCGTCTTTGCCGGACTCATCTTTGCCAGCCGTTATATCATTCGACCTTTCTTTAAATTTGTGGCATCTAGTGGCGCATCAGAACTCTTAACCGCAGTCGCCTTATTTATCGTCATGGGCGTGTCTATTTTGATGGGGCAAATCGGTCTATCGATGGCATTGGGCGCTTTTTTAACCGGCGTATTGTTAGCAGATTCTGAATATCGTCATGAGTTAGAAGCCAGTATCGAGCCTTTTAAAGGGCTGCTGCTTGGGCTGTTTTTTATGTCGGTCGGTATGCTGACCGATGTCAAACTCATCTTAGCAAAGCCTGTCTTTATCATCGGCTGTGCCATGGCATTAATGGTGATTAAATTCGGTGTTATTACTGCCATTGCCAAAATATCGGGCAATCGCTGGCCGACCAGCATCCGCTTGGGCGTCACCCTTGCTCAAGGTGGTGAGTTTGCCTTTGTCTTATTTAGTGTCGCTACGGCACAAAATGTGTTGCGCCCTGAGCTTGCCAACACCTTAAATCTTATCGTCACTATTTCTATGGCGCTGACGCCACTGGCGTTTTTATTATTAGAAAAAATCGGTGAGCCAATATTTGCTAAAAGCAAACCAAGCCGCGAGTACGATGCCATTCCTGATCATGAGCATCAGGTGATTATTGCCGGTTTTGGGCGCGTTGGTCAGATTATTGGTCGTGTGCTGCGTATGCATAATATCGAATTTACCGCCATTGAACGCTCGGCAAATCGCGTCGATTTCGTGCGTAAGTTTGGTAACCAAGTCTATTATGGCGATCCAAAAAACCCCGAGATACTACGCGCTGCTGGCATTAAAAAAGCACGCGTCTTTATTCTTGCCATCGATGATTTAGAGCGTTCTATCACTACCGCCCAATATTTGCGTAAAAACTATCCTGATATGATTGTCTTAGCACGCGCCCGTGACCGCCAGCACTATTATCGCCTGCGTGAAGTCGGTGTGCGTCATATTTGGCGGGAGACCTATTTATCGTCTTTAGATATGTCGCGCGAATCATTACAGCTACTCGGTATATCACCAGAAAAGGCACGCGAGACGGTACAAACCTTCCGTGATTATGATGATGATTTGATTGAACGTCAGCAAGCAATTTATGGTGATGAAGCAAGCTTAATTGAATCGGCACAGTCAGCGATGGCCGAGCTTGAAAGTCTATTTGATGAAGATATCGATAAAGCCCGTAAAATGGATTTGACCGATTTTTATGACGCCCTAAAGAGCCAAGCGATACCAGTCGATGAGAAAGACGATCTCGCTACTGACTCTAAACCCTAAGTGTCAAAAATCTTTAGTTCTCATTACAACCTTTAGGCGCCTGTCTTTTATTGAGTGAGGTCATACAGTTCCAATTATCGCTATCGGGCACATGATAAAAAACCAGCGTTTGATTATTTAGGTAGCGAATCGGAAACTTAACGTTCTGGATGGTAGCTATGACCGCGCAATCCGTTGCTGGCACGCCAGCTGCTTTGCTGTCGATAGCGATATATACCTGCTCTGTACCCATGTCTAAAGGAAGATTGCTAGGACACTGCCCTGTTTGCCGATACGCCAGCGCCACACGATTTTGCGCTGTTTTAGCGGTATCGTAAGCATCAAACAACACTTCGTTTTCTTTGGGCTTGGCAACAATGGGTAAAAACTGCACCTTTATTACCATTAAAGCAAAGGCAAAAAAGCCAAAGCCCAATCCCAAGCCAAATAAGCTGACCCCACCTTCTTTTTGCAAATGCGCTTTTTGCGCCGCCTCATCGCGCGGATAATCATTAATAGCATCAGCAATCTCGCGCCTTGCCATACGGTAATAATAAGCGTCCGTCCAGCGTGCAACCATAACCGACCAAAACAGCCATATCAGCGCCGCAATAGCGATACGTATGGCCATCTGATAAGCATCGGCAATATAAGGCATCGCGACAAATTCAAACGCCACCAACACCAGTGCGACGTTAAGCTGAATAAACGACCAACCGGCAACGCTATAAACAATCGCATCCATATAACGCTTACGATAAAGCAGCCAAGGAAAAGTGACAAAAAACGCCGCCCAATGCCATTTTGGCGACAGATATCCCTGCTTATCAAATTCCTCAAAGCGCTTAAGATAATATGATTGGCTACGCTGACTGATAAACCATTTATCCAGCTGCTGACGCTTTTCAGGCGTTAGCTGCTCTTGATAAAAAGGGGGCGGCGAATCCGTCTCGATAAATAACATGGCAGTCTGCTCTATAGATTCTCAAAAATAGGGTATCAAGGATTGTTATATGATAACGCCAAAAGCCAGTGATAGAAAACCCATATATATGCAATCTGTATCGAGAAAATCCGTCTATGGCCTTGTATAATTTAGAGAAACTGTAGCGATACATAGAATATATGGCAAACTTACAAACTTACTAAAATTGGATTGTCCGTTCACAGTGGTCACGATTTCACTTATAATGAAGCAACTTTACCCACCTAATTAAGCCTTGTTAATCCTATGAGTCAACATCCTGATATCAATGACAACATCAATGGTGCTAATACTACTGATGAGCAAAACCCTAATAGCACTAACCCTATGAACCCTGAAAATCAGGCTACCACTGATACTGCCATTAGCATTGATGCCGATGCTAGCAGCCAAAACGAGCCGGAAACGGACAAACACATTCGTATCGTTAATACCTTTATGAAACGCCGTACGCATATGAATAAAAATGCCGAGCTGGCACTGACTGCGCCAGAGTTTGCGCATTACTTAGTCAATAACAGTTTCGGTGATGGCAATCTTGAAGGCATTAACGATTTGCGAGTGCTATTTGCAGATAGCCCTAACGGCAGTGACGCGCCGCTTACGGTAGAGATTGGTTTTGGCTTGGGTGATTCATTTATCGAGATGGCCGCTGCTGAGCCGACGCGCAATTTCGTTGGCGTCGAAGTTCATGAGCCAGGTATCGGTAAATGCGCTTATATGGCAGGTACACAAGGTTTAACCAATGTTAAAATCATTAACGGTGATGCTATTCAATTGCTGAAACAGCTACCAGAAAACCATATTGATCGTATCCAGCTCTACTTCCCTGACCCTTGGCAAAAAAAGCGCCATTATAAACGCCGCTTTGTCAGCCCTGAGCGCATGGCGATTGTCACACGCAGCTTAAAGCAAGGCGGCTGGTTCCATACGGCGACTGACTGGGAGCATTATGCCTTTTGGATGGTGGAAGTGTTGGATGGTTTTGTAGGGCTGACCAATCAAGCAGGCGCCGGTAATTTCACCGACCGTCCTGACTTTCGTCCAATGACCAAGTTTGAGCGCCGCGGTTTAGAGCGCGGACATGGCGTTTGGGATTTAATCTATATTAAAGACTAATCTCGATAGCACTACCCTAGCGATATTGCCCTATAGCGGCTAAGATACTGATAAAGTACTTAGCCGCTTTTTTGTGGCTGAATATCTCTCCTGCCCTACTTTATCTATTGATATATAAGGCGTCGCGCGTTGTGCGAGCTACTTTTAAATCGTTAGAGCCTTTAAGTGCTTGCTCTATATCCACTAGATACCCACAAGCAATATGTGAAACATAGGCGTTAGAGAGCAATTTTATGGCTAAATTTAAAGTTGCAAAAACAGAAATAGCCTATATTTGGCTTGCATGCAATATTTCATATCTGCGCAAACATTGATAGGATAAGGGTTTCGTGAGTTCTCCCCATAAGCTGTGGATAACCCTGTGTATAAGTCGCCACTTGACAAGTATTTCCCTAGGTAGCTTAAAGGGTTAGGTAAAATCGTTCATTTTTTGTACAATTTTAAAAACGTTTAAAATCAATTACTTACACGGTATTTGAAAGTAAAGTAATATATTTTTAATATTTTTTAAATTAATTTAACCGTTATGGATGTTTCACAAGCGCTCAATAAAAATACCTTTTTTATTGTGGACAACTCATAAATCTATTGACAAATGACCCTGTCATCAAGTTCAAAACTGAAAGTTAAAACAAGCCTGTTTTAGGAATATTTCAATAGAACATCATACGACACTCACTGTCGTTTAGCCTCCCAGCACCCTCAATATTGGCCTTGGATTTTGTTATAATTGCCTTATCTAATCAACAGTGATATAAAATAGGGTGGCTTAAAAATTACGTGAAAAGCACGTGCTAACTAAGCTTACTGACATTATTACGCTTATTTACTAGCAAAAATTATGAACTTTTTTTTGCTTTTCTCATTATTGAATTTTACTGTATAGTAGGGTGATATATTCGATATCACCGTCTGAAACCTAATATTTCCAGCCACTTCAACTTTGCTTGAAAACATCCCTTACTGACGACTGAGCCTGTAAGCTATTCCATTGAGCAAGTGGTTTGTGACGAGTAGTTCTAAATAGTCAGTACGTTTATTACCCATACTCATTATTTACACTTATTATTAATAACAAGGAGTCCTACATGGACGAAAATAAAGCCAAAGCCCTCAAAGCAGCCCTTGGTCAAATCGAAAAGCAGTTTGGTAAAAACACCATCATGCATTTAGGTGATGACTCTGCCATTCTTGATGTGGATGTGGTCTCAACGGGCTCGTTGGGTCTGGATATTGCGCTTGGTATTGGCGGCCTACCAAAAGGTCGTATCGTTGAGATTTACGGCCCAGAAAGCTCTGGTAAAACGACCATGACGCTGCAAGCAATTGCAGAATGCCAAAAGCAAGGCGGTGTCTGCGCCTTTATCGATGCTGAGCATGCGCTAGATCCAGTTTATGCGCGCAAGCTTGGCGTGAACACTGATGACCTACTGCTCTCTCAGCCTGACAATGGTGAGCAAGCACTTGAAATCACCGACATGCTAGTGCGTTCTGGGGCGGTTGATATGATTGTCATTGATTCCGTGGCTGCGTTGACGCCGCGTGCGGAGATTGAAGGCGAGATGGGCGACTCACACATGGGTCTGCAAGCACGTCTAATGAGCCAAGCGCTACGTAAAATCACTGGTAATGCCAAACGCTCAAATTGTATGGTGGTGTTTATTAACCAAATCCGTATGAAAATCGGTGTGATGTTCGGTAGCCCTGAGACCACGACTGGTGGTAATGCGCTTAAGTTCTACGCCTCGGTACGTATGGATATCCGCCGTATCGGTGCGGTTAAAAACGGTGATGAAATCATCGGTAACCAAACCCGTGTTAAAGTCATCAAAAACAAGATGGCACCGCCTTTCCGCCAAGCCGAGTTTGAGATTACTTATGGTGAAGGTACTAACCATTTAGCCGAAGTGATTGACTTGGGTGTTGAGATTGGCGCAGTTGGCAAAGCTGGCTCTTGGTATAGCTATGGCGATGAAAAAATCGGTCAAGGTAAAGCCAATTCTGTGTTGTTCTTAAAAGAGAACCCCGCGATTGCACAAGAAATCGAAGCTAAAATTCGTGATGAAAAGCTTGGGACAAAAAAACAAGCTAAAACCACAGATACTGACGAAGCCAATGAAGAACTAGCTTCTGAACCTGTACAATAGCGGCTTCATTATTCACCGTTATCAATGATCATGACTTGTTATGAAAATTAAATTGTTATGAAAATTAAAACCTTAGCTGAAATACTTGCTGAATCGGACGCCGATTCAGCGAGTATTCCTACTATCAAAGCAAAAAAACCTGTCAAATCTTCTGAATCTGTCAAGCATTCTCAACACTCCTATCAAGACAAGCCAAAAAAAACGGCTAAGACGCGCAAGCATTCAACCTACTCTCGTGAAGATTATTCGTTATCTGACGACTCTGGCCTCGAGTTAGAATCAGCTGACGCTTACTCTTCTACTAGCAAAAACCCTACTAGATCCAAGAAACGTAAAAAGCGTTTTCACCCAGCGGCTAACTTTAGCCCTGAGCCTAGTGATGTGCCTGCTTATCAGCCACCAGAAGCGCAAAGTATTAAGCAGATGCTGGCTGAGGTTAAGCAAGATATTCACGGTCATAAAAACGATGATGATGCGAATCCTGAGACTCATACTGGGCACAATCTAGAAAGCTCAAGTTATTCCTCTACGCTAACGGCAAGCCATAACCATGATGGTGATGCTGAAGCCGATAGCACAGCCGACAACCTACCCGCGGCGCTTAAAGCGTATTTGCGTACCCCTGAACAACGCCAAGCGGATATTGATGCCATTAAAGCCGAAAGCCGCTTACGTTGGTTGGCATTTTATTATTTATCGCGCCGTGAATACGGCAAGGCTGAGCTCAAGCAAAAACTGCTGGATAAAGAGCAAGACCCAGAAAAAATCGATGCCCTGCTCGATGAGTTTGAAGAAAAAGGTTATCAAAGTGATTATCGTACTACCCTGATGCTTATTCGGGAAAATATTCGCAAAGGGCGCGGACGCGGGCGTATTAAGCAGGAGTTTTATCGTAAAAAAATTGCCATGCCCGGTAATATCGACGAGCTTATCGATATGGCCAATGCAGAATCGGAAGAATTTAGCGAGTTTATAGACGACAGCGCCGATAATTTAGTTGAAGGCATTGACTGGCTAAAACTGGCAGTCAGCGCACGTACCAAAAAATACGGCGATGACATACCGACCGAACAAAAAGACAAAGCCCGTCAGCTACGGTTTTTACAATATCGCGGCTTTAATACCGATATCTGCTTTGAGGCGCTCAACTATACCTTGGAGACATTGGATGAGCGTTTTTAGCTCGTTTAAGCGCTCACTATTAACTTTTAACCTTTAACCTTTAATAATAACCAAGTAGCTTCCACCAAATCAAACCAGCGCCGATCCATACGACCAGGTTTACCACACTCATAATGGCGCCAATACTCCACCATTCTCCTAACGTCACATAGCCTGAGTTAAAAATAACGGGCGCAGTACCGGTTGCATAATGGGTAAGCGTCATCATGATATTACCGGCGGCTGCTAAAATGAGCGCATATAACATCGGCGGTGCACCTAAGCTTAACCCGACAGCATAAAAAGCGGCAAACAGCGCGGTAATATGCGCGGTGGTACTGGCAAAGAAATAGTGAATATAGAGATAGACCAAAGTTAAAATAACCACAGCGCCGACCCAACCGACTCCTATCATGCCAATCATTGATTCGATATTATCAGAGAACCAGCTGATAAGACCGAGTTTGTTAAGGTATGACGCCATCATAATCAGAGCACCAAACCAGATAATCGTATCCCATGCCGATTTTTCTTTCAGTACATCATCCCAAGTTAAGACACCCGTCAATATCAAGGTCGTCAAGCCAATAAACGCGGTGGTAGTGGCGTCAACGCTTAACTGTTCACCAAAAATCAGCGCTGGGATATTCGCCCACAATATCAACATCAGCGCAAAGACGCCCAGCATGATTCTTTCTTGCAAGCTTACCTGACCCATCTCGGTCAGATTGTCTTTGGCAAATTTCTTCGCATCAGGCGTTATCTTAACATCGGGTGGATAAATCAGATAAATCACCAGTGGCATTAATAATAAACACAGCATCCCTGGTATAAACATCGCCACCGCCCACGTCGTCCATGACAGCTGAATCTCACTACCCGTTGCCTTATTGACCAAATCTACCACCAATGGATTTGGCGCAGTGGCGGTAATAAACATACCGGACGTAATCGGATTTGCATGGTAATTGACCATTGCTAAGTAGCGGCCAATTTTATTTTGGGTACCCTCTTCTGGCGTAGAATGAAAGCTTTGCGCAATTGATCTCATAATTGGGTGAATAATACCGCCACCACGAGCGGTATTAGATGGCGTGATAGGCGCTATCATCAGCTCTGCGGCAGTCAAAGAATACGCAACCCCGATCGTCTTTTTGCCAAAAATAGAAATAAAATAATACGCAATACGCCGACCTAAACCCGTTTTTATCAAGCCACGCGATATCATCACGGCAATACCAATCAGCCAAATCAGAGGACTTGAGTAGCTTGATAAAGCATCAGCGATGGCTTCTTTTGGACTCTCATTGGTCACCCCAGTAAGCGCGACCAAGGTAACGGCAATAATGGCAATCGCGCCAATGGGTAACACCTTACCAATGATGGCGACAATAGTAGCGATAAATAAAGCCAGCATATGCCACGCTTCGGGTGTGACCCCGTTTGGTACCGGAATAACAAACCAAATGATTAAACCAACTACAATGGCAATCGCTGCTTGGATAGGTTTAAATGGCATGAGAAATATATCCTTATCAATGCTTATAAAATCACACAGTCATGTCATATGAAATGCTATCGCAATAGTAACTGCGATAGGAAAAATACATGGGTCATATGAACATCTTATAAGATTTATATCAGCATTTTTCTATTGTTGACTATTTTTAACATATTTATTTAGCATACAGCATAAATATACGGAGATAAGTTATTAATGACAGCGCTAAATAATTGGTCATAAAAAAGGAGCACTTTATTAAAAGCGCTCCTTTTTTATGATATCTTGGCTAAATTTGACGTTTAATCATACTGAATTTCAAAGTGCTCAATTATTTTAACGTCCCTAAGCGGCTCGATAATTGATTCATAATTTGATCAATCTCTTCGTTGGCTTCAGGTTCATTATCCAAATTGCCATTGGGCGTCAATTGATTCATCACTTCAGGCAACAGCTCAGCGAGACCTTGACGTACTTCCATCTCATTTGCGCCAGTATGCGCGGCTACCTGCTGGATTTCGCTTTCATCAAATAAACGGGTAATTTCATTAGGGTCTAAATTATCATTGGCTTCTTGATTACTCATCCAAGAACGCGCTTGATTGTCATACCCCATACCAGTAATTTTTGATAAAGCGCCACTTAAACCACCATTACGTTTAATCCAGCTGAGCACCATAGGCATAAGCGCAGCGATCAGCATGCCTTTACCGCCAAAGCCACTTCTAGAGGTTCGACCGCCAGTCGCCTGACCACCTAATACGCTACCTAAAATATCGCCAAGTCCGCCAGCACCTGAGCTCATACCACCGCGTTGGTTGGCGCCTGTGAGCCCACCAATGATATCGTCTAGGCCAAAGCCATTATCAGCGCGGCGCTCATACTGCTGCGGATTGTAACCACTCGGCTGATTACCGCCGCCCAATACGCCGCCCAAAATATCCCCTAATCCGCCGGTACAGCGTGGATTGATACGTTGATTGACCGGATTGCGCTGTGCATCTTCTGGATCCATGGCACTGCGGGCAACTTGGCTCACTAAATTCCCTAATAAACTCATAATCGCTTCCTTTTTATTATAAAACAGTCATTATCAAAAGCTTTGCATTCAGTTAACTCATGCAAATAGCCATTTACCAGAAATATGGCAAGTGGTTATAAACAGGTCGGTTTAAACAAACACTTAAATAAGTTAGCTATTGACGCTTAATTGCAATATAGCAAATCTCTTTCGCTATCTAGATAGGCATTTTGTTATGGGATGTAGTAGATCGTTAGCGATTAACAAGAAAATAAATGCAAGGAATGCCAATCATAAATATGAGACTGGCTTTATTTAGGCAGTTTAATGAGAAATGGTATTTGCCAAAATCGTTAATTCGCGCCAGTGTTCTGCGCTGACTTGATCGCGAAATACCGTTACTGATAAATGACGCTGATAAGGTTCTATGATAATAAAACTTAAGCATATAACCCATGGATAGCTACTCACCGCCGTAAGCTCTGCCTGCCATAGGGCATCACCGCGACTGCTACGCATGAGTAGTTGCCAATGCTGATAAACGCTTTTATTCAATGGCGGCTGGCTTAGATGCATTAATATCGGGCGCGATAACGCTAAGTAGCTGACGACGGCGACGCTAACCACAAATATCAGTACATATTGCCACAACGCCATGGACGCAAGTCCTGTCAATATCACCATCACACTTGCTAAGAGCATATAAAATAACAGGCGCAAACAGCTTGCAGGCTGAATAGGTGCATCGATACGTAGCGAAGTTGGCGATATCATAATTGAATACCCAAGCAGGCTTAAAATAAATATTAAATAATTACGTCAAGTCTTTACTATGGCGCCATGTCTTAATTTTATTGACCAAATCCCATATGGCTTCATTTTCTGGACGGCTTTGATTGGTAAAATAATCCAATAAATCAGGGTCTTCATGGGTCAGCATTTCTGCAAAAGTTGCCTGTTCACTGGGATCAGCGGTTAAATACAACTCTTTAATATAAGGGTCAATATAAAAGTCTAATTCTTTTAATCCGCGGCGGGCTTGATAAATAATGCGGCGTTGCTCGATAGTTGGCTCTGGTTGATTGCTTGGCTCTGGTTGATTGCTTGGCTCTGGTTGATTGCGAGTCGTCATAAAAGTGTTCCCATAGGTTTAAATGATATTTAACTGAATAGATATTTAGATAAATGATAAGGTTAATAAATAATAGGATTAAGCTGTATTTATAAAGATACCGTTTATAAAAAGCTTTCTTATAAAAATCATTTTATAAAAAGGTAGTAGCCTATTAGCCTTGATGATAACTTGATAATTGCTGCCATAATGCCACGGCTTGCTGCATCATAGCGACATTGTGGGTACGAATAATACTAGCGCCCTGCTGTAGCGCAAAGATTCCAGCCGCCGTTCCTACCGCATCACGCTCTAGCGCTTGGGTAGTAGCAACAGCTTCGACTCCACTTTTAGTCAGTACTTCTGCTAAAAAGCGCTTCCGTGAAATACCAAACATTATTGGCAATTTAAGCGTTTGCAGGCTATCAAGCTGACTTAATAGTGCGCGATGATGCTCATAGTCTTTTGCAAAGCCAAAACCTGGATCGATAATGATTTTCTCACGCTTAACGCCGACATTCGTTACCTCATCAATACGCGCTGCTAGCTCGGCACTGACGTCTTTAATCACATCATCATACTGTGCCAAATTATTCATCGTCGTCGGCTCACCGCGCATGTGCATCAGCATGACAGGAATATCCAGCTTGGCTGCCATTGCCGCCGCACCATCACGCTTAAGCGCTCGTACATCATTCCAAATATCTGCGCCGGCATCAAAAGCTGCCTGCATAACCGCCGGGTTACTGGTATCGATAGAGAGCCAAATGTCTTTACCTATGCTTCCTAGCTGCTGACGAATCGCTTTGACCACTGGAACAACGCGCTTTATCTCATCGCTAGTCGCCACGGCTTGCGCATTTGGACGAGTAGATTCACCGCCGATATCGATAATGCTTGCACCTGCGGCAATCATCTCTTTAGCATGAGCAAGGGCGCTATCGATAGCATTAAACTGCCCACCGTCAGAAAAAGAATCTGGGGTGACATTTAAAATACCCATGATATGCGGCTGCGATAAATCTAATACTTTATCGCGACTTATCACCGTATAATTAGGTAAAGGTTGGAATAATGACATAAGGTATCCATTATAAATTCAGTTCGTAAAATCGTTTTAGCTGTCGTGATAATCTACCAAGCTATAATGCCTATGATAGCAGCAAATCTGATGCTGTCCTAAAGCCTTCATGAAATTGTAGCAACAAAAAAGCCCTTTATTAAAAAGGGCTTTTTCTATCAAAAATAGATGCAATCTTAAAAAACTACATTAATAAACCAGAAACTACATCGCTGGTAATGGCGGCGGTGTTGAAGTCGTGGTTTTAACATCATTTTTTGATAAGTTTACTTCATTATGCTGATAAACTCTTGGCGGACGCGGTTCTTCGCCAGCTAGAATATCCTGCAATTGATCGCGGTCAATGGTTTCCCATTTCATCAAAGCATCTACCATCGCATGAATTTTTTCTTGATTGCCTTCAATCAATTCGCGCGCGATGTCATACTGCTCTTCTAACATACGGCGTACTTCTTCATCGACTTTTTGTTGCGTCGCTTCTGAAATCGTCCGACCACCGCCACCGAAGTAACCTTGTGAGTTATCATCATCTTCATAGACCATGATACCTAGCGCATCTGACATACCGTATTTGGTAACCATCGCTCGTGCCATCTTGGTAGCACGTTCAAAGTCGTTTGAGGCACCCGTCGACATCTGATTGATAAATACTTCTTCTGCGATACGACCACCAAATAAAATCGCAATATCACTGAGCATTTTTGATTTATACATACTGGTTTGGTCGTGCTCAGGCAGCTGCCACGTCACCCCAAGGGCAAAACCACGCGGCATAATCGTTACTTTATGCACAGGGTCGGTACCCGGTAGCAACTCAGCAACTAAGGCATGACCCGCCTCATGATAAGCAGTCGCACGGCGCTCTTCTTCACGGATGACCATTGATTTACGCTCAGGACCCATATATAGCTTGTCTTTTGCATCTTCAAAGTCATTCATATCGACGCTGCGCTTGTTACGACGCGCGGCAAATAAGGCCGCCTCATTCACAAGGTTGGCTAACTGCGCACCACTAAATCCAGGAGTACCACGCGCCAATGCATGCGCATCAACACCGATAGTATTTGGTAATTTACGTAAATGCACTTTCAGGATTTGTTCGCGACCTTTGATATCTGGCAGACCTACTTGCACCTGACGGTCAAAACGACCCGGACGCAGTAATGCTTTATCCAGTACGTCTGCACGGTTGGTCGCCGCAATGACGATAACGCCTTCATTGCCTTCAAAACCATCCATCTCAACCAATAATTGGTTCAATGTCTGCTCGCGCTCATCGTTACCGCCGCCCATACCTGAGCCACGATGACGACCGACCGCATCAATCTCATCAATAAAGATGATACAAGGCGCGCTTTTCTTCGCTTGTTCGAACATATCACGCACACGCGATGCACCAACACCGACGAACATCTCAACAAAGTCAGAACCTGAAATTGAGAAGAACGGTACTTTAGCTTCACCAGCGATTGCTCTCGCTAACAGCGTCTTACCGGTACCCGGAGGACCTACCATCAAGATACCGCGTGGAATTGTCGCACCCAATTTGGTGAATTTATCAGGGTCACGCAAGAACTCAACGACTTCAACGACTTCTTCTTTGGCTTCTTCACAGCCAGCAACGTCATCAAAGTTAACCTTGATTTGGTCTTCGGTCAGCATTTTGGCTTTTGATTTACCAAAGCTCATCGGACCACCGCCTTTACCGCCAGCGCCGCCCTGCATATTACGCATAAAGAATAGGAACAGACCAATAATTAATAAAATTGGGAAACTGGCTATCAATAGTTGCATCAAGACACTTTGACGTTTAGGCGCGGTACCTTGCACCTCAACTTGGTTTTCACGCAATAGCGGCATTAGCTGTTCATCAGCCACGGCTGGTCGAATGGTCTCAAATGATGAGCCATTTTTCTTTTCGCCGGTGATTTGCTCGCCATCGATTTCAACACTGGCTACTTGGTTTTCTGACACAGCGGTCACAAACTCAGAGTAGTTAAGGCTATCCGGCTCAGAAGATTGATCAAAGCCGCTAAACACCAGCACTAAAACGCCGATTACCACCAGCCACAATAAGGTATTTTTTACCATGTCGCTCACTAGTTATTCCCATCCCTTACTTATTGGTGTGTTTGTTAAACACGTGACGTCTATATGCAAACGTATGCCTCATTATTCAATAGCCATTTGTAAATTATCGTTTAAGCTTGGATTTAAATGACTTAAAACCCCAAACAAAATAAATAGACAAACGAACATAAATAACTGAGCCAATAAAGCGCTTACTATTAAACGACTTTGCTTAAAACAACTCTGTTTAAAACACAGCCTTAATATATAGGTATATATTTAAAACGATATAGATTCAAAACAAAGTTAATATACCATGATATGTGGTGCTAACCTGAATAATTCAAGCAGCATTCCTATTTATTCAGTTATCGATTGTAGCGGTTTTATGTTAATCAGCAATACTCTTGATGATGAAATCCCATCATCTGGGAAATTTGCGCAACTGATTGACCTTAAAACCATTTTATAGAAAGGTTTGCATACCTACTACTTGATGGCAATCCAAAACATCTCTTTTGAGCGTGGTCGTGAAGCACCCGGTTTGATACTACGAATTTTACTAAAATCCGCCTGCATCTGCTTGCGTAATTCCTGTGTACCCTCGCCTTGAAACACTTTCATAATAAGCGCGCCACCTTCTGGTAAGGTTGCGAGGGCGAAATCGACTGCCAGCTCGCATAAATACATCATGCGCGGCTGATCGATAGCACTATTGCCAGCGGTATTGGGTGCCATATCGGACAACACCACATCGACCTGTTTATCGCCCACTTCTGCCATGATACGGTCAAACACTTCTGCCTCGCGAAAGTCGCCCTGAATAAAGGTAACATCGGGCAAGGTATCCATTGGCAAAATATCAGAGGCAATCAACACGCCTTTTTCACCGACCAATTTGCCAGCGACTTGCGACCAACTACCCGGCGCACTGCCTAAATCGACGACGGTCATGCCTTTTTTAATCAGATTGGTCTTCTCATTAATCTCAAGCAACTTATAAGCAGCACGGGCACGGTAGCCATCTATTTGGGCTTTTTTCACATAAGGATCGTCAATGTGCTCCTGCATCCAAGCACTGCTGCTTTTTGACAACTTTTTATTTTCAATACGCGTGACCAAAATGACTGCTCCTATTACTTTGCAAAATACGGCTAGCGGCTTATAACGTGGTTATCTATGACGATTCAATATCTGTCTATTGATAAAACAATTATCTACAACATAGCTATTACTAGGCGCTTAAGTTACCTAGCTAAATTAGCTATTGAACCTCTTATGCACCTTATAACTTTTTACGGTTAAATTCTCTTGGTGAAAACACTGCTTTATAAGACCGTAGCGTTTATAATGTACTCATACTTTCAGTTTAACATTTTCATCACGTAAAATCGTGCAAAATCCTGCTGATCTCATGCAAGATGACCACAGATTATCTATAATGGTCATTATCTGCTCTCAATAGCACCATCTTTTATTTTTACCAACATCTAGGAATTATATGCAACTCGATAACGCTACCATCAAACGCCTAAAAGGCATTGGTCATGACCTAAAACCTATCGTTATGATTGGCAACAAAGGTATTACCCCAAGCATCACTGAAGAGATTGATCGCGCTTTAACGGATCATGAACTTATCAAAGTAAAGCTGCCAGCTGGCACCAAAGAAGAACGCGATGTCATCGGCGCTCAGCTTGCAGCAGCGGCTAATGCCTCTTTGGTTCATTCAATTGGTCGTATGGCGCTTTTGCTACGTAAAAACCCACATGCCAATCCTAAGCTATCAAACCTTGCTCGTCATGCGCAGTAAGTTGTTATTTTCAGCTTAGTTTATGTTCTATCCTATCTAATAAAAGCCGCTCAGCATTTTGCTCGCGGCTTTTATGCTATTTATAAGCTATTTCCTGTTTTCTATTTATAGTCAGTCCTAAATAAAATCAGTACAAGTATTATAACGCGCTACTGGTATTCATTTTTCTTGCTTGCTGTGCCTACGCAGATAGAGGCTGCACAAAGTTAATACCAGTAGCTCTGTGTTCATTTTATAGCGAACCGCCTATAAGATATCCTTAATACTATTAAACTGCGGATATTATTAACTTATGAGCCAAACTTTTCATCTATGCCTCGCAACCGACACCCTTGCCGCTGATGCCCAGACTCTTGGCGTGACGATAGAAGACTTACAAAGCATTCAGGTAGAAGTCATCGTAACCTTAGCTCAAACAAATCAGATAGCCCAAACCGCACAGATAACCCGAAGTACTCAGCAGCCAAAGTGGTATTTACAGCTTGATTATCACATAACGCTGCCACTTAAATCGTTAGCGGCGCAATTAGACTGGCCAACATGGCAACCGACGCAGGTAGGATTTGCAGATTATTTATGGGAGCAAACTTGCCTTGAGTGCTTTTTAGCAGGCGGCTTAATAAATAGCAGGTTAATAAATAATAGCGCTTCGATAAATGATATTAATGAGATTGGTATTGATGGAGCGGATGCTAATAAAACTAGCGCTTATATTGAAGTTAATGCCAGCCCTGACGGTCGTTATGCGCTTTACGAGTTTACAAGCTATCGTAATCCTGCGACACTGCCGCCAACGCCGCTTTTACAACCTGATGGGCAAACACGGGCGTTTATTAACTGGACAGCCAGCCATTGCCCTGCAAGTAATGGCATTGCGAATAATGGTACTGCCAACGCAAAGCAAAACTCCTTATCAGCGCAAATCGAACCTGCTATCGATTCATTGACACCTAATACCAGCACCGCTAACTCTTATCTTTATCAGCGCAGATTTACTGTGCCCTTAAGCCAACTATCCAACGCAAAGGCTTTTATCGACGATACTGGCATTGAATATATTCATCCCTGTGTGATTTTAAGCTTTGCTACGACGTTTGGTACAAGGTTTGGTACAACGGCGTTATATTTTGCGCCCACACACGCCTCCCCGCCCGATTTTCACAATCTGCAATATTGGTCAATATTTGATAAGCAGGCAGCACTGGCTAGATAGCTGCTTAAATTAAGCACCTTCTCCAACTACATAGCTTCTTTAATCAAATAACCTCTTTATGCCAAGCAAAAAAAACCAGTAATGTCATAAAGAGCATTACTGGGTTCGGAGAAAACTTTTGAATTACGTTACATCTAGCTGCTGCTTATTTGTCAGCCATTGCAAGGTAGATACCGCGATCTGATGCATCATCGACGTATTTTGAATCGCGCCATGTCGTGTAGTTATGATGACCGCTGTATGGGCTAATGCTGTTTTGACGGAAGTCAGAAACCCAATCATTACCATCAAATATTTGAATATGGCCATGCGGGCGTCTTGAGGTGCGATCATAGACCACGACGTCGCCTACTTGTGGCTGCGTATTGTTACTGATTTTAGTAAAGCCAGCTTGGGCCAATGTGCCACGAGAGGCATACTGATACGCTGAAGGGTTAGGCGTAAATTCATAACCCGCTGATTGTAGGGCTTTACGCACATAACGAGCACAGTAACCACTACTGCTAGATAGCGCCACACGTGAAGCATTGGCGGCGGCAATCGCAGGTGCAGAATAACGATCTGGCACTGAGCTTGCTTGCTGCTGACGCTGCTCATAAGACAAGCGGCTGGTTAGCGAGGCAAGCTGATATTCTTTTTGCTTAGCATGGGCACTAAGATTGTCAATTGCTTGACTGATTTCATCATTGCTTGAGACATAAGCACCACTTTTAGTGCTATAGATATTGCGACTTGAACCGTAGTTCGCAGAAGTAGAGATATTGGTGATGGTATGACTCAAGGTATTATTTGGTTGAAAGGTTGTTTCGACAGCACCACTCGTCTGTGCTATACCCATTCCCAATACTGACAAAATTAATAAAGCTTGTTTCATAAATTTACTACCTATTGTGAATACAGGATTGCTCGTCATCCGTGACAAAGCATGAATTAATTTAGGGAAGATGACCATGAAATAAACATGATAAAATCCTTAGTACAAAAGCTCGCTGTTTATGATGAATATCGATTTTGTCACCTATTAGATGAGTGTTCACGATGTCAAAAAAACAACCTAACCGACTTGCTAAACTTATCGATCATCAAGCCTTTGCTGGTAGTGCGCTACCTCAAACATTGGCTGATAATATGCGTTTATATCTGCAAGCTACGACCGAAGTAAAAGAGCTTTTGGTAGATTGTCTACCTGAGGAAATCCTCGATAACTGCTGGGTCGTGGGCTTAACCTCTGAGCAACTTATACTCAGTGTGGGCTCGATGACTGCCGCCAATCATATTCGCTATTTACAGAGCGCTTATTTGCAGGTGTTAACAGAGCAGTCAATTACATTTAAACAACTCAAGCAAATCCGCGTCGTAGTAGCCAAAAATTCTGCTCATAACGATTATCCCAAATCATCACAAGCCTTGTCGGCACCCTTATCAAAGCCTCGTAAAGCCCATGAAAATCAGGCTCTTAGCCAAAACACAAAGCGGACTATATCACAGGCTGCAGAGCATGTCACCACTGATGAAAATCTCAAAAAGGCACTTTTGCGCCTGATTAATCCGTAAAAATACTCGCTTTACTCTGTAAACTTATGTAAATTAAACCCGTAATTGACGCCGATAAAGCTGCGTTTTTGTAATTTCGTCAACAAAAAAAATCATCTGTCAGTGCCATTCACAATGTAAACCTCACTGACAGATGATTTTATTATTTCCCACATCTTTTATTTTACCTACTCTGAAGCAGGTTATTGGTAAAATGAGAAAGAAAATATCTATTTAAACGAATATTATTTAGCGCTACTTATAACCATCTTATGTAATATTGCGTAAATGTTTCGATACTTCGTGTATATTCCTGTATTCATCCTTCAACTGTTAAACCATTTAATGGTAAATATTCGATAGGACAGGTTACATTGTCATCAAAAGTTACAATTTCAAAGTTATCAGGATCTGATAATATCTCACGTACCAACATATTATTTAGTGCATGACCAGACTTATACGCATTAAAACGACCTAAAATCGGATAGCCAATCAGATATAAATCGCCTAGCGCATCTAAAATTTTATGACGTACAAATTCATCATTAAAGCGTAAGCCTTCTTCATTAAGGATACTGGCATCATCAATGACAATGGCATTGTCCATGCTGCCGCCTAACGCCAAGTTGTTCTGACGCAAGGTTTCGATATCACGTAAGAAACCAAAAGTACGCGCTGAGCTCAATTGCTCAATGAAGTTTTGCGTGGAAAACTGCAATTGTGCATGCTGAAAATCTTTATCAATGGCAGGATGGTCAAAATCAATCTCGAAATTGAGCTCAAAGCCTTCATAAGGACGTAGCTCTGCCCATTTATCGTCAACTTTGACGCGTACTGGGCGCACAATCTTAATAAAGCGCTTTGCCGCTTCTTGTTCACAAAATCCTGCTTGTAGCAGCAGTCCCACAAATGGGGCGGCACTACCATCCATAATCGGTATCTCTGACGCTGACACGCGGATTAACAGGTTATCAACGCCAAGTCCCGCAACCGCACTGAGCAAATGCTCAACAGTGCCCACACGGGTGCCACCAAATACGAGATTCGATGACATCATGGTATCTTGTACCAAAAAGGCACTGGCAGGAATAGGATTGCTACCGACAATATCAGAACGTTCAAATACGATACCGGTATTGATCGGCTGTGGATGAAACTCTAAGTCAACAGGTTGACCACTATGAAGACCAGTACCTGTAACGGCTATCGCTGTTTTTATGGTTCGTTGGTTCATGGCTGTCTTCTCACATATTTTGTTACAATTGACATAGTGTAGCATTACCCGACCCTATTTCGCTAGCGCTAAAAAGCGTTAATTTGCTTATGTCTTTGATTGATAACACTTATCGTCATTATTTTAACGATGACTTTTAGCAGACAATAAACTGTCAATCAGCGATAAATAACGGTTTATAGCTATTTATAAGCAGCAATTGGATAGAGCGTCACTTTATTTATAAAGGTTGTATAAATAGCTCGCTTATAAATAGACAAAGCCTAAAGACAGGCACAAAAAAGCCAGTATCGAAATACTGGCTCTTTTTTATTCATACTATCTACAACAAGCATTCATTTTAATGCCTACTTATTCTAAGCACTATTTGTTCTGTTGGCGCTTAAGATAATCTTGAATACTGTTGGTTTTAGTTTTAGGCTGCTCTTGCGTCACATTTGCGCGTATCGGGCTTTCTTGATACTGAGCTTGCGACTGTTTTTGACTGTTGAGCGCGCTGGTATGTAAGTTTGGATCAACAGGCTGGGTGCTGTTTACCGATGGCACAGGCTGCTCTACCACTTCAGGCTCTTGACCAGCATTTTCATCTAAAGTCAGACCGGTTGCGATGACTGTTACATGTAAATCATCACCCATTTTTTCATCAATCACTGAACCATAGAAAATATGCGCATCATCTATATCAGTAATTTCTTCAACGATGACACTGATTTTGCTCATCTCATCCAATGATAAAGATTCAGAAGAGATGACGTTAACAAGCAAGCCTTTGGCATTCTCTAAACGCAAATCATCAAGCAATGGCGATCTGATGGCTTTCTCGGTCGCTTGACGCGCACGATCATCGCCGCTGGCGCGACCGATACCCATCATCGCATGACCTTTAGCTGTCATCGCGGTGCGGATATCGTTAAAGTCAATATTAATCATACCTTCGCTAGCGATGGTTTCTGCAATACCTTGTACCGCATGCAACAGGACGTCATCAGCTTTTTTGAAGGCATCTTGCATAGAGATGTTGCCATACACACTCATAAGTTTGTCGTTTGGAATGGTAATGATAGAGTCAACGAAATTGGTCAACTGCTCGATACCAGCCTTAGCAGCCTTGATACGTTTGCCACCTTCAAATTTAAATGGTGTGGTCACAACTGCGACCGTCAACACTTCCATCTCTTTAGCAATACGCGCAACCACTGGAGCGGCGCCCGTACCTGTACCACCACCCATACCCGCGGTTATAAAGACCATGTCTGAGTGTTCAAGTAAGGCACGGATGGCTTCTTCTTCGCTTTCTGCGGCTTCACGGCCCACTTCTGGGTTTGCCCCTGCGCCAAGACCACGGTTGGTCTTAGCACCAAGCTGCAATTTATGCGGCGCTGTCAGACGATCGAGCGCTTGTTTATCCGTATTGGCACAGACAAACGTTACACCTCTAATCCCTTGTTGTACCATATGCTCAACCGCATTACCGCCGCCGCCGCCCACACCGAATACAGTGAAGCTTGCCTGGCCGTTGTTTTGAAGCTGATTATCATCTGGCATGGTGTATTTTGACATAAAAAGGTTTCTCCAGTTGCAGATAGCGTGATGGTCGATACGTGGTAACACACTCATATGGCGCGCTATCGACTTACTATATATAAATGTATTTAAATAAAACAGGGCAAAGGCTTAAATAGTTGTGCTTAGCCTATATATGCCGTTATTGTACAGGGTGTTGCTTTAAATATGCTTACCTATAATACTGCGGCAGGCTCTTAACTGCTTCATCTGAGTAAGTTTACAGCAGATTATAATATCTTTTTGAGTACACTGGCAAAACGTTGCCCTGCACTTTGAAAAACACCCGTGACACGATTCTTTTGAATCGCTTCCGGCTCACTTTTTTCACTACGGCGAAACTGCTCGCTTTGACTATATAGTAATGTACCAAACGCGGTTTGATAAGCGCGATCATTGACCTGCATATTCAGCTGCTTAAACGATTCATCATTATCAAAATGATTATAAGCACTAATAGCAGGATGGGTATTGGTCAATACCACCGGCATTTTCAGCAGCTTTTTGGCAAAAGGTATCATGCCTTTAATAGCGCTGCCACCGCCTGTGAGTACAATGCCTTTATCAATATAGCCTAGCAAATCCGCATCATGTAATTGGCGAACCACTTCAGTAAAAATCTGCACATATCGCGCTTCAATAATACGCGCTAAATTATACGTACCAATATTAATTTCATCGCCCGACCCTTGCGGCTTAAAGAGAAAGAATGAGCTAGGATCAACGCTATTGATATCAACGGTACCATACGTTTTTTTCAGCCTTTCCGCCTCTATCATAGAGATCCCAACGTCGGCTGAGATATCCATCGTTACTTCATGACTGCCGGTAGCGATACAGTGGGTGAAAATCAGCTTATTTTCTTTATAGACGCAAATACTGGTGGTACTCGCACCGATATCGACCAAGCAAACCCCTTGCTGACGCTCATCACTCATCAAACTGTATTCGGCGCTGGTAACCGCATCAAAAACGATATGGTCAATACCGACGTCACAGCTTTGTAATAATTTTTGGATATTCTGACGGCTAGATACTGGCATCATCATCATGTGATACATCACAGTGATATTGTGCGCGACCATATCAATAGCATCATCAACCATAAATTCTTGGTTGTCGATATAGATACCTTGCTGGCAGCAATGCATCAAATAATAATCAGGCGACAAGTCTTGCGATTTTGCATTTGACAGCGCTTGCACCATATCTTTGGCACGGACGACTTCGTCTTCGACTCTGACATCGCCTGCACTATTTTTACTTAATAGCTCAGGCGTCGCCATGGTCAACCAGACACTATGTACACGGCAATTGGCCGTATCTTCGGCTTCTTGAATGGCTTGTTTGATAGCGCCCTGCAAACGTTCACGATGCTTTATCTGACCTTGATAAAAGTCGCTATTTTTAACTTGCCCCACACCCATAATACGAATGTCTTTTGCAGAGACAACACTGCCAATGACGACATATACTGCCGTGGCACTTAGATGGACAACAACCAGATTTTCAGTATTTTTCATGGTACCAGACAAATTATCGCTAAACAGGAGACCAGATGACGTCTCCATTAAATCATTAAAAAGCGCTAGCAGCACGCGGTGATATTGTATGTTAACTCTTTATATTAAGAAAGCAGACAAATATAAGGTTTTGACTGCTTTCTTGATGTTTTATTCATTTACGGTGGTGTTTCAGTAGTTTTTGGCGGCGCCAGATTCCATGCGATAGTAAATCCATTTTTGTAACGAAGATCGACAGACTGTATTTCATCGCGGCGATTGCTTAACTGATTGCCGAGCAGCTGACTTAAATTCAACAGTTTTTGCGCGGTATTTTCATTATCAACGATGACACGTTGACCATTATCAAAGCGAATCAGCCACGTCATTCTTGGTGACAAAATGATATCTTCAACCTGCATACCAAGCGGCGCATACCAATCATTGACTTGCTGCATTTGTTGCATAATAACGGGCGCTTGCGCCATATCACCTTGCAACGTCGCAAAACGCTCTTGCGTTAAATCTCGACTGTCAGCAGGAACAAAAACCGCCCCTTTTGCATCAACCAAACGCTCAGTGCCGAAATTTGCCACCGGCTGTTTTGGTAAGGCTTTAACGACTATACCACGCTGCCAATCACGGCTCACGCTCACTTGGTCAACCCAAGCCAAACTGGTGGTAATATCTCTTAGTGCCTGCAGGTCCGAGGTGAAAAAACTGCTCACACTCTGTTGGCTCATGACATGCTGTAACGCTTGATATTGCGCAAATGTCAAATCTCGATTATCGACATGAATAGCAGCGGGCGGTGCGTCGCGTAATGCCTTACCACCCATGATTAATATCAGCACAAGCAAACCCAACACCAGTACCGTAAAGAAATATCTGACCGAAGTCGGTACTTGAAAACTAGATGTCGGGCGACGGGTCTTATCACTCATCAAGTCAGCGACGTCATTGACAGTTTGAGTCATAATAAACTTCGTCCCTATTTTTGCTTAAAGCTATTTGCATAACGCTAATAGTGCTTCTATTAAAGGTAAATCTGCTAAACATTCGCAGGAATCTATAAAACTAACATATTATCAATTTATTTGTCTAAAACGGTTTATAACGTGCGCTTATCGTCATTAAAACGTAACATTTTTCTCATTTAATGAATGACTTAAGAGATAGCGGCGCAAATAACCATAAATATCACGAATATAGACCAATATTTACAATATTAACGTATTTTACGTTTAAACAATAGCCTAACCCCTACTACTAACAACGAATTTACACAAGTTTACATGAAGCTGTGCTATAGCAGCTCTAGCGATACATTTGACAATATTTATACAGGCTAATTACCATCATTAAGTAGTTTGTAAAGCTGGTTTTAGCCGAGACATAATTGGCAGCTTAATGCTAAATATTTGCATACCTATATATAAGACGTCCAATCAGTTATTTAATAGCCAATTGAACGTTTATTAAGTAAACCTCTTCTATTTATCAGTCGTGCATTTATCAGTCGTACAGCTATTAGCGGCAAAATCGTTAATCGATACTTATACGGTTTGCGCCAAAATATGCCAACACAAGCTCTCAAAATCCATGCCGCGAGCTTTGGCCGCCATTGGCACCAAACTATGACTGGTCATGCCCGGTACGGTATTAATCTCAAGCAGCCAAAAGTTGCCCGCTTCGTCTTGCATCGCATCGATACGTCCCCAACCTTTTGCATCAACCGCACGGAATGCAGCCAAGCTCAAATCTTGCAAATGCTTTTCATCCGCAGCGCTTAGACCGCAGGGAATGTAGTAGCTGGTATCGTTACGGTTGTATTTGGCTTCAAAATCATAGAAGTTGGTGATATCAGCAGGCTCAAGGCGAATAACCGGATAGGCTTCATCATCGATAATAACAATGGTAAATTCGCGACCGGTAATCCAACGCTCAGCCATCACCGCATCACCGCATTGTACGGCGGTTGCATACGCAGCAGGAAGCTCATCAAGATTATTAACCTTGGTCATACCAATGCTTGAGCCTTCATGGACTGGTTTGATAATCAGCGGCAGTCCTAGCATATTAACCACTTGCTGCCAGTCGGTATCAGCAGTTAGCAATGAAAACGGTGCGGTCGATAAACCACAACCTTGCCACAGCTGCTTGGTACGTACTTTGTCCATACCCAGTGCTGATGCCAAAATACCAGAACCGGTCTGCGGAATATTAAACCATTGCAGCACGCCTTGTAGCAGACCGTCTTCGCCGCCGCGACCATGCAAAACGTTAAACACGCGGTCATATTGACGAAGCTCAGTAATATCTTGGTTTTTCGGGTCAAAATGCGTGGCATCAACGCCTTGGTTTTGCAGCGCTTGTAAAACGGCCGCGCCACTATCTAAAGAGACACTGCGCTCATTGCTACTGCCGCCATATACCACAGCCACTTTCCCAAATTCACTCGCATTTTTTACTTTACTAGGAGCGACATTTAAGAATGTATCTTGGCTTGATTGTTTATTTTCCACACCTTCACTCTCAGCTTGGGCAGCAGCTGCTAGGGCTGCCTCTGGATTGGTAATGGAGGTGTTCGCCCCAACATTGATATTATTATCGATATTTTTATTATCGATACTTTTATCCATGTTATTTTCATTTTCTTGGTTATTGTTTTCTTGGTTATGAGTAGTCATGAGTCTCGTTCCTAAAATTCGTTTGCGGCTTATTTGATATATAAATTATTGGCGGCCAATTCGATCGCTATTTGTCCAACATTACCCGCACCTTGGGTAATCAACATGTCATGCGCTTGAAGCAAACGCTGCATGACTGGTGCCAAATTATCCTTATCGATAATCGTCGGTTCAACGGCACCGCGCAAACGGATACTACGTGCCAAGGCTTTGGTATCGGCACCAGCAATCGGGCTTTCACCAGCAGGATACACATCCAATAACAATAACTCATCGACGCTTGAAAGCACTTCGACAAAATCATCGAAACAATCACGGGTGCGGCTATAACGATGTGGCTGGAACATCATCACTAAACGGCGCTCAGGGAAGCTTTGACGGGCCGCTTTAATGGTCGCGTCGACTTCTCTTGGGTGATGACCATAATCGTCAATAAGCAATACATTGCCATCATCGATATCTACGGAGGCATGCTGCTCAAAGCGGCGACCAACGCCTTCGAATTTCTGCAGGGCGCGCTTAATCGCTTCGTCATCTACGCCTTCGTCGGTTGCCATAGTAATAGCAGCCAGCGCATTATAAACATTGTGTACACCCGGGATATTCAAGGTTAGACGCAATGGCTCATGGTCGCGGCGCAAGACGGTAAAGTGAGTTTTGGTGCCTTCGCTGACCAAGTCAACGGCTTGTACATCGTTAAAAGGTTCAAGACCAAAGGTTAATACTGGACGACCAATATCATCAATCATGGAGTACAATTCAGGGTCGTCACCGCAGACCACCGCCAAACCATAAAACGGCATATTTTGTAAAAACTGGATATAAGCGGCTTTTAAGTTGTCAAAACTATTGCCATAGGTTTCCATATGGTCTTGATCGATATTGGTAACAATCGCCGCCATCGGATGTAAAGATAAGAATGACGCATCAGATTCATCGGCTTCGGCAACCAAATAACGGCTGCTACCGAGCGCGGCATTTTTACCTGAGGCATTGAGCTTACCGCCAATCACATAGGTGGGATCAAGCTGCGCTTCTGCCATCATGGTTGTCAGCAAACTGGTGGTGGTGGTTTTACCATGTGCGCCAGCAACGGCGATACCATGGCGATAGCGCATCAACTCGCCGAGCATATCAGCACGGCGTACCACTGGCAGACGCGCTTCAAGCGCCGCTTTGACTTCAGGATTACTACGGTCGATAGCAGACGATACGACGATAACATCGGCATTGGCGATGTTTTTGGAATCATGACCAATCGCAATAGTAATACCAATCTGCTCTAAGCGCTTAGTCACCAAGCTCTCAGCGATATCAGAACCACTGACTTCATAGCCTTGATTGTTCATAACCTCAGCGATACCGCACATCCCCGAGCCACCAATACCGACAAAATGCAGATGCTGAATACGGCGCATTTCTGGTATTTCAATCAAACGCTTAGTTAAGGCTTTAGCAGAGGTTGGCATAGGGTTTTCTCTTTATTGTAGACAAACAAATTTGGTTAATAATACGTAATAAAAATAATAGGTAATAAAATAATGATTAAGACAATCAGCTTTTATAAGGCCTGCCAGATAATATCGGCTACCTGTTGGCAGGCATGGCGGTTGGCAAGCGCATGACCTTTTTCTGCCATCTCTAAACAAGCACGCCTATCTAGCATCGCAAGCTCACTACTCAAACTTTTGGGCGTCAGCTCGCTTTGTGGCAGCAAAATCCCTGCTTTGTGTGAGGTCAAGGTGCGTGCATTTGCCGTCTGATGGTCATCAACCGCGCTTGGTAGCGGTACAAATATCGCCGCTATACCGACGTTTTGAATTTCAGTTACCGTCAAAGCACCCGCCCGACAAACCACAATATCCGCCCAATTATACGCGGCTGCCATATCATCAATAAATGGCTGTACCGTAAACTGATGGGCGCTTAACGCTTCACTGTCATACGCCGCTTGCGTGGCGGCCTCATTATTGCGTCCACATTGATGACGGACCTCAAACGGACGGTCAATCAAAGCCAGTGCTTTTGGCAGCGTCTCATTTAACACTTGCGCACCGAGCGAACCACCCACCACTAACAGTTTAAGCGGCGAGCTGTCATTGACATCGTAACGAATACTGGGTTCGGCAACACCGCTAATGGCATTGCGCACGGGATTACCCACCGTTTCTATCTTGCTATCATGCTGGCTATTGGCAAAGGTATTTTCAAACGCTTGCAATACCTTGGTTGCTATCTTGGCTAAATAACGATTGCTCATGCCTGCAATAGCATTTTGTTCATGGATAATAAGCGGCGTCTTAGTCAAACGCGCCGCAATACCGCCGGGCGCAGTGACGTAACCGCCAAAACCAACGACCACATCGATTTGATTGCCACGAATGACCTTAATCGCCGCCATCGTCGCTGACAATAACGTCACGGGTAGCTTTAGCAAGCGCCCCAATCCTTTGCCGCGCAATCCTTGCATATCAATCGCATGAAAAGGATAACCTGTGGGTGCAACCAAGCCATTTTCCATGCCATTTGGCGTACCGAGCCAGTGAATAACAGCACCGCGCTTGGTCAATTCTTCGCTAACCGCAAGTGCTGGAAATACATGCCCGCCTGTACCAGCAGCCATCATTAATATATGCGGTGTTTTCATGAACGCCTGCCTATCTTTTCTTTATTTATATGAAAGACTTATTATCTTTTGACTGTATTATTTATCGAACCAAAATGAGCCTATAAAAGCCCGCATAGTATAGTGTAAATCGCTGCCTGATAGACAGCACTTTATGCAGCGCAAATAATAAAAATCCAAGCCATGAGTAATCGCGGCTTGGCTTTTATAAATACGCTTAAAAAATCATAAAAACAGCGCTTTTAATAACGTTTTATCGCTTTTTAAAGGCGCTATTAAGCAATAAGGTTTATCAATATATCTTAGCACACCGTTTTTTAAGTATTGTGCACATAGCTTAGTAATAAATTACTGTATCCTTACCGCTTTGCATACATTGTTTTATTTAAGAGACATTATTTAAACATCGTATTTAAACGTCATTATTTAAATAGCGTTATTTAAACGGCAGTACTTAAACTGCTAACTTCTTCTCAATAGCGATAATAAAGTCAGTTGCAATATCGGTTCCACATTGATCATCAATCTCACGTACACAGGTTGGACTGGTGACATTAATCTCAGTGATACGGCCACCGATTAAGTCTAAACCGACGAACATCAGCCCTTTTTCTTTGACAATTGGTGCGACGACTTGGGCCACTTGGCGTTCGATATCGGTGAGCGGCATCGCAACACCGCTACCACCTGCCGCAAGATTACCGCGCGTCTCGCCTTTCACCGGAATACGTGCCAAGCTATAATCGACCACTTCGCCATCGACGATTAACACACGCTTATCACCTTCTTTGATTTCCGGCAAATAACGCTGCGCCATAATCGGTAGCGTCTCAAGCTCGGTTAAAATCTCCAGCGTCACGCCGATATTTGGACTGTCAGCAGTCAAACGGAAAATACCCGTGCCGCCCATACCATCTAATGGCTTGACGATAACGTCTTGCTGCTCAGTAATAAACTTGCGAATATGCGCCTGTTTACTGGTCACAATCGTCGGGCTCATATAATCGCTAAACCAAGTAGCAAACAGCTTTTCATTACAATCGCGTATCGCTTGTGGATCGTTGACCACCAGCACGCCTGCGGCTTTAGCATGGTCAAGCATGTAAGTGGCATAAATAAAACGCATATCAAACGGCGGATCTTTACGCATCAAAATCACATCATAAGCGCTGACCGGCGCTGTCGCTTTCTCACCTAATGTATAAAAATCATTCGGGTCACGCTTGACTGTCACCGGCTGAGTATCGACCATCAATTGCCCACGGTCCAACCATAAATCATGAATCTGACAGTAACCAAGGCTGTGCCCACGGTCTTGCGCCGACCACATCATGGCAAGGCTGGTGTCTTTTTTATAATTAACCTGCTTGATTGGGTCCATGATGACGAGTATGTTTAATGATTTGTTTTGTTTTTCTTGGCTCATGATAAGGCTCACTTACGTTATAGTATTAATCATTTAAAATAGTATTAATCGTTCGAACAGACATCAATAACATGACTCAAATTTCACCCAATATGGCTGAAACACAGCAATGACTGCGATAAATTATACGCCGTACTGGGCGCGGTAATGCTGCATTTTTGCAAGCTGGGTCGCATCTTTATTTGGGCTACTTTCTGCTAGGTAACTGATTAAATCATCGATATCAATCAGCGCGCGCACCGGTACTTCTAAGGTCGCAGCCAACTCTTGAATAGCAGAACGCTCCGCCAAACCTTTTTCTTTACGGTCGAGGGCGACGATAATACCGGCAACGCTTGCGCCCGCTTGCTCTAAAATCTCAACCACTTCACGCATCGCCGTGCCAGCAGTAATCACATCATCAAGCACCCAAACCGCCTTGCCTTTGACATCAGCACCGACTAAATTACCACCTTCGCCATGGGTTTTGGCTTCTTTACGGTTATAGCCCCATTTAGCATTGATACCATGATGCAGCCATAATGCTTGCGCGGTTGCTGCGACAAATGGAATGCCTTTATAAGCCGCACCAAAAATAACCAGCTCCTGCTCATTTGTACCATTATTTGCCATTGAACCTTGTGCAGCCATTTGTTCTGCCACTTTTTCAGCTAGGGCATCGGCATAACCACGCGCTAATAAAGATAACATCTCACCCGACGCCAGCAAACCCGCGTTAAAAAAGTATGGACTAATACGTCCAGACTTTAAGACAAACTCACCAAACTTTAGAACCTGATTGTCTAAAGCCAATTGGATAAATTGATGCGATGAAAATGAAACATTATTAGCAGCTTGATTATGAGGCGTTGCGGCATTAAGCATAGGGTCTTCCTATCGGCAAAAAGAAAATGGAAAGTTAAATAATGAAAAGTCGTGAAGCGCATTATAGTCGTCGTGCTTTAACTTGACCAACCATTGATATCATAATCTTGCATATTTGCGTAACGCGTCAATAACCCACAACGTGATGAGATATTGAAGTAGCATTGACCATCGCTACTGACTTGTATATCCCAGCCCAAATGATAGGCGGCAACGATAATATGCCCCGTAAATAAGCGCACTTGGCGATAGGCGTGGCGCTGTGCTGGCTCAAAAACAATCTGACTGAGCAAGTAGCTGCGCAGATGCTGACAAATTTGCGCCGCGCTGTAGCTGTGGTTAATCGTTTTTCGCGTACTGCATTGCTTTAAAGCATGGACGGCGACGCTACAGGCCATAAGATCAGTCGCCAAACTGCCCTCGCCGCTGTCAAATTGCTGTGGCTGCAATACCACTTGCCAATCGTCAGCATAGATACTATTGAGCAGCTCATCAGGATTATAACGTTTGGTCAATGCTCGCAAAGATTCTGACGCTAAAGGCTTCTTAATATTCTTAGCAGTATTTATATTGTCAGTATTTATATTGTCAGTAGCCAAAAACCCATAACGGCTCAGTTTTGGATACGCTTGCAGCGCGCGCTGGATATCTGCCATATCGAGCAAAGTCATGTCTGTTAATGAAGCTAATAACGGCTGCTCGCTATGATTGTGATAAAAACTCTCGGGCAGCTCAACCAGTTTTGCGGCACTGAGCAGTGATAAATGCTCAGCAAAGGCTTCTGAAGCCACTAGCGCCCATTTCGATAAGCTGTCTGTATTGGGCTGATAAAAACGGGTCGAGCTACCATATAAGCGGCACAGCTGACTGTTTAAGCGCCGTGCAGGCTCTGGAATATCAGTCAATGGTCGTGCAGGGTCCAATGGCAAACGCTTTGGGTCAAAATTAGGATGTACAATCGCAGGCTGCTGACTATTTGCTAACAAAGCGGATTGCTCAGCATGACCTTCTGCAAGCTGATCCTCTGCTGCTATAAAGCTAGCGTTGGATAAACGGTCATCAGAAGTAGAATGCTGGGTCATGAGTTTTCCCTAAGCTTGCAAATTTAAAAGATATAAAAATAAAAGATGTAAAAATAAAAGCAATCAAATGGTCATTTTACTCTTGATGTTATTGGCGTTGCTCTTCTTGATTGTGTTGATGTTGCTCTTGATGCTGCAAAATATCTCGGTAGCCTACTTGCCAATCAGGATAGTCCAGCCAAGCTAGCGGAATATTACTATGCAAGCGTTTTCCCGTTACCGCCGTTTTACTATCATCAATAGCAGGCGGCACTTCATCTATTTGCTCACTTAACCAAGTGCCGAGCTCAAAAGTGGTGACTGGCGCATAATCAGTAGCAATATAAAGCGGTTTTGGCATACTTATAGTCATGACATTTGCGATAATGGTGACCAAATCGCGATCCATAATGCGATTGCTCCAGTGCGCTGCTGCCACTGGCTCTTTTTGTGGCTCGCGGGCTTTACGCAGACGCATGAGGCGCTTACGTCCGTAAATACCACTTGGGCGAATAATAATAGCCTTAGCACCAAAACCTTTTTGCAATGCTTGTTCCGCTTGCAATATCACTTGCGAGGCTTCACGCTCTGGCGTCACAGGCGCGGTATCTTCATCAATCCATGCGCCATTATCTTGCCCATAGACACCCGTTGATGAAATAAAAATAATGCGCGCAAGATTGGTTAGTTTATCCGCTAATGTTGCCAAATGCTGGCTGATTGCTAAATAACTATCATGATAACCGCTGGTCGAATACTCATCAGGAGTGACGATAATCGCTATTGCGGTAAAATCTTGCAGCTGCTCAGCGCTGAGCGTTAACGCATCGGCTTGCAAAAACTTAGCGTTAGGATGTAAGTCATAATGATGACGCTCACGACGTGCCAGCCCTGTGACGTTGAGACCGTCTTGAGCGAGCTTATTGGTGACGGGTAAACCGATATCACCTTGACCAATAATCAGTAAATTTTGCGTACTCATCATATACCCTTTATTTAAAAACTGCTTCTGATGACTGTCTATGCTAATGACTGGCTAAGAAGGTTTTTATAATTTAATAACAAGCGCTAAAAATAGCGTCTATACGACAGCTGTATGTCTTCCTTGGCATCGATACGATCTTGCCATTCGTAGTTGGCATTGAGACGTAACGCTTGTTTTTTATCGATATCGTATTGCAAACCTAATGTCGATATCGGCTGCCAGTAATGACCACAGGCATTAGACTCGTCGCTGCTGCCATGATACCAATATGGCAGTTGTAATTCAGCCTGCGCACGTAACTGATTGTTAATCTGATAACGGCAACCGGCATTGACGCCTGCGCCGACACGATAGCCTTTATTAATACCGCGTCCTGCTTGCGCCGTACCTGCCAAAAGCGTATAGCATAGCTGCGGCGGCATCTCGCCTGTGCCCGCGCTAGGTGTGCCAAACGCCCACGACCAACCGGTCTCATAGCCTAAACTACCAACTAGATGATCGCTGCCCTCTTGCTGCGAGCCGTCATTTACGCGGGTCGCTTCAACACTGGCGCCCCAGGTTTTGCCTTTTTTGGCAGAATTAACCGGATTAAACGAGCGCCCTCGCACCAAGGTTACATTTTGCAAGACCACACTACTTGGCTGATTGGCTTTGTCATTATCGGTGTCATATAAACGTAAGGTTGCAGCCGCGCCTTCTAAATCAAAGAACTGCGGGAATCCTGAAGGACGATCGAGGGTATCGTGATAACCTGCGCGCACGCCTAAATCAATATAGTTATTATCACCGCGCTGCCCTAGCCCGATAAACCCCAGTTGCAAGGGATGTCTGTCTATCGGATTGTTATCCGCTACTGCAATACGACGTGGCAATAGCGTTTTTCCGTCGGCGGCTATGCTCGAGGTTGGATTCAACTGGGCAGATTTAATCTCATTTAACGTCTGCTCGGCGCTATTATGATAGCCCAATTGCTCACGCTGCTCTTTAACCTTGTTCAACTGCGCTTGGCGTAAGGTGCTATCGGCGGGCGTATAGTTGGTGCTGGCAAGTAAGCCTTCGCTATTAAGTAATTGCACGACATCTGAGGGAATAACGGCATAAGGCAAGCGACTTAATAAATGCTGCTGCGGACGTACCACGTCAATCAAGCGTAAAATCTCAGAGGCACAGTTATCAGTGGTGAAATAATACGGCAACTTCAAATCTTTGGTTTCCCAAACATGTAGCATAATCTGTTGCACTTCTGCTGGAGTCAAATCCAATTGGTATGTCCACGCATCACGCTCATCTTCTTGCAGATACTTCGCCAGCTTCTCGGGATAAGGGTCAATTTCAATCAGATTGTCATAACCGCCGGTCATCGATTTGATGGCATAGACCAAAAAACTATCGGTTGAATCGCCGCCTACCGTATAATTTAGCGCAACTGCATGATGAATTTGGCTTGGATCGGCCACGCTGGCTTTAGAATCAATGCGTAATAACGTATGAGCAAAGGCTGAAATAGGATTGTCCAAATATTCCTGCGCAAACATAATAGACAGCTGCTCAGGTGCTAGCTTTTGCATCCAGTCATTCAGCTCTGGACAGTCAACTTTTAAACCGCTCTTGTCGATATTGAGTGTATCGGTCAGCCATTGTACGCGCGCTGGGAAACGGCATAGTACTGAGTTTTGTCCCGAGTTTTTAGTCGCACGATTGGATGCACTATTACTAGCAGTGCTGTTATTTGGGGTCGTAGCCATTTCTTCAGCAAGGGCAACCAGCAAGGCATCAAGCTCGGCAGCTGAATCATGCTGTCCATTTTTACTTAAGAAAAATGCAGCATCATCAACGATACTGCTGTCTTTTTTCTTGCCGATTAAATTCTTTTGATCATCAAAGAAATATAATAAGCGTCGCCATGTTATATGTTGGGCAAGGTTTTTTGTTTTTGCTTGCGCACGCCATGATGCTAATAGCTGTTGGGTGTTCGTCTCATTAACACTATTGTTAGCACTCTGATGGTTAGATGTCCGAGAAGTGACTGCGGTATTTGAGACACTATCTGGCTTGATGGTATTATTTGATTCGGCAACAACCGTCTCAGCATAAGCCGTTAATATTGGCTCAGCTTTTTGTGATTTAGCGTCAGTAGTATCTAGCGCTAACTCCCCTGTTGTCACAAGCGATGCCGGCGTTGGCAAAAACGCCTGTGCTTGTGCGGTCAGCAGCAGTCCAGCTATGGTGAGCGGCAAACGTGCTCGCCTGCCAATGCTTGTTGGCGTACAATCTATCGTCAAAAGGTTTGAATGTTTTGAATATATGGACATGAGTAACATCTCGCACTGTAGGAGTCATACGCTTATCGCGTTATTAGGTCTATCGAATTGTCAGAGTGATATTATAAATCAGTGTTTTTAATAACAGCTTTAAACCATGGTTTTGAACGAATGTTTTGAACGAATGTTTTTTTAGTTAAATGCGCCGCTTATTGATAAAAAACTTATAATCATCAGCATTTACCGCGCACTTATTATCACATTATAAAAGAGAGTATTATGTCTACAGCATCGTCAATGACTATTAATGCCGGTCGATTATCTGCTGCGACTTGGCTTGCGTCACCCAATTATAATAAACGACCGGAAAATATCACGATTGATGCCATCGTTATTCACAATATTAGCTTGCCGCCCAATGAATTTGGAGCTTGCGATACTGACGGCTTACATTACGTTAAGGCCTTATTTACCAATCAATTAGACTGGGAGGCGCATCCTTATTTTCAAACCATTAAAGGCGCAGAAGTTTCAGCACATTTATTTATAGAGCGCGATGGCGCGATTACCCAGTTTGTCAATTTTAACGAACGCGCGTGGCATGCCGGACGCTCCAGCTATTTGGGTCGCCCTGAATGTAATGATTATAGCATTGGCATTGAGCTTGAAGGTTCAGATTTTGTGTCCTTTACAGCCGCCCAATATGAAGCGCTTGCCAAAGTTATCGTTGCTATCTATGACGCCTATCCAAAAACTCGCAGACATCTCACCGGTCATAGTGATATCGCGCCCGGTCGCAAAACCGACCCCGGTGATTATTTTGAATGGAAAAAGTTGCGTGAGATGGTTGCTCATCATTTTGCGAGCAAGTCATAAATTTTGCGAGCAAGTCATAAATTGACCAGCTAAATTGTGATAATAGTCTTATCGAAAGCTCTGTAGACAGTGGATATTATTCCCCATTCAATCCATTTATCAGGACAATGAAAGTGCTATAATCCGTCAGTTTTTTGACAACACTACATCAGCAAACAACCATCACTACACAACCTTCATTAAACAAATTAGCAGAATAGGTTCTCATGGCAAAAAGTCGGTTATTTCGTTCAACCATGGTGGTCAGTAGTATGACCATGCTGTCGCGTATTTTAGGTTTGGTACGCGATATTGTGTTATTAGGCGTGTTTGGCGCAGGTGGTCTGATGGACGCCTTTTTGGTCGCCTTTAAGATACCCAACTTTTTGCGCCGTCTATTTGCAGAAGGGGCTTTTAGCCAAGCGTTTGTCCCTGTGCTGTCAGAATATAAAGAAAAATATAGCCTACAACAGGTTCAGATTTTAGTCAGTCGCACTTCAGGAGCGCTGCTGCTGGTGTTATCGATGCTGACGGTCGTGGTGATTTTAATCGCCCCTTGGGTGGTGACTTTATTTGCCCCAGGTTTTGCTAATCAGCCCGATAAATTTGCCATCACCGCTGAGCTGCTACGCCTGACCTTTCCTTATTTATTATTTATTTCTATGACCGCTTTTGCCAGCGGTATTTTACAAAGCTACGGCCGTTTTGCCGCGCCAGCCTTTGCGCCAGTGTTACTCAACCTATCTATGATTGGTGGTGCGCTAGTGTTTGCGCCTATGTTTGATGTTCCTATTATGGCGCTTGGCTATTCTGTCGCTATCGCAGGTTTGCTCCAGCTATTGATACAACTGCCACAGCTCTCGCAGCAAAAACTGCTGGTCGCACCAAAGATTGACTTTCAGCATGAAGGCGTTCGCCGTATTTTAAAGCTGATGCTGCCGGCTATTTTTGGCGTCTCTGTCACACAGATTAATCTATTATTAAACACTATTTTTGCATCATTAATGATTGGCGGTTCGGTTTCTTGGCTTTATGCTGCTGAGCGTATGAGCGAGTTACCACTAGGCTTAATTGGCGTGGCTATCGGTACAGTTATTTTGCCAAGTCTGTCGAAAAGTGAAGCACGAAAAGATGACGTTAGCTTTAAAAAGACCATCGATTGGGCAGCGCGCTTAATTATTTTGGTCGGTGTTCCAGCATCGGCCGCACTATTTATACTCTCTGACGTACTTATGCAGGCGCTGTTTTTACGTGGCGAATTTACCTTACGCGATGCACAAATGAGCTCCTTGGCGTTAAAAAGCATGGCGGGCGGCATATTGGGTTTTATGTTAATTAAAATCTTTGCGCCCGCCTTTTTCGCCCGTCAAGACACTAGAACGCCAGTCAGAATTGGTATTGTTTCCGTTTTTGCCAATATGGTATTTAGTGTCATTTTTATCGGCATATTTTACTTCTTCGATATGCCGTTGCATGGTGGCTTGGCATTGGCAACCACGGGCGCGGCATTTGTGAACGCGGGCTTGTTATATTACTTCTTGCATAAGCGTGATATTTTCCGCTTTGGTAGCCATTGGAAAAAACTCTTTACCCAGTTTGGGATTTCTACCGCCTCTATGATTGCGGTGCTTTATGTCATGCTGCCCTATTTCCCAACCAATGATTTTCAATGGAAACGTATCGTCGCGCTGCTGATTATGTGCGTCGTCGGTGCGGTGGTTTATGGCGTTGTGCTATTGGCAACAGGCTTCCGTCCGCGCCAGCTAAAACATGGTTAAGGATTAATTATTAAGCACTAGGCAAGGCTTTAACTTACCAAACCAAAACAAGCTTAGTATGAGAATTGACAGTGAACGCTGCTGATAGTTGCCATAATTACTGTTTAATGAATAAATGAATTTTGGGGACTAATATGACGACTAAATCATCAGCTTCACAAACAGCTTTATCAGCAACCCTGTTGCGCTTACCAAGTATACTGACTGTTGGCATTTTGAGTACCGGACTGCTTTTAAGTGGTTGTAGCAATAATGATAAGGGTGAAACTGAGACTGCTGCCAGTAATAATGAAGAGGCTACAGTGGTCGCGCAAACATCTGAGAACGACGCGAGCCAAGTAGAAGTAACAGGCACTACTACTGATAGTAAACAGGCAGCAGATAGCACAAAAGATGAAACCACGATTGCTAGTAATAATATCAATCCAGTTACCGCTTCCGCTAAGCAAAAAAGCTTGGTAACCAATCCGACCCAAGACGGTACGCCGGAAGATACCGTTAAACAAGCGCTAGACAGCTTGTATTATGGCGATGTCAAGCAAGCTGCTACTTACTATAAAGTAGATATGGCAAACTTCGAAGAAGAGCTAGCCAAGACCCAATCGGCTTTTCAGCAAACGGTTGATGGCGTTACTTTTACTGATACTACATACAACGATGATAAAACCCGTGCCACCATCACTGGCGAGTTGATGTTAAGGGGACAAAGCGAGCCTGCACCCTTGACTTATGAGCTACAAAAGATTGGTGGAAAATGGAAGATTTTAGGATAAGGCATCTGACTGCTATTCTCTAAATTTACTTCATTTGGCATTATTAGCTGTATTATTTATCATCATTAGCTGCCATCACCGCTTTACCAAGCATCACCACATCGGCGATAAACCCCTGCATATCGCAAACCTTTGGCATATAGCCCCATTGCTCAAAACCAAGCTTACGGAACAATCCTAAGCTTGGTTGATTATGCGCAAAGATAAGCGCCACCACGTTATGAATACCTAATCTCGGCGCTTGCGTCAGCATCCAGCGTGTCAATAAGCTACCCAAGCCTTGACCATGATAATCCTGATGCAAGTAGATACTAATCTCAGTGCTGATATGATAAGCCGGTCGTGCATACAAATCACTAAAGCTGCCCCAAGCGACGATTGGCGATACTGTTTGCCCCTTACCTCCACCGCCTACAATTTCTTCTTCTTCGACAGCGCGAACAATATAAATAGGTCGCGTAGCATTATTTACATGCTCATCAAACCAATCCCGACGCTCTTCACAACTGACGGGCGTAAGATTGGCAGTTGCTTGCTTACCGGCGATACTTTGGTTATAAATGGCTAAAATTGCGGGTAAATCTTCTTTTTTGGCACGCTGTACCGTAAAGCCCTCATTGAGCTTATTAATTGCCAAGACAGGTGCCATCGAATGAGAGGCATCATGACAAGCAGCGACAGAGGTAGCATCAGGCATAGCGTTTCCATGATTATTAATAGTAAAAATGAATGATAAATAACGGCTAATTAGTCATTAATGTCTAATACTTAAGGCTTAGCCGTTGCACCTTTTATCTAATCTAGCTGTACATATCGGAAGTCAGCAGAAGTAATTAACAAAGCAAGCAACGTGAGCCAGATAAAAACCATACCTTTTGGGCTGTTAGCGTGGTTGTTTGATTATCAGCAGACTATAGGATGTTAGTATGGCTATTTTACTTTATAATGACTGATTTTAGACACATCAATCTTTGGTAGAGGTGTGTTTTTTCTTTTTTATCCGGTCTTATCTATCATAGCTGAAAATTTATGAACACCTATTTTCTTGAGCAACTGATGGCATCGCCAAGCGCTTTGTCTGCCAATACTAGCCCAGTAGATTTAGCACCCTGCGTGCTAACTATTGGCAACTTTGATGGCGTGCATTTGGGTCATCAAGCGATGCTTGCGCACGTGCGTGATATTGCCAAGGCGCAAAATATTGGCTCGGCAGTCATGATATTTGAACCGCAGCCGCGTGAGTTTTTTGCGCCAGCTACCGCGCCTGCCCGCCTCACCAATCTTGCCGAAAAGCAAGCCTTGCTGGCAGAGTATGGCATTGAGACTTTAATTGTCGCAAGCTTTGATGCGGAATTTCGCTCGCTATCAGCAAATGCATTTGCCGATATCTTAGCGCAGCGTTTGAATGTACAAGCATTGGTATTGGGTGATGACTTTAAATTTGGTCATGATCGTACCGGTGACAGTCAGTTTTTGCGCGATTATGGCTTAGATGTGACCAATCTACATACCGTGATCGATGATAAAGGCAAAGGCGCGCGCATTAGCTCTACGCGTATACGCAACCTATTGTTGGCCGGTGACATTGATGCGGCCAATGCCTTATTGGGTCGCGATTATGCGATGACAGGCGTCGTCGTTGGCGGCGATAAAATCGGTCGTACCATGGACTTTCCCACTGCCAATGTCGACTTAAAACGCATAAAACCTGCTCTACATGGCATCTTTGCTGTCGATGTCGTCAGCCTTGATGATAATGGTAATGTCATAGCAAACGGCTTAACCGCACTGACAGATAGCGAAAACCCAGGGGTTGCAGGTTTACGCCCGCATAGTTTATTTGGTACTGCCAATATTGGTATTAGGCCGTCAGTAGATAAAGAGCATGATTGGCGCTTAGAGGTACATTTTCCTAAGCTACAAGCAGATTTATACGGTTTAACCTTACAAGTACGCTTCTTGCATTATTTACATGGCGAGCGCCATTACGAGAGTTTAGAGGCATTAAAAGCAGGTATTCATAGTGATGTTATCGATTTACTCGAATGGCGTGCTAAGCAGTCGAATTAAAATGGTAGTTATAAGCCTATAAAAGTGTAACGTATAAAAAACCCACAGCGTGAATAACGTTTGTGGGTTTTTATTTATATTGATATTTTATTATCTTCTAGGCATCAGGATGCATACGCACGTTTAAATCATCGATAACTTCTACCCATGCGGCATCTTTATTCCACTCTTCTTGCAAAAAAGCACGCTGATTGTCATTCCATACCGCCGCTTCGATTAACTTCTCTTCTTTTGACAGTTTATTATTTTCGACAAAACTGTCAATCGCTTCATCCGAGCTATCAAGCCCTAACTGCGCAAATAACTCATTCATATTGTATTCAGGTTCACCCAACATAGTCTTTTCCTTAATGACAGAAATTTAATAATGATTTGATTGTACTTATTATTTAAATTAGCCACTTTATTGTAGCAAGCTTGCTGCTAATAGCTGTTAATCAACGTTTAGCTAACGTTAGCAATTGTATTGATGGTTACGCAAGGCACAAAAAAGCCCTCTATCGTAGAGGGCTTTTCAGATTAAATTCTATATAACAGCTTGAGTAGATTGCCTACTTATGGAAGCAAGTGTGCTACTGCATCACGCTCTTCGCTAAGCTCTTGCTCAGTTGCGGCCATTTTCTCTTTTGAGAAATCTGATGACACATCAACGCCTTCTACGATAGACCAGTCGCCGTTAGCGCAGGTTACTGGGAATGAGTAGATTAAGCCTTCAGCAATACCGTATTCGCCGTTTGAGTAAACGCCCATAGATACCCAATCATTCTCATCAGTACCTAGTGCCCATGTACGTACGTGTGCAATAGCAGCGTTGGCAGCAGAAGCGGCAGATGATGCACCGCGAGCTTTAATAATCGCTGCGCCGCGTTGTTGTACTTCTGGGATATAAGTAGCTTCGTACCATTCGCGATCGACTAAATCTAGTGCTGGCTTACCGTTTACAGTTGCAGACGTTAGGTCTGGATACTGAGTTGATGAGTGGTTACCCCAGATAGTCATGTTTTTGATGTCATTAACAGTGCTGTCTGTTTTCTCAGCCAACTGTGCCATGGCACGGTTATGATCTAGGCGAGTCATAGCAGTAAAGTTACGTGGATCTAAATCTGGTGCATTACGCTGAGCGATAAGCGCGTTGGTGTTGGCAGGGTTACCGACGACCAATACTTTTACATCACGGCTTGCAACGTCGTTCAATGCTTTACCTTGGGCTGAGAAAATCGCAGCGTTGGCTTCTAGCAAATCTTTACGTTCCATACCTGGGCCACGAGGACGTGAACCGACTAGCAAAGCATAGTCTACATCTTTGAATGCAACGGTCGCATCATCAGTTTGAACGATACCGGCCAATAATGGGAATGCACAGTCTTCTAACTCCATGACCACACCCTTTAGGGCGTCAAGTGCTGGGGCGATTTCAAGCAATTGCAGAATAACTGGCTGATCTTTACCTAGCATCTCACCAGATGCAATACGAAATAACATAGCATAGCTGATATTACCAGCGGCACCAGTGACGGCAACACGTAAAGGCTGTTTCATTGACATTGAATACTCCCTAATTATAGATTAGATAATTCATGATTCTGATTGATGGTTCTGATTGAGGATGATCGTTTTAGATAGCGATTTACTCGCTGAATATAGCAGTCATAAACCGAGAGCTAGTGTAGCACCTCAGCCTATTAACCGTCTAGAGAAAGCGCGAACGTGATGGATAACTATGCGGGTTATATTGTTACATTTTATACGAACAGATGTTTTATCTTGCGATAAAAAGCTATAAAAATAAAGTCTTAGAGAGATATAGGAGCTGAAAAAAGAAAAGAATTAATAGGAATTTTGGCAGCGTTATTTAAGAGAATTTAATACGATTACATAAGTCATATTACCGTTAAATACATAACACTGCCGTTTTTGCTTATGGTCATTTTTGCTTATGGATAATCGCGCCCTAATTAATAGTCACGCACTGAAAAGCTAGAGGGATATACTTTGTGGTTCATTACTGATTATGACTAATGCCTACTTGCTGTTTACTTGCCGCCTGAGATAATAAATTTACTGCCACAGTTATCGACGACGTTGCTACAAGTGCCAAAGGCACTGCCTTCATAACAAACATGGACGTCCGTCAATACCATTTGACGACGCGCACCTGCCTGGCAAATCAAATCAACGCTATCCGCTGACATACCACTGTTTAAGCGGGTCATTTGGCCCACAAAACGCGATTTTAATACCGTATAACTGTTGCCCGTATTCAATTCGCTCGGCAGTTTTAAGTCGCCGGCATAGTTAGTGATTTGGCGAAAATAATTGCTGGCGCTCAGCGGACTACAGATGCCATAGCGCTGCCATGCTTGGGTACGCACCGTGGTGTCAGGCATGATACGGTTGACGACTTTTAATTGTAGTGGCGTCAAACGTGGCTCACTACCGCGCCCGCAGCGCTCGCCATAACCCATATCTAAACCTGAAACGGTTAGCGAATAGCCTTCTAAACACTGGCGCATACGCGCGCGCGTCGGTTGTAAGCTGCACAGCGCTGGCGTCATCTCAATCATCAGTACGCGCTGCCCCGTTTTGGCAGCACTTGCCGCTTGCGCTGGCAATACCATAACACCCTGCAACAAAAGTAAAGCCGTAATAGCTATCGTAGCATTAGCAGCATTGCCTTTACTTTCATACTTTTTGCTGATCAAGCATTGATTAAAATGCTCCGATAGCCTTGTCTTTGACATCGAGCCCACCTTTGTCTGAACACATAACTGACGCCTAGCTTGCGACAATATAGGCAGATTGAAATATTTTTTAATCATAAGAGGTTAAAGCATTTAGCAATGAAGAAGATAGCTTCTAGAATTGGTTATATTCGGCATTAAGCCAGTTTGCTTTTAAAATTTCAGCAGCCTAAGAATCAACCAACGAAAAACGCAGACGGTAATTAGAGTCATGGTAGCAAATTGCCTTTTTTAATCTATAGCAAAAACGTAAACAATGCTTAAAAAGCAGATAACGGACTTTAAAAGGGCGATTTAAAACCGTCATATATCAGCGCTATAAAAGCATTTTATATGAAAGCAATGTATATAAGAAAAGTGCATATAAAAGCCGTATCTATAAAAACCGTACCTATAAAAGAAGTGCCTATAAAAAAACCACTAGCAGCAAGCTGATAGTGGTTTTTTAGGGTATGGAAAAAGCATTAGAATGCCGCAGGAACCGTTCCCATACGCTGGCTGATAGGCTGATCACGACCTAATAGACTGCTATAAATAGTAGCGTTTTCCATCACGTGTTTGACGTAATTGCGGGTTTCAGGAAAGGCAATAGACTCGACATACTGGTCAGCTGCAAGTGAGCCATAAGTCGGCTGCCAGCGTTTGGCATTATTTGGACCGGCATTATAGCCCGCTGTTGCCAAAACAGGCTGGCTGTTCAATTTGCCAAAGATATCACCCATATACCACGTACCATAACGAATATTGGTATCGCCACTATTGGCACGGCTGGCGCTATAAGTCTCGCCTAAATTACGCGCAATATATTTTGCCGTATCAGGCATGACCTGCATCAGACCGCTGGCGCCAACGTTTGAGCGCGCTGATGCTACAAAACGGCTTTCTTGACGCATGATGCCATACGCCCACGCCGGATCGATACCCGCCGACTGACTATAACGGACGACCGCCGATTGGTGCGGCATCGGATGCGATAAAGCCAAGCTGTCTACCCTATCGGTATTATCAACAGCATAAATCGCCCGATCGAGCCAGCCCATATCATACGCTTGGCGCGCAGCAGCAATAATCAAATTGTCATCACGATTATCACGCGCTTTTTTCACCGCCCAATTCCACTCACGGTTGGCATAGGCGCGACTGGCATCGGCATTGTATAAAGCAAATGCCCGTGCAAAGTGTGGGTTTTGCATGACGCGCGCGCGGTCAGCGGTACTGACATTGGGTAAATTACTACCGCCTAAGCGACTGGCATCAAAACGTTGACCGACCTTATCCTTTGCCATTAAGCCATAATACTCATTACTTTTTGCCAAGTTTTGATACATCTTTTTGGCGGTATTGCGTTTGTTGGCATCACTCGATTGCTCATAAGCACGAGCCAGCCAATATTGCCATTGATTGGTTTTTTGCGTTTCGGCGTCCATTTTTGAGATGGCTTCGACCACATCATCCCAACGACTAAAGCGAATCGCTGCCATGGCATAATATTCGGCTTCTTCAAAGCTAAAGTCATCATCTAAGCTATTACGGAACCAGTCAACCGCTTCGACATTAAAGCCGTCATCGGTATTGTGATTCATGCGCTGTACGCCAAGAATACGATAAGCATAACGACGGGTGTCATCATTTAATAACTTCGCTGAGCGCTGATTGTCTTGCTTAATATCAAAGTCTAATTGTAGTGCCGCCTCACGATAGGATTTTTCTGCCAAGCGTCCCATCGCATATAAATACAAGTATTGATTGGTTTGGGTGTTTGCTTCGCGGGCAAAGCGGCTAAAAAATGATGATGGATTCAGCTGAATTTCACTTAACGACGAGTAAGGAATAGGCGTACCCAGACGTGAAGACAGCGCCATAATATCGCCTGTTTTGCCTTTACGCAGCATACGCTTGAGGCGTGATACTCTATCTTGATTGCTAATCAGGGCGTTATTATTCATCTCTAGCGCCAATTGGTCACACAAAGCTGGCTGCTTTTTGGTGGCGAGCCAAACGTCAGGCTTTGCTGCCATAGCACGCATGCTATCGCCGCCATTATTAAACCCAAGCGCAACCGCACAGCGCTCACTGTCATCAGCATTGGTAATCAAATTTGCCACTTGGCGTACGGCGGCATAATCATTGGAGCCCGCTTTGGTTTCCGCAAAGTCAGCCGCCAGTTTTTCTGCCATTACCGTATCTGGATATTGACGCACAAACTGCGATACCGCCGCTGGGCTTTGCGAATTCAAATCGACATTCATGCGCCAATAAGTCGGATACATGGCAAACAAGCCGCCATTCATCGCTTGCTCGTAATTATAAAGGGCATTGACATCACCGCGCTCGGCTGCAATCGCCGCCGCTGTAAATGAGCCCACGCCATTATCTGCTTGATAGCTGCTGTTTGACGGCGCACTCTGTGGTTGATAGTTATCCGGCTGATAGCTTTGTGGTTGATAGCTTTCTGGCTTATACTTGCCTTCTTGCGGATAACTACTATCACTACCCCAAGTGAGTTCGGCACAAGCAACTTGCGACAAGCCCATGACACCCATCGCCGTCGCCAAACCCAAAACGCTGGTTTTTAGCGCCGTTTTTTTCAGGCGGTCAGGCGTAATATTTTGGCGCTTGGCATTTTTATCCTTAATACCTTGAGCAACTTGCGGCTTTGTCATACGAATTCTCTTTATAATAAGTCTAAATAATTTGGCTAAATAAATTGTTTCAATATAGGTTTAAACGATAGGTTTAAATGATGTTTTCATCCTACTTAAAACGCTCATTTAAACAATAGTGCAGCTATGGTTACTTTCATCATACTACACTCGTTGCACATTCAACCATAAGCTTTACTTTTCGTTAATAAATCGGATAGCCCTGCGTAACACAGAGGTGCTACGACGCTTGAAACAGTGATAATCGTAATTAATAGCATTTATTATTGAATAATACTAGGTAAGCATTTGATACTATTATAAATAATCTAGCATAATTATCCCGATAAGCGTACGCTAACTTTTCACATTGGGCCGGGGTTGTGATAAAATACGCCACCAGTTAATCGCCTACCCCGCTATATTTTTAGTCAATCATGGACTTCGCTTATGAGTGTTACTGTATTTAATCCCCGCATCGATGACGCTGCTGTTGACACAACGGTTACTGCGCCTGCCGTTACGGCACTCAAAGCGCCAAACTCTATCCAAAAACCAATAGCCCAAGCACCAGTTAATGGCGCGCCAAAAAAAGTCTTTGTCACCACCCAAGGCTGTCAGATGAATGTCTATGACTCTGGCAAAATGCTCGACGTACTTGGTGATTCACATGGTATGGAAGTCACCCACGATATCGACGAAGCCGATGTTCTATTAATGAATACCTGCTCAATTCGCGAAAAAGCCCAAGAAAAGGTCTTTTCAGAATTGGGTCGCTGGCGCAAATTGAAAGAAAAACGTCCTGACTTAGTCATCGGTGTTGGTGGTTGCGTGGCTTCACAAGAAGGCGATAATATTCAAAAACGCGCGCCTTATGTCGATATGGTTTTTGGTCCACAAACTTTGCACCGTTTGCCAGAGCTGTATGACCAATCGCACGAGCAGCGTGAAATGTCACCTAAAAATCGTATTGGTACAGTGGATGTGTCATTTCCAAGTATTGAAAAGTTTGATTTTCTGCCAGAGCCACGTGTCGAAGGTTATAAAGCCTTTGTATCAATCATGGAAGGCTGCTCAAAATATTGCTCGTTTTGCGTCGTGCCTTATACCCGCGGTGAAGAACTATCGCGTCCGCTTGATGATGTATTGGCTGAAATTGACAGCTTAGCCGCCCAAGGCGTGCGCGAAATTAACCTACTTGGTCAAAACGTTAATGGCTATCGCGGCGAAAAAGACGATGGCAGTATCTGCCGTTTCGCAGAACTGCTACATTATGTCTCGCACGTCGACGGCGTCGAGCGTATTCGTTATACCACCAGCCATCCGCTGGAATTCACCGATGATATCATTGACGCTTATGCGCAATTGCCAGAGCTGGTATCACATTTGCATTTACCGGTTCAAAGTGGCTCAAACGCTATCCTCGCGGCGATGAAACGCAACCATACCATTGATGTTTATATCAATCAGATTAATAAGCTTAAAGCCATACGTCCAGATATTCACTTATCAAGCGACTTTATCATTGGCTTCCCCGGTGAGACTGAGCAAGACTTCCAAGATACGTTAAATCTAGCAAAAGAATTAAACTTCGATCACTCTTATAGCTTTATTTATTCGAAGCGTCCGGGCACGCCAGCAGCAGAGTTGCCGGATGATGTGAGCTTTAAAACTAAAAAAGCGCGCTTGGCAGAATTTCAACAGGTTATTATCGATTCAACCCTTGCCAAAACCCATGAAATGGTCGGCACTACGACTCGCGTCTTGGTCGAGCAAGTGGCCAATCGTCATCCTGATTGCTTAATTGGCACAGCGGACAATACCCGTACCGTGATGTTCCCTTTTGACGTTGATAAAGTAGATGAGCTATTGGGTAAAATCGTCAGTGTACGTGTGACCGATTTTGTCAGTCCGCATATGGTGAAAGGTGAGCTAATCGAGGTGCTTGCTTAAGTTTTAAAAAAAAATAAATCAATAAAAAAGCCCTTTACTATTAAATAGTGAACGGCTTTTTTGTCGTTAAAGTTTAAGGCTAGAATGAGTAATCATTATTCTGACAACCAGTCCGTCTGCCGCAATTGCTGCTTGGTCTCACGGCGACGTTTTTTGCGCACGATATCAATATCTTCTTTCTCATGAATACCACCTTTTTTTAACAGCGGATCAAGCGCTAGATAATTACGCGCTTTGACAGTGCCTAGCGAGTGTTGCACACCTGTCACATTTTGACGTTCTAACTGTCGTTCAATTTGCTTGGCCTTTTTTAAGGTTTGTTTTAAGCTCATATTGTTACCTGTTCTTTAATTCTTCTGAGATACCAATGCCGAAAATTATCTTAGCGAGGAAAATGAGCGCAAATTGTACATTCAGTACATTAAGCGAATTTGACAACGCTAAGATATTCAGTACATTAAGCGAATTTGACAACGCTAAGATGATTTGCAGGCTTGGTATTAGCCTTTAATACACATGACCTGTTTCAGCGTATGCACCACTTCAAATAAGTCGGTTTGGTTGGCCATCACTTCATCAATGTCTTTATAAGCGCCCGGTATCTCATCAATGACGCCTTTGTCTTTACGACATTCGACGCCAGCGGTTTGCGCTTTTAACTCATCGATAGTAAAGGCACGCATGGCTTTACCTCGGCTCATCTGTCGACCTGCGCCATGTGAACACGAACAAAACGATTCTGCTTCCCCAAGACCACGTACGATAAAGGACTTGGCACCCATAGAACCGGGGATAATCCCCAACTCACCTGCATAGGCACTGATAGCGCCTTTACGAGTCACATAGACTTGCTCACCAAAGTGCACTTCTTCATTGACATAATTATGATGGCAATTAATAGCTTCTTTGGTGAGTTGAAATCTTGGCAAGCCTGATTGTGGTGACTGCATTGCTTTGATGACTAAACGCATCATCTCACGGCGGTTCTCTAGTGCGTAATCCTGTGCCCAGCCTACGGCCTCAACATAATCGGCAAAACTATCAGACCCTTCAGCAAAGTAAGACAAATCCCGATCTGGCACATGACCAAAGCGCGTTTGACGCTCTTTTTTGGCAAGATTAATAAAGTAGCGACCGATGCAATTACCAATGCCGCGACTACCAGAATGCAGCATGACCCAGACATCATTTTTTTCATCTAAGCACAGCTCAATAAAATGATTACCACCACCCAATGTGCCGAGCTGCTTTGCCCACGTGCGCTCAAAACCTTTAAGCATTTTGAGTAAACCTGGGTGCTTATCAGTAATCGGTTTTAAGCGTTTGCCTAATGGATCAAGCGTTGAGTTTTTAGCTTGAATTTGCTTGTGCATGTTGAAGCCAACTGGCACTTGCTGCTCAACTATCAAACGCAGTGATTTCAAACTATCAGGCAAGTCGCTTGCCGTCAGGGACAAACGCACCGCGTTCATACCGCAGCCAATATCTACACCGATTGCGGCAGGAATGATGGCGGACTTGGTCGGAATCACACTACCAATTGTGGCGCCTTTGCCAACATGCACATCGGGCATCACCGCAATATGCGAATGTACAAACTCCAACTGGGCTACATTGCGTAATTGCTGCATCGCACCTTGCTCGACATCTGAGGTGTAAATCTTGACTGGTACGCCATATTTACGATTTTCGTTTAATATTAATTGAATGCTCATAATTTATTATTTCCATTTTATTATTTTAATAACCATGCAGAGTATTCTTTAATGCTACTTATCTTTATAATTTTATAAATCACTTATCCATCTCATTTAAAAGTAGCACTTAATAAGAAAATAAATTATAAAATATAGACAATAAAGTACCGTATCTCTATTAATTAAAAAATTAATAGAAATTCATGGTTAATTTATGATGGACGTTTTCAAGATAGGTTTTATGATACCAAAAAAGACAGCATAAATATTATGCGCATAGATGGTCATCCACTAAATAATAGTGTGAGCCATCATATTGGTCACAATAGTAACGTAAAATGTTAGATAAACAGATAACAGCAAGCGCAAAAATGCTTAGCACGATTACATTGCTATTTTGACACGGAATACCTAGAAGAGTAATAGATCGAGTAGATACAGAAGGCCAGTTGTTGATATCAGTAAACAGGATATCACTCAATAGCTTATATATAAATTCAGCCAAACCTTTTCGAAGTCGTCATTGCTGTCATATAGCTTACACATTTAATCTTTAAAAACGTCTTGATATTTAAATAGGACACGATGATTCCTCCGTAGGTTGTGGCCAATGTCAGAGCGACAATAGCAGATTGATTGGGATGATTTATTACTTATAAAAGATAAGCCTTATAAATCAATGAGCTAATAATAACGATTTAAAAAATAAAGTCAATAATTAATTTAACTTATATATAAATTTTATACAAAATATACATATGATTAATAATATCACTTTAGACATAGACCCCAGTATTTTTTAAACCATAAAACCATTTAATACTTCAGCCAATAACGCCGCGGCAATTAAGAGAAAGATTACTCCGCACGCACGATTTAACCACGCTAAGCGATTGCCAACATCGAGCCAACTTGCCAGCTTTGTACCGCCCAATGTATAAACGATTTGCCAAATCGTCTCGCTTAAGAACAACCCTGCCGTTAATAAAATATATTGCGGCCATAGCGGCGCACTAAAATTGATGAATTTAGGGAAAAACGCGGCAAAAAACAAGATCGCTTTTGGATTAGACAGCGACACCCAAATACCGGTACGAAATAAAGTCATATTGCTCGGCGATACTTTGACTGCCGCACTAGATAGTGAGCGTGGCTGCGGCGTTGTTTTATCAGTCACAGCTGACATCGTATCAGGATAGTCAGCCGCGACCTCCTCGCCCATTTCGCGGGCATCGCTCATCAAACTACTATCACCGGCATCGCGCCACGAGCTGATGCCCAAATAGATTAAATAGGCGGCACCCACAGCTTTGATAACAGTTAGCACCCAAGGCGATTGGCGACTGATTACATCTAAGCCAAGTAAGGTCGAGAGGAGCAGTAAAAACAAACCCAAACTCAGACCTGCCAGCGTCCATAAGGTGCGCTTCACGCCATAATTCATACCATACTGGAATGCTAGCAGCATATTCGGCCCAGGGGTCGCTGAAATAAAAAACGTACTTGCAAAAAATACCGCAAACAGATGCCAAGACATCAACCAACCCCTACTTTTTATTAATAGAAAATTTAAATGCTTAATGCTCAATGCTTAATGCTCAATGGTTAATACTTAATGGTGAAAAAATAAACACCGCCATAAAGACGGTGTATTTTATGCTCATGTATATTGCAAAAGAACTACTTGCTGCCTATTGTATCAATTGCTGGCACAGCTGTTTAGCAGCTTTTGTAAAAACTCATCACAGCGTGCCATCTCACTCAGCGCTACATACTCATCGGCTTTATGTGCCTGCTCAATACTACCGGGGCCGCAGATAATCGTTGGGATGCCCGCATTGGTAAACTGCCCGCCTTCCGTCGCATAAGCAACTTTATGGCGTGTATCATCGCCCGTCAGTGCGGCTATTAACGCTTGTAGCTCGGTGCTGTCGCTATCGGTCATCGCTGGTACACTTTCTTCTTGCAGCAGCTCAATGCCGGTATCGGCCGCACGTGCTTGCATTTGTGCATTTAGCTCTGCAACTTTTGCCTGAATTGGTACAAGGATATCGTCTTGCGTCATATGCGGTAGATTACGATAGTCAAAGGTAAATTCACACAGATTGGGGACAATATTGGTCGCGGTGCCACCTTTTATCGTACCCACCGAAAGTGTCGAATAAGGCACATCAAACATGGCATCGTTATCACTGCGATAGCTCATCTCTTCTGCTAATTCATCGACATAACCAATCAGACGACTGGCATAACTAATGGCGTTGACACCCTGTTTAGTCAATGACGAATGCGCTGACTTACCATGGACACGGCAACGGTAAACCGCGATGCCTTTATGCGCCACCACCATCGCCATATTGGTCGGCTCACCAACGATACAATAATCAGGTGTAATACCGCGCGCCTTTAAATCGGCCAATATGAGTGGCGCGCCCAAACAGCCAACTTCTTCATCAAATGACAGTGCCAAATGTAATGGACGACGCAACTGACCTGCGTTAGATAGCTTTACCGCTTGTGGTAATAGCGTCAGCGCACAGGCAATAAAGCCTTTCATATCGCAAGCACCGCGACCGTATAGCTTGTCGCCGCGAATGGTCGCGGTGAACGGCTCTGATGTCCAGTCTTGACTATCGACAGGCACCACATCGGTATGACCTGATAACACCAGACCATGATTCACATCGTCAGCGTTTGCCCCTGCTGGCACCGTAACAAATAAATTGGCTTTATTTTTAACGTCATTAAAGGTTAAATCTACTGTTAAGCCCAATTGCTCACAGTAAGCTTGTACATCTTCAATCAAAGCTAAATTAGAATGGCGACTGACCGTATCAAAGGCAATCAGCCGTGTTAGCCAGTCGATACTGTCGGTAGGATAATTATTGGCAGCAGGATAACTAGCAGTAGCCGTTGCTCGCTCTTTACCTTTATTGTAATTTATTACCGTCATAAGACATCCTTATCGTACTACAAGATAAAAAGACCCAGCTTTTTAATGAGCCTTTTTTAATGAGCTTTTTTGAAATGAACGCTGTTGCAGGGCTTTAATTTCTTCATCTAAGCCAGCAATCGGACCATCTACTGGTATATTCGGCGCAACTTCTTGAATACTTAATGAATTGATGGGCGATGTCGATGTTACGCCCATCTCATCCATCCATTCGCTTAGCTGCCTTGATGAGCTGATATAAACAATACGACCAAGTCCTGCCCAAGCATGCGCGGCTGAGCACATGGCGCAATGCTCACCTGAGGTATAGACCACTGCTTTTGCCCGTGCTTCAGGGGTCATATTTTGAGCGGCCCATTTTGCCACGGCAATTTCAGGATGGTAGGTTGCATCGACCGTATTGGCGCGATTACGATCTTCACATAATATAGTGCCATTACCATCGACCAATACGCTGCCAAACGGCGCATCGCCTGCCTCTAATGCTTCCGTAGCAAGCTCAATGCAGCGGCGCAAATAAATCATATCATTATCAGTAATCATCATAGTTTCCCTTCTGTTATTAAGAGCCAATGCTTATTAAGAGCCAATGCTGGCTCTTAAAATCCATCATACCTTTTTAGCAAATCCTAGCATTGATGATAAGTTAATTTTTATGACAGTTGGTTTTTATGATAGTTACTTCTTACGATGGCGTCTTTATTATGACGGACGGTTTTGATTCATCACATCAAGCACTGGCGGCATCGGTTTTGGCAACTTACCTTCTGCTTGTAGCTCTTTGGTGGTTTTGGCATCGATAGCCAGTCCAGCAATCAAGGCAATATCTTTCACCGCTTTACGCTTACGGGTAGCAAAGCTCACTGGCACCATACGCGCAAACTCATAAATATGCAGATAAGACTCTTCGCCACCTTCAAAGTCTTCGTCATCTTCTAAACGAATCCCGCCGATTTTAGCCAAATCTGACAGCATCTCGTTTTCATCGCTACTCAGACCACAGTCAGTAATACCAAAACCAGTCATAAAGCCATTTGCCCACTGTTTCAGCGCAATCACGCGCTCGTACAAGTCATGTTCATCATCTGGTACCAGCGGCGTATACGAATAAGCGTCGTCTTTGTCTTTCAACTGAAAGACGGTGTCTTCCGCTTCTTCAGTTAACAAGGTTAATGCTTCATCAGGTAATGGCGCAAAACTCAGCTCCTCAAACACCTTTGCCCATACTGGCTCATCAGGCGCATCACAGGCGGTCATCAGCCCTGTCATCAAGCCATGTACCTCGCTGATAGACACGTCAGTCCAGTCATCAAACGCAGTCAGCCATGTATTCCAGCCAGAGATATTATCATTCATAATAGAGGTCCTAGTTATTGATTAATAGTATTAAATATAAACAAACGCCGCACGATGGTATGAATAAGGCGGCGATTGATAGCAGTCACGAAACAAAGCGGCATACAATTACTTTGTTGATATAGATATTATGCGGTCACCTATGGCATTATTAAACGCAGAGAACAAAATTCATTCACGCTTACTTGTTAAGGATAAAAACTGACTATGTATGACCAACTTAGAATATTAGAAAAAATGGTACTCGACATCAAAAAACAGTATCAGCTTGTCAGTGCTGAACTTAGCAGCCTCAAGCAACAACCAATGACTGACCCAAAGGAGCTTGCCGCGCTAAAAACCAAACTCGACAGCAGCTATACAGAGCGTGACGGTGCCAAAAAACAATTGAGCGATTTAGATAAGCGTTATCAAAACCTTGCCGAAGCGCATCACATGATAGGCGAAGAGCAAGATAATTTGCAAAAACAGATTAGCCAATTACAACAAAAGAATAATGAGCTGCAGCAGCAAAATAATGAATTAAAGCAGCAGTACAGCGATATTAAACAGCAAAATAATGATTTGAGAAAGAAAAACGAGCTGGCAGCTGAGCGCACGCAAGTGGTATTAAAGCGCTTAACCCGTATTGATCAAGCAGAAGGCTAAGCAGAAAGTTAGGAAAAAAGTTAGGCACCGATGGCAATGAATCACGCGTAACTTGCCTATTTTTGCTAATTAATTTTTATTCATTAAATCGCCAAGTTTATCATTACCATATTTATAGCTGTGATAGTTAATTACTCACTTTACTGACATATATTGTAGGATTTATCATGACCGATGACCGCGCAAACCCTGTAGACAGTCAAAAACCAATGCCAAATAATTCGAATACTGATAGTAGTAATACAAATAGTAATAATGCGAATAGCGCCAGTGCAAATAGTACTAATACAAATAGTACTACTACAAATAGCAGTACGGTAAATAGCAGCGCTGCCAGACCTGCTGCTAAAGCTGCAAGCGCTCCTGAACCGCAAATTAAAAAGGTCGATGTGGCGATTGCTGGCGTGACCTATCCGATTTATTGCCCAGTGCATGAGCAAGAAGAGCTGCACTCAGCGGTTTCTTATATCAATAACTATGCGTTAGATCTTAAACGCGATGCGCCAAGCCTCAGTCAAGAAAGCCTCTTAGTACTGTGCTGCTTGAACTTGTATGAAAAAATCCATGCCAATCAAAGAAGTGAAGAAGATCGTTTGCAGCAAAGCAAGCAGTCTGAAGCCTTATTAAATAAAATTATGAAAGACGCCCATTCTATTTTATAAGCTTGTACCGATATTAAATTGCTATTCTAAAAAGATAAGCGCTTAACTCATTGAAGCTAAGCGCTTTTTTTAAATGTAAATAACATCTTATTTACTTATGCTTTACGACTTATGGCTTACAAGTTAAGCATCTGCTTGATAAGTCTTACCAGCGTGAAAATCCGCTTGATGCTCATAATTGCAAAAGAATAATTCTTTATTACTGTCCATATCATTACCGCTGTCACTATTTACCGCTAAATCTGCTGCTGAATTCTCTTCCAAAGAAACGGGCTTAGTCTCTAACACACCACGGTATTCAGCCAAACTGTTGCCACAAAAATTGCACTGACGCGGCGTGGTCACATCGCCTTTTTTTGGCATCATACTTTTGGGTGCGCGTGGGTACATAAACTTATAAAAGCCCCACATCACAGCCCAGATAATAAGAATTACAATAATAACGGCCAACACGGCAGTGCTCCTTCGAATAGGGTCTAAGACATTATAAACTTAACGCTGCAGAATAAGCGCATAAAAAACTGGCCACATGGAGCCAGTTTTTTATGTCGTTAATAAATCAAAAGTATAGATGCTCAGCGTGTCATTGAGCTATAACTGTCAAACTATAACCGTCAAACTATAATAAACGAACTATAGCTGCAGCTCACTGATATCAGCAACGGTTAAGAATAAGGCACGAACTTGCTTAAGTAGCGCTAAGCGATTGTTCTTTAGCGCAGCATCGTCACTATTGACCATGACATCAGCGAAAAACTGGGTCAATGGCGCATCTAAACTGACCAGTGTTTGCAATACTTGCGTATAGTCAGCCGTTTCTAGCAACGGTTTAACCGCCGTTTGCGCTTGCTGAACAGCCTGATATAAGGCTTGCTCGGCAGGCTCAGATAATAACGACTCATCGACATTGTCAGCAACGCTCACTTCTGACTTGGCTAAAATATTGGCAACACGTTTGTTTGAGTCGGCAAGCTTTTCAGCTTGTGGTAACTCACTAAAGGTCTGTACGGCACGGATACGCTGATCAAAATCAAGCGGCATATGTGGATTAATCGCTTGTACGGCTTGAATGGTATCGACGCTAACGCCTTGCTCGGTATACATGGCACGATAGCGTGAATTTAAGAACGCCATCACTTGGGTAAAGGTATCGCCCATTTTAGCAATCTTGCTACCATCGCTCGTGCTATAGCCTTTAATCGCTTGCTCAACCAGAGCCACCAAATTAATCGGTAACTGCTTCTCAATGAGAATACGCAAAATACCAATCGCTGAACGACGTAAGCTGAACGGGTCTTTTGAACCTGTTGGAGCTTGGTCAATGGCAAAAATACCAACCAGCGTATCTAAGCGGTCGGCCAATGCTAAACAAATACCAATCGGCGTTTTTGGTAACACATCACCACTAAACTTAGGCAGATACTGCTCTTCCAAACTTGCGGCGACTGCTTCTGGCTCGCCATTTAAGCGCGCATAATACGTACCTGCGATGCCTTGCAACTCAGGATATTCACCGACGAGCGAGCTTGCCAAATCTGCTTTGGACAAAATCGCGGCACGTACCGTTTCATCAATACTAATATCACGACCTTGCTGCTGCATTAAAGTAGCAATAAAAGCGGCAAGTTTCGCAATACGCTCAGATTTTTCCCAAATCGTACCCAGTTTATCTTGGAAGACGCGCGTTTTAAGGCTTTCTGTCAGCGCAAATAATGGCTGCTTTTGGTCTTGTAAGAAGAAAAACTCGGCATCGGCCAAACGCGGGCGCACAACTTTCTCATTACCTTCAATAATCTGATTGGGGTCTTTTGACTCGATATTGGTAATAAAAATAAAGTACGGCTGCAGTTTGCCCGCTTTATCGGTCAAGCAAAAATACTTTTGATCGGCTTGCATGGTTGAGATAAGCGCTTCTTGCGGGACTTGTAAAAAGCGCGCCTCAAAGTTTGCTCGCAGCGCAATCGGGAAATCAACCAACGCAGTTACTTCATCTAATAAATCTTGCGGTACGATAGCATCCGCATTGACTTCATCGGCTAGCGCTTTAACTTGGTTTTTAATCAGCATTTGACGCTTATCAAAATCAGCCACCACTTTTAAACCATCGAGCAGTTGCTCATAATCATTGGCGTGCGCAATCTCATGATAATCAGGGCTATGGAAGCGATGACCACGAGTTTGCGTACCCGTCTGATGCCCTTGGATAGTGGCATCAATAACCGTACTATCTTGCATCAATACCGCCCACTGTACCGGACGCACAAACTCATTGCGGCTTGCGCCTGAACGCATGCGTTTAGCAATTGGTAAATTATCAAGCGCCGTTTGGAATATCGCAGGTAGCAGCTCAGTGGTCGCTTGACCATGAATGACTTGCTCATAACCGACATAATCACCTTTATCGGTGTTAATAGTTATCAGCTCGCTGGCTTCAATACCTAAACCCTTGGCAAAACCCATTGCCGCACGGGTTGGATTGCCATCGCTATCAAACGCCGCTTTAATCGCCGGGCCGCGCTTTTGCTCGCTACGGTCAGGTTGCTTATCGCTGATACCTTGAATCTGAATCGCCAAACGACGCGGAGCAGCAAAGGCTTTGATGCTATCAAACGTGATATCAGCTTCAGTCAATTGATCGGTGACACTGGCTTGTAGCGCGTCACGTAAAGGCTTTAGGCTTTTTGGAGGTAATTCTTCACACCCCAGTTCAAATAGAATAGTACTCATGGGATGCTCCTATTTATTATTGTTAGTAGTTTGATTGTTTTCAGTAGACTGACTAGCGCCTGTAAAATCATCTGTTACCGATTCTTCTTTTGGCAAATACTTATCGAGCGCCGCTTGACGATGCGCCTCATCAGCCAATGGGAAGCCTAACTTAGCGCGTGCTTCGACATAACCCATGGCGACTTTACGTGCCAGTGTACGCACTCGCAAAATAAAACGCTGACGTTCGGTCACTGAAATCGCGCCACGAGCATCGAGTAAGTTAAAGGCATGCGAAGCTTTTAACACCATCTCATAAGCTGGCAGCGGCAAACCTTCAGCAACTAGCTTATCCGCTTGCTGCTCATAAAAGTCGAACATCTGACCCATCATTGGCACATCGGCGTGCTCAAAGTTATAGGTCGATTGCTCAACTTCGTTTTGATGAAAGACATCACCATAAGTGACGCGACCAAATTCGCCATCTGCCCAGACCAAATCATAAACGCTATCGACGCCTTGTACATACATCGCCAAGCGCTCAAGACCGTAGGTAATCTCACCCGTCACTGGGAAACACTCGATACCGCCAACTTGTTGGAAATAAGTAAACTGGGTGACTTCCATACCATTGAGCCAAATCTCCCAACCAAGTCCCCACGCACCAAGCGTTGGCGACTCCCAGTTGTCTTCAACAAAACGCACATCGTGCACCAGCGGATCGATACCAATGGCTCTTAATGAGTCTAAATACAACTCCTGGATATTGGGTGGATTGGGCTTAAGCACCACTTGAAACTGATAGTAATGCTGTAAGCGGTTCGGGTTATCACCGTAGCGTCCATCGGTTGGACGACGTGATGGCTGCACGTAAGCGGCATTCCAGCGCTCAGGACCTAAAGAACGTAAAAATGTCGCAGTATGAAAAGTACCCGCGCCGACTTCCATATCATACGGCTGCAAGATAACGCAGCCCTTGTCAGCCCAATAATTTTGTAGGGTTAGGATGAGATCTTGAAACGTCATCGGTTGAGAGTCTTTCTCTTGTGTCATCGAGGTTGTCGCTTGTGATGTCATAGTTTGGATTGTCATAGTTTGGGGCATTGTAATAAAGCCACGGTGGAATTAGTATTATGAAATAAAATATTGATAGCGCTCGTATCGCCTATTCGGCAACGACTCTATTTGCCTGCTCACCTTACTAAAAATTGACTATTTTATCTATATTTACCGCAATTAAATTTATCTCACGGGCTTAAATCGTCAGTTATACGCCTTGTTTATCGTTAAACTGTCCGGATAGGCGTTATTAAGCCTATAGATATAAAAGTAAGATAAAAAAATACCCAAATGCAGAGCATCTGGGCAGGAGGAAAAGTATGTCTTTGCTATCCTGATGAATCAGGCTTTTTGTTTTTTCGTGGGCTGTTATTTTTTTATTGGCCTTATTTTTTAAATCTTGTTTTCTATGATTACTTTACTTTCATTGTACGTTAGAAACTTTGTGCTTTAGTAAATTTTAACTTTAGAAGCATCTTACTGATAGGACTGATTGCTTGCCTTTGGCATGATTATCCATAGGATAATATAAATTAAAATACCTGGTACTGCTGCGCTCATCGTTGAGATAACAACGAATAGCAATCTCACCCATGTTGGCGACCAGCCGACATATTCTGCAATACCGCCCATCACACCTGCTATCATGCGATTATTTTGTGAGCGATGTAATTTTGCTAACTTAGCCAAATCAAATACCTCTCTTAATATTGGTTATATTTATTTTATAGCTATTATTTATCGTTATTTTTGAATATTATTTTTCAAAACTATTCTTAAATTCATATGAGTCTTTTCAACTTACGAATCAGTATAGCAACTATTCCTATTCTATCTGTTGAGGATGTAGACGTGCTTTGTGAATTTATGCTACTTAAGCTTGCCCTAACCTCTCATAACTGCTCGTAAACCCCTGATTTTAAATAATTATTTCAAAATGTTTCATAATTGACTTTGTTGCTACTACCTTACAACTCTTGTTACAAATTCAGTAATCGTCGATTGATAACAGCTCAGTGAATCTTATAGATTTACTAGCAAAAATTGCGAATTATCATTCAATAATGACCAGAAAATGAATAGCTTGATACTATTGCTTATCAATAAAAAACTCATAAACCACTGCCAATTTACAATAACCTACCTGTAAATCTGTTTAAACCTTTATACCATGCTGATAAATAACTAAAACAACGACTGTCGATTAATTGTTTTTAAAATAATAAGGATAGCTATGTACGACTCAGGCTTAATGATTGGACATTTTGAACCGCTACATCTAGGACAGATGCGCAGTATATTGGCAGCAGCAGGACAAGCAAAAACCTTAAATATCGTGATTATGGCGCATCCAGCACCGCATCCAGACTTTAATATTACCTTGCAAGATAAAGCGCGTTGGCTCCAGATGGCGTGTGCTGATTTGCCCTTTATCCATATTCATACCACTGATGAGATTGAGCTGCCACTCCATGAAAGCTTTGCTGATGTCAGCATAGATATTGCTGCCAGCAATGCCAAGCTGCAACGCTTGAGTGATGCATTAGCGTTGCCAGCAGAGACGGTATTGTTTGTCGCAGAAAATCATCCATTGGCGCAAAGCGATGTTTGTGAGCAGCTAATCATGCCAGTGCTCACCACGCCCCTACAGCCTGAATTCGACTCCTATGCGATTGCGCGTAATCCGGTCGCGCATTGGTCGGCGCTGCATCCACAAGTGCGCGGCGACTATACCAAAACCGTTGCCATCGTTGGCGGTGAAAGCTCAGGCAAGACCACCTTGGTACATAAACTTGCCAATTATTATGGAGCTAGCTTTGCGCTAGAGATGGGGCGGCTATACGTCGGTACAGATTTGGGTGGTAGCGAGATTGGCTTGCAGTACAGCGATTACGGACCCATTGCGCTCAATCATGCCCAAGCAATCCGTGATGCCGCCGCTAGAGCAACAGCGCCCGTAACTATTGTTGATACTGACTTTGTCACCACTCAGGCCTTTTGTGAAGAGTACGAGGGTCTTAGCCATCCTTTTGTGGCGGCTTGTATCGATGAGTTTCGCTTAGACCATACGATCATGCTCGATAACAATACGCCATGGGTTGACGATGGCATGCGCTCATTGGGCACACCTGAAGCACGCGGACGCTTTGAGCAGCGCTTATTAGATATTTTCGCCCGTCATGATATTAAGCCGCATATGATTGATAAACCCGACTATGATGCCCGCTATAGGCAAGCTTTGTTAATTATTGATGAGGTTATTTATGGCAAATAACAGTATCAAAAAACGAAAATAAAAAGAACGAAAGCAAAAATGATTGCTAGAAGTAAATGACTGTGACAAATATTAGTAATGGCAAAAACGACATACTAAACCATACTAAAAAAAAGAAAAAAACTATTATAGCTTTTATACTTTAAGGAAAAAGGCGTTATGCGTATTCAGCTCCTAGACAATATCACCGGAAAATGGGCGATACAATGGATTGTCATCTGGTTTATTTGCGGCGTGATTGCCTTATCAGCAGGCTTTTGGCTGACTACTGAACATACGACCCTTGACTGGTTTTACTTAGCCGTATCATTTATTGGTTTGATTTGCGTGGTGTCATTATCGTTTCGCAAAAATATCATGGGTAATGGCTTTGGCATGGCAGCGACCGCAGGGGAATTTGTCGTCCAAGCAACCTCTGGCGCAGTTGGTTTGATGTTAGCGCCGCTCTTTAACTTTTTCAGTCATCTTTATGGGATTTTTTATTGGTCAAAGCATACTGATGCCGATGGCGATATGGTGCCCAAATCTGCCAGTCGCTGGATTTGGCTACTGACCATTGCTTTTATGGTTATTGGTTTGGCGCTATTCCCTACCGTGAATGATTTACTTGCCAGCTATGGCTATGCGGTCGTTGAAGATGATAATAGTAAATTTTTAGGTCTTATCTCTTTCTTTTGGATTAACGTCATTGCCTTTGTACTGTCTATCACCGCGCAGGCAGCGATGATTCTGCGTTATTCATTCAATTGGTGGTTATGGATTTTATCCAATTTCGTTTGGCTGACCGTCAACTTAATGTCGGGCAATTATATCTTTGCTATTCAAACCATGGTTTATCAGGTGAACTCGTTTGTCGGACTGTATGAGTGGTATCGTAGTGAGCAAGATTCTGTAGAATTGGCAAAACCCGTACGTTAAGGGATAATTTTAGTAAGTGACGAAAAATTGAAAAACAGGCAAATGAGGTTAAAAAGATAACAAGCTTTGACTGTGCGGTTTACCAGATAAAATGGCAGATTGGGCTAATTAGTGCTACAACTGGTATTAATTAGTAGAGTTTTCCATTTATCTGCTGACTATTATTGCTTAACCGTCATTTATTTACTAACAGGGAGGTTAGTATGTCTCGTACGTCGCAAAATCGCATGTCTAAACGCACACTTGAGCAATGGCTCAGTGAGTATTCTGTCAGTCATCAAAATCTAGTCAATAAAAAAATCCATTGGTTATGTGTTCCGGCCATTTTTGTCAGTATATTAGGCATGGGCATGTCGCTCTCCGTCTGGTTTACCTTGGTGATGAGCGCTTTGGTATTAATATTCTATATGCGCTTATCAACGCCGCTGTTTTTGGCAATGGGTATTTTTATTCTTATTTGCCTATCAGTAATGACGTTATTACCATGGGGTTTTAAGGTTTGGGCAGCTATCTTTGTTGTCGCTTGGATTGGACAGTTTATCGGTCATAAAATTGAGGGTAAAAAACCATCATTTTTTGAAGATTTACAGTTCTTATTAATTGGTCCAGCATGGGTAGCTAATAGCTTGATGGGTCGTAAAAAAAGCCAATCCTAACTATTCACTACTGCCATTATCTTTAAGCTCAATATCTAAAAAATCATGCTCTAACCATTTTAACCAAAAAAAAGCGCCACCCAACGGATAGTCGGATGGCGCTTTTTTGGTTTTGCTGCTTTTTCGCCTTAGGTATCAAACACGACCGTTATTTAGCACATGTTTGATACGCTAATATAAAACATACTATTTGCCAAATACTTGCATACGATCTGCAACGGGCTTAAATTCTTTGTCGCCTGCTGGCTGCTCAATCGCACCGAATACCATTTGAGCATTTAGTTCCCAATGCTCATCGATGTTCCATTCGTTGGCCACTTTTTTATCGATGATTGGATTGTAATGCTGTAAATTGGCACCGACATTGATACTTGCCAAGGCAGTCCAAATCACATACTGGTGCATGGCACTGGTTTGATGCGACCAAATTGGGAACTTATCTGCATATAAAGGAGCGGCTGCCTGCATGTCTCTGATAACGCTATGATCTTCAAAGAACATAACCGTACCAGCGCCCGCTTTAAAGCCATCCATTTTTTGCTTAGTTGCAGCAAATTGCTCTTCATTATCAAGGATATCACGTAAGGTATCTTCGGTCATTTGCCAAAGCTTATTATGGTCATCGCCAAATAAAACCACGATACGCGTTGATTGTGAGTTAAAAGCTGATGGCGTATGCAAAACCGCATGCTCAACCAACTTGACGATTTCATCGTTTGATACTGGCAATTGATTGCTCAATGCATAGATAGAACGACGCTTTTCAGCCAATTGCTGTAATGTTTTTAGGTCTGACATATACATTTCTCCATATGATTAATAGAATTTCAATCCAATGAAAATAACCGTTAAACCAGTAGGGACAATAAATTATCTAGAAACCCCTACTCTTTAATCTCAATTATTATATGGACGTTTGAGATAAATCCGTACTTTACTTTTGTAAAAAAACTTAATGATACATATCTATTTGAAAGGCAGTTTAACGAATAAAGCTTACCGTTAAATTAACCTTTAAAGACATTAACCTTTAAAACCTTCAGGCAACTCTGGCGCTGGTAAGCGCTTCATATCAGAGTCGACATTACCAAAACGCTCATGACCGTTATTCCAGTCGATGATAGATTGCTCAATCTCTTCTTTATTGTCCGCGACAAAGTTCCACCACAGTAATACTTGGTTATTTAATGGCTCACCGCCGATAAACATCACACGGGTGCCTTTTTTCGCGACCAGCTTAATACTTTTATTATTGGCAACATCGCTATCATGGAAGCGGAACAGTTGATCTTGCTCACAAATCTTGCCTTCAGACTCGATTTGTCCTTCTGTCACCAAGATTCCGTATTCAAAGCCCGGCTCTAAGTTAAGCGTGACCTCACCGTCTTCAACGAAATAGACATCGATACCAACCATTTTTGAATACTGGATGGTCGGCGCTTCGTAACGCTCACCTGATATGTTGGTATAGCTGCCAGTGGTTAGAATCATCTCGACACTATCTTCACGCCAAGTTGGCAGCTCTGGGTAATGATGGAAACTACGCTCGATTTGCTGATCCGTTGGCAGTGCAATCCACAGCTGTACCATACTCAAACCGCGTGCCGCATCTGCTGAGCCACCAGTATCTGGAAAGACGCTTTGCTCAGTATGGCTGATACCTTGGGTTAGACCGGTGCCCGCTGTCATGACGTTGACTTGGTTTTTGGTAATCACTTGCTCATTACCCAAGCTGTCTTTGTGCAGCACTTCACCATTTAACATCCAGCTAAAGGTTTGCAAGTTGGTATGCGGATGGCGACCGACTTGCATACCTGACTCATCTTCGCCAAATTCAGCAGGGCCAGCATGGTCTAAAAAGCACCAAGCGCCGATAGGCTTTTTGCCTGTATTGGGCAATAGACGCGCGATAGGAATACCGCCTACATCGGCCAAACGTGGTTCTAGGGTTTCGATACTCATGATTCACCTCTTATTATGTGATACGGGATGTGATGTAGAGATAATGGGCAACACGCTATAAAAAAATCAAAGTAGCGCGGCAAAATGATGTTTTTATTTCTACCGCGCTACTTTTAACTCAACATGCTATTTTTAACTTAAGTGCACCTTAATGTCAGCACCTTTTAAATTTAGCACCTTTTAAATTTAGCACCTTTTAAATTTAGCAGCTTTTACATTTAGCAGCTTTTAAACTTAGCACCTTTTACATTTAGCATCAGGGATGCTTAAAAGCTCATTGGAACTTCCATTAGCAATACTTTAGCATCTTCTTCTACGTCCATCGCAAAGCTCTTAGTATCCCAAACGCCAAGACCATCGCGGGTATCCAAAGTATTGCCGTTCACAACCACTTTACCGCTAATGACAAAGATATAAACACCGTTATTAGGGTTTTTTAGCTCATAAGTTTGGGTGATACCTTTATCAAAATCGCCCATGCTAAACCAAGCATCTTGATGAATCCATACCCCTGCGTCGTCCGCATTGGGTGACAATACTTGATTGAACTCGTTTGGCTTTAGGATATCGTCCATACGGATTTGCTGATAACGAGGCTCAACGTTCATTTTATTTGGGATAACCCAAATCTGTAGGAACTTCACCGCTTCGGTATCGTCGCCGTTCATTTCACTGTGCGTGATACCATTACCCGCTGACATCACTTGGATTTCACCGGTTTCAATGATGCCATTATTACCGATGTTATCGCCGTGACCGAGCTTACCGGATAAAGGAATACTGATAATTTCCATATCGCGGTGTGAGTGCTTACCAAAGCCTTGACCTGCGATGACAAAATCATCATTGATAACACGTAGCGCGCCAAAACCCATACGTTCTGGATTGTGATAATTGGCAAAGCTAAAGGTGTGCTTGCTTTTGAGCCAGCCATGGTTGGCATCGCCACGAGAATCTGCTGCATGATAGATGGTTTTCATAATGTATCCTTAACTATTAGTAAGTTAAACGGCTTTAGAATTTGACATTCATTAACTCGTTTAAACAATGAAATTATTATAATTGTTGTCCACTAACAGATAAACAACGATATTCGCAATTAACTATTCTCATTTTTAGAACAATATTGTCATAAAGGTAAGGTAATATATTTATAACAGAACCCTGTATACTCATAACAGTACAACTAGCATGAGCTGTTACTATGGCCAAAGTTACGATAAAAAGTTATGAAAGAAGTAACGCGAGCAGGTGTAAATTAAGTCTAGAAGATATTAATCATACGATATAAGGAAATTTAACTATGTCAGATATGGCAAAGACAGATGTGGAAAATAAACAACCATTACATTATAAAGTTATTAATAATACCGAAAAGAAGCGTTTTGAGATTCATATCGATGACAAAATCGCTTTAGAGGATTATGAATTTTTCACCACGAGCGCCGGCGAAAAAGGCATTGAATACAAACATACCGAGGTGCCAGCAGAGTTAGGCGGCCGTGGTATTGCAGGGTATCTGGTCAAATATATTTTAGATGATGCGGCGGCGAAAAACCTGCGGGTGAAACCAACTTGTTCTTATGTAAAGTCTTATATCGACAAGCATCCAGAGTACCAAGACAATTCAGTATTTCATAATGCTACGCCTTAAACAATGAATAGTTAAATATAAGCATATAGCTAAATATAAGCATTTAATCGATAAGCAAAAAAAACGCCATATCTGCAGATATGGCGTTTTTTATGGACGATGCTTTCTAGTATCTATAATGTAAGCGCTAGAATAATTCAGTTAAAAACGCTTAGGCAATATGCTCTAAAAACCCTGTATTGCGCGCCCTCATTGATAAATACAGCACCGGCAATACAAACAAGCCCACCGCCCAAAAACTCAGCTGCATATATAGCAGTGCGCCCACTAACGCCCCCACTAAAAAGCTAAATACCAATACTGAACTGTGTGCCAGTTTTTTGCCATTATCCGCTGTGCGATTGACCAAATAATCGGTCAGGTTGATACCAAGTTGCGTAGTATTACCGGTCATCAATACCGTCGGACTCATATGCTTAATCACTGTCTTGCTGGCAGTATTACGAATCGCCAGCGCAATCAAACCTAATCCACCCGTTATCGCCACGGTTATATCACCGGCATCGACAAAGGGTTGATAGTACAGACCGGCAATCATAAAAGCGGTTAAGAAAAACGCTTCCGCTAGGAACAAATGGCTCAGCGTTAATTGTTTATTTTTACTATGGTCAATAAATATCTTCGTGATCATAACCGTTAAAATAAATAACGGTAAGGCGGCAAGCTTAATCCATAGACCCGCCTCACCCTTGACCAAGCCACTGCCCGCCATCACCAAGTTACCTGTGACATGAGCGGTGAAGAAACCAAACAAGGTGATAAAACCAATAGTATCAATTGCCCCGCCAACCACGGTTAATAGCACGGGCGTTTGATGGCGCTGCCAAAAACTTGGCGGCTTTGAATGTAACGGCTGTGAGTCAGGTGAAGCTGATTGATTGCTATCACCTTTACTAGCAGCTTCATTATTAGTATTCGCAGCATTATTAGAGAGTGAGTTAGCCACCCGACTTGCCTGCAAACTGCACAAAATCAGTCACAAAGCCTTGTAAGAATTTTTGCGTGCGGGCGCTAACACTGCCATCTTCATTTAAGCTATCGGTTGCACGGCTGAGATGGATTTCTGGATCGACCATCAGTTGCGCCGAGAGCATTTGCATGCTTTTGCGCACATCAAGCCCACTATTGATACCACCAAAACTCCCCGGAGATGCCGTAACTACGGCAACTCTTTTATGCGTCCAGACACTTTCTTTATAGGGACGCGAGCCGATATCCACGACGTTTTTTAACGCCGCAGGTATGGTGCGATTATGCTCTGGGGTGACAATCAATACCGCATCAGCGTCTTTTAGCTGCTGACGGACACGCTCATAACTTTCAATGGTTTTATCATCATAATCTTGATTATAAAGCGGCAAGTCTGCAATGTGGACTTCCTTTATAGTGACGCTGTCAGGCATCTGCGACACGATATATTCGGCAAATTTACGATTGATAGATTCTTTTCGCAAACTACCAATAACTAGGGCGATGTTGATTGATGCGCTCATAGCAACTCCTGAATGATGATAAAACCATATGGATTAAGCATTTTACTATACTAAATTCTGCGCGTGTTGCTGTGATCAATTGAATAGGCACCTGCACCATGGGCAAAAATCATCAAGAAACCACCCGCCATCGCGATGTTTTTCATAAAGGGGTTCATTTGTGATTCATCAATCCAGAATTGGTGGAATAGCAATGCTGAGACAACGCTAAAGCCTGCCATCAATATAGCCACCAAGCGCGCTTTAAAGCCCAATAGGATGGCGATACCACCAAGTAACTCAACAGCGATGACCAAAGGCAATAACATACTTGGCACGCCCATCGATTCCATATAACCTTGAGTGGCAGCGTAGCCGGTAATTTTAGTAAAACCTGAAAAGATAAAAATCATTGATAAAAATAGGCGACCAATTGGGGCGCTAAGCTCTTGTAATTTGTCCATGATTATTCTCCAATAGTATGAAATTTCTAAAGATAACGTTTTTATTTAAAAGACTTTTGTTTGATTAGGCAACGACATTATTGTAGTCGTTGCTTATCAATAGATAAACCGTGATAATTACAAATATGAGTTCTTATTTAGAGAACAATCAAGGAATGGTTCTATTGATACAATGATAAAAACAGTTAGTATTTGATAGAAGGTATCAGCCGCCACAGAAAGAAGTATTTTTCGATACTGCCTAACGTCCAATACTATACCTCCAATATCATGATTTTTTGCTACACTTATTGTGTTGGTATATAAGATATACTTAACGCTAGCTTTTAAATGAAGCGCTTTTAAACCGAAGAATTTTAAACCAATATCAGTCTTTGAGCTGATAATTAAAACAGGCAGTATATTTACTCGACGATATACTGGCTTTTACCTACTCACTTAACAAAAGGATTGATTTATGATCACTGTAAATTCTATTAAAAAAACAAATCGTGCGCTTGCTTTTGCTGCTATCGGTACGCTTGGTCTGCTTAGCACCCTAGGTCACGCTGCGACTTATGAGCTTGACCCGCATCATACCGCCGTGCGCTTTTCTGTAGACCACTTCGGTACCACGACCAATGCTGGCGGCTTCTATAATCTATCGGGTATTCTTGAATACGCGCCTAAAGAGAAAAAAGGCTTTGTCGGTATTACGATTCCTATGGGCAGCTTGAGCACAGGCATTAAAGCTTTTGACGGCCATCTAAAATCTGCGGATTTCTTTAACGTAAAAAAATATCCAACCGCTTATTTTAAATCGACTAAATGGGAGTTTGATGGCGATAAAGTTAAAGCGGTCAAAGGTGATTTAACCCTGCTTGGTAAGACCCATCCAGTGACTTTAAAAGCCACTAAATTTAACTGCTATGACAGTCCTTTATTAAAAGCTGAAGCTTGTGGTGGTGATTTTGAAACCACTATCGATAGAACCAAATGGGGCATCAATACCTTTACCAATGGCGGTATGATGAAAGACATCAAACTGGTCGTTCAGGTAGAAGGCAGTAAAAAAGCAGACCTTAAAAAAGCAGACACTAAATAAGGGTAATTTAACCATTTAAGATAGTGCTTTTAGATTGACCACAGTTTCGACTATTTGGTTTTTTGATAAAAGGCTGGGTTTTTAACTCAGCCTTTTATCTTTTGTATCGTTAATATTAAATAAAATAGATATATTAAATATATACTTAGATAAAGAGAACACTTGGGAAATAACCGTTTTATATCATGGTCATCATACGATATAGCAAAATAATAATAGCTAAATAACAATAGTTAAATAACAATAATGAGGTAGCTAGGATGGGACAACTAGAAGACATGGCGATGTTTGTTCGCATTGTCGAAGCAGGCAGCATTACCAAAGCCGCTGAACAATTAAATATTGCTAAATCAGCCGTTAGCCGTCGTCTTAAGGATTTAGAGACACGTTTGGGCAGTCAGCTTATTAGCCGCACCACGCGCCAATCAAACCTAACCCAAGCCGGTGAGCAATATTACCAAAAGGTGAACAATATACTCAGCGAAGTTGACGCCCTAAATGAAGAAACCAGTGGCGCGCCAACGCGTATCGAGGGCACCTTAAAAATGACTGCGCCATTGTCATTTGGCTTGATGCATCTCAATGATGTCATCGATGAATATGCCAATCAGCATCCCAATTTGAACTTTGAGCTCGATTTTTCTGATCGCCATGTTGACTTGATTGAGGAAGGCTATGAGCTTGCCATTCGTATCAGAGAGCTACAAGATTCCAGTTATCAAGCAAAGCGTCTGGCACTTATTCGTTATGCACTTTGTGCCAGCCCGGAATATTTAGAAAAGATGGGGACGCCTGCGACCCTAGAAGACTTACAACAACATGAGTTTTTGCAGTATGGTCTTGGTAAAACAAGCACGCTTACCCTTACGGACGCGCAAGGGAAAAAACACAACCACACCATTGATGCCAAAATCAAAGCCACTAATGGCGAGTTCTTGGTGGACCTAGCGGTAAAAGGTCAAGGTATTGTCTTTATTCCAACCTTTATCGCTTATAAACGGTTGGCTAAAGGGGAGCTTGTGCCTATTCTTGAACGATACCAATTACCCACACTCAATGCCTATGCGGTATATCCAAAAAACCGCTTTTTATCGCAGCGCTGCCGCTATCTCATTGATTTTATCGCCGAGCGTTTTGGTGATGACCCTTATTGGGATAAGTTTTAATAGGCTTAACTTAGTAAACTGAGTAGTTTTTTAAAGTCGCTATAAATATTAAAACAATACTGTTAGTATTATTTTAAGATATCCATCAGTCATAAGGAAATGCATTATGGATTTGCAAGCACTCGGCATGAAAGCCATTCACGACTTTGATGACGTTCGCCAAAGCCCGTTACCACAAGAGCGTCTAAAAGCAGCGCGTAAGCAAGCAAGCGCCTTTAGAGAGCGCTTTATGGATGAAACGCCGGTACAGTTTTATCAAAGCGCCGACATGGTGCGTGTTCCCTACCCCACGTGGTACGCCTACAGTGGCGTCTATACCCAAAGCACCTATAAATTCCCCTACATTCATATCCTCAACCGCATTTTTATCATTCAGTATTATGACTTTTTGGGTGAATTAAAAACATTGCTATTCTCTCCTTCTGATATCGAAGCAGACCGTGAGACGCCATTTTTTAAACGTCTAACAGACAAAATGCCTAACTGGTCACCACTTGAAAGCGTGGTTGCACCTATCATCCGTGACGTCACTGGCACCTTAGCTGAAGTTGGCTTGTCTCCAGAAGATGTTGATTATATAAGCTACGACCATCTACATACCCAAGATGTACGCCGCTGGTTAGGGACTAAAAGCATTGATACTAAAAATGTAGGTGAAAAAGATAAGCCTGCCTATTTTCCTAACGCCAAGCTATTGATTCACGAGCAAGAATGGCTAAGTACTACCTCTTTATTACCCGTGCAAGCAGATTGGTATTGCCCAAACGGCATCGAAGGCGTCGATGCTGATAAAGTAATTAAATTTACTGGTAGCATCCAATTGGGCGAAGGCGTCGCGCTCGTACATACCCCCGGACATACCGAAGGTAACCATTCGTTAGTCGCACGCGTCCCAGATGGCATCAGAGTAACTTCAGAAAATGGCGTGGGCGCCGATGCTTATGCACCGATGAACTCAAAAGTGAATGCCATCCGCCGTTATGCTAAAGACACAGGCGTGGAAGTGATTTTAAACGGCAATACACTAGAAGGTAGTAATGAGCAATATATCTCGATGGTCATTGAAAAAACCATCGCTGGTCCCTCAAAAAACCCTGATTTTCCCAATTGTGCGTCAAGTAGTGAAGCAACCCCTTATTGGTTGATTCCCGGGCATAAAGTCAGTCATTTAATAGGCGAAGCAAAGTTTGGCAGCTTGCAGAACAAATCGGCAAAAAGTCGCTCATTGCAGAAGGAAAGCGCGTGATGGGTTACTTTACCGGTAAAACTGTCTATATCACTGGTGCTGCCTCTGGTATCGGGCTTGAGACAGCTAAGCAGCTCATTCAGCAAGACGCTAAGTTAGTACTGTTTGACGTACAACCGTTTGATGAGGTGCTATCAACCTTGCAAGCTATTAATAAAAATAACGCTTCGATTATCAGCTATGAATTGGACGTCACCGACGCCGATACAACCACTCAAAAAATCGCCGAGGCGGCAAGTAAGCAGTCACCTGACATTGTCATGCACTTCGTTGGGATTACAGGTCCTTGGACGTTTGATGAGATGAGCCAAGCACAGTTTGAGCGTGTTATAAATATCAATTTATTTGGTACGCGCAACGTCCTAGCGGCCGTGCGTCCGTTTTTATCACGTGGCGATCAAGTCATGGTCACCGCTTCGATGTCATCTTTTACCGGCAGTTATGGCTACAGCTCTTATAGCGCCTCAAAGTTTGCTATTTGGGGCATGATGCAATCGATAAGCTTTGAGTGGAAACCTCACGGTATTGATATCACTGTTTTTGCACCGCCACCGATAGATACGCCGCTGACCCAAGCGGAAGTCGGCGTCATGGCACAAGCGGGTGTCGGTATGAAAAAGCTGGCAGGCGAGCTAAAAATTGAAGATGCCGTTAAATCTATGCTAAAAGGGGTAGAAAATCGGCAGTTCCTAGTCGTACCGGGCGTGATGGCAAACTTAATTAGATTACAGCTGCGTTTCTTTCCGGTCAGCTGGGTGAATTGGATAGGCAATAAAACGGTGGCTTTTTCGCTTAGAAAATAGCGTTTTTAAAACTGGCTTGTATACATTGAACTTTCACAAGTATTGAATGTCAGTTAGTCACTTAAAAGTTCACAAAAAAAAGCGTCACCCGATTAAATATCTGGTGACCCTTTTTTATATGACGAGCTTTCTACACTAGCTATTACCGTTAATCTTAATTTTAGTCTAAGGTTTGCACACCGCCACCATTGACAAATAACGTCTGCCCACTGACCCACTCAGAGATAGGCGCCGCAAAATATAGCATCGCACCAGCAATATCATCCGCTTCGCCTAAGCGCTTGATAGGCGTATGCGACAACATTCTCTCTTCAATCTCAGGCGTCAATACGCTCTCTAACGCCGCAGTGCGCGTGGCACCCGGACCCACAGCATTGATACGCACCTCGGGACCGAAATCATGAGTAAGGTTCGCCACCATATGATTAACCGCCGCTTTTGATGCTGCATAGCTACTCATATCTGGACTCTTATTGACACTCGACATCGAGGTGGTGATGACGATTGAGCCATAGCCCGATTTTTTCATATGTGGCACGCATAACTGGCATAGACGCCACGCGCTAAAGACGTTCAATTCAAAGTCGCGGCGGAAATCATCAACAGAGATTTTAAACGGATTTTCTTGACCACCGCCACCGCCGCCTGCATTACTAATCAGGATATTGATACTACCGAATACCTCTACCGTTTTATCGACCATCGCTACCAAGTCTTCGTCTTTTAAAATATTGCACTCAACCGCCAAGGCTTTAACGCCGTAGCTTTCGATGTCTTTAGCAGCTTTATTGGCATCTTCTATTTTTAAATCTGCAATGACGATATTTGCGCCCGCTTGTGCCAAACGCAGTGCCGTTGCTTTGCCAATGCCATTAGCACCGCCCGTCACAATCGCTGTTTTTCCTGTTAAGTCAAATAGCTCATTAAATGATTTGTGCTCAAAAGCTTGCATGGTTAATCCTCATAATAATTATTAATGGAGGCGATATATCGTTTGAAAATTTTTAATATTTAATACTTCAAATAAGTATGCCAATTCAAAATCAAATAAATGTGTCAAATTATCCATATTTTGTAACGCTGCTACTTATACTTATCACATACGCTTTTTCACATGCACTTTGTCATAGCGTTATACATTAGCTTGCCAAATTTCAGGCATAAAAAAAGCCTCACTTCTTAGTATAAGAAGTGAGGCTTTAGTGCTTTTGCAAGCCATATTTGGAGCGGGAAAAGAGATTCGAACTCTCGACCCCAACCTTGGCAAGGTTATGCTCTACCACTGAGCTATTCCCGCTAATTATCAAATCGCAATGTTGTTAACAACGACTACGTCTCGATAGGCTGGCTATTTTAGCAAATATTCTGAGAGTGTCAATACCTTTTTTCAAATTTTTAATCAAAGGTATGGTTTTTAAATCTATCTTAAGAGAAAAACAAGCATAGAGTATTGATTCTAAGTGCTATTTTAATTTATCTCATTAAGATAATAATTTCAAATAAATAGAGAAAATAATAGCAGTCTCAGCATTCTGCCCGCCTAACCTTTGCTTACAACATGCTGACAACGTCAAAACGCTAGCAAAATATAGTTTTTCTATAGAAGTTATAGAAATAAAAACGCTTGCGCGCAAACGATAAAGCGGCTTTAACTACTGTATCCACTTCCATTATTTCTTGTGCGAACTACTTACCTTTTAATAGCACTTACTAACAGCACTTGCTAACAGCACTTACAATCCTACCGCCTATTGTTACTTTTTCTGTCTAGGTTTTAGGTTGTTAACATTATTATACTTATGGCTAATGACAGTTGGAGTAAAATTCCACTGTTTTAGTAGATGGGCAAACGGTAGCAATACTTCAATAATAAGCTACCCTTTCCGCTACTATTTTGATCTTGGCATTGTTCCACTTTATTTTTTCCATTTACAGCGAGGACGTTTATTATGAAAAAACTGCTTACCACAACAGTTATGGCGGCATCATTGTCGGCATTGGCCATGACCGGTTGTTCTAGCACGACTAGCACTGGTGCCGTCGGCGTTGACCGTCAGCAGCTATTATTAGTCTCAAATGAGCAAGTATTGCAGCTATCGGCGCAAAGTTATGCCAAAACGCTGCAAGAAGCAAAAGCGCGCGGCTTACTGGATACCAATAGCGCGCAGCTCAATCGCCTAAAAAATATCTCGAACCGTTTGGTCGGTCAAGTCGGTGTCTATCGTCCTGATGCGGCAAAGTGGCAATGGGAAGTGCATACCATTAAATCTAATGACTTAAACGCCTTTGTGATGCCCGGCGGTAAAATTATGTTTTACTCGGGTATTATCGACCGCTTAAATTTAACGGACGATGAAATTGCCGCTATTATGGGACATGAGATATCGCATGCCCTACGTGAGCATTCACGTGAGCGCTTATCACGTCAATACGCTACCCAAACGGGTATTGGTATGGCAGCGAGCATCTTTGGTCTCTCACAAGGGCAGGCAGAGCTTGCTAACGTCGCTGGTGACTTAGGTCTTAGCCGTCCGCACAGCCGTACGCAAGAAGCAGAAGCTGACCAAATCGGTCTTGAGTTGATGGCACGTGCAGGCTACAACCCACAAGCAGCGATTACTTTATGGCAGAAAATGCAACGCGCCAGCCAAGGTGAGCCACCACAATTTTTAAGCACTCACCCAACCAGCAGCAACCGTATTGCGCAATTGCAGTCATTGATGCCTAAAGTAATGCCGCTTTATCAAAAGTCACGTCGTTAATGGATGATGTTTAAGCATTAAGTATCAATCTAATGACAAGTACGGACTAATGGTAAGTAATGATAAATAAAAAAGGCAGAGCGTAATATATTGCGCTCTGCCTTTTTTATGCGTGCTGCTAAAATATTTTATAGTAAACTGACTATCGCACGGCGATAAACGGTCAGTTAATGCAGCATAGCGGCACAGTGAACTGTGTCTGCTATAATGGGCGCAATCAGCCATTTAAATGGCTAAGCCCTATAAGATAAAGGATGATTATGACTATCAATACGCCTACGACCAATACGTCTACTAACACTCCAACCGCCGATACCCTTAATAATGAGCTACAGGCTTTGCAAGCGCAGCATATTGAGCTGGTAAATGAATCGATGAATCATGCGGGTTACTTTGACGGTAAAGAAAGCCATTTTAAACTGACCATTGTCAGTGATGCCTTTGAAGGCAAACGTTTGGTTGCGCGTCATCAGCTGGTATATGCTCTGGCAAACTCGCTACTGACCTCACAAGGCGGTCAAATCCATGCCTTGGCTATCCATGCTTATACGCCAACAGAGTGGCAAGGTCAAAGCCCTGAGAGTCCACTGTGCGCCGGTCAAAACAAAGGTTAGATGGCGGTTTTATTGTTTACTATTTTTAAACAGCTACCATTAAACATCATAATCAAATGCTAACTTCTAATAATATAAATAAGCTGGCAAACGGCACCTTTAAAGGAAATCCTATCCAATGAAACATTTACATATGCTCATGGCAGTACTGTTGATTGCGGCGTTTTTATATCAAAGCTATCTGGTATTAAGCGCAAACAAGCGAATGCCATTGGCGCTCAAAATTTCTACCCATATTCTCTATGCCGTTATTATTCTTTCAGGGGCTGGTATGCTCATGCAATTAATGAGTGCCAATGCGCCCGTGCAATGGGTTTTTGCAAAAATTATCTTGCTCGTTGCCGCCCTTAGCGCCAGTATCAAAGCCTTTAATAACAATGCAACACTGAGCCAAAGAAAAACCGGTATTCTGATTGCAGGTGTGGCTTATATCGGCATCGTGGTGCTTGCCTTTAGCAAACCGGGTAATTTGTTTTAAGCGTTGCTAAACGATATATTTTTCAATATCTTAATCGCCACTTTTTTGCTATCTTAAATAAATATGCTTTTTAAAATGCCCTGTTAAAACATAACAGTGTTAATCAATACCAAAACAGATATTAATTGACAGCAGGCATTAATAAGCACGGTAAACATCCTCATTTAGCTTATGGAGACATTATGAAAACTCTTACTGCAGCAACACTACTGGCAACAGCTGGCGTTTTTGGTCTCTCAGGCTGCGCCTCAACGGGTAATATCACCCCGCAATATGTGCCACCAAGCACCTATCAAAGTTATGATTGCCAAGCGCTTAGTCAAGAGTATAATCGCGTCAATCGCTATGTCGATGCGGCGCGCAATGAGCAATCAACCCTATCCGCCTCAGGCGTCGGCGTTGGGGTTTCCGCTGGACGCTGGGGTATCTCCCCTAATATCAGCTTTGGTGTTGGTCAAAGCAACAATACTAAAGCGCGTGATGCCAAGCTATCAAGACTGTATGGCGAGCGTGATGCCATCATTCAGTCTGCCCGTATCCAGCGTTGTAGCTTTGCCAATGGTATTAAGATTTATGGTGAGTAATGCTCGATAGCTCGTGTTTAAATGGCTCGTGTTTAAATGGCTCGTGTTTAATAAGTCACGTTTGATAGTTTATTATTCCGATGACATTAAACGCTGTTCAAAAGAGAAAAGCCAATACGCGATAAGCATATTGGCTTTTTTGTGTCTAATCATCGAGAGTAAAAAATCAAGCAACGCTTATGCGTTTAAGCTTTTTACCCACTGCACAATTTGATCGCTAGGTAACGCTCCAGACTGTCGCGCGACTTCTTTGCCATTTTTAAAAGCAACCATCGTCGGCAAGCTACGAATATTATAAGGTGCCGCCGCTTGCTCGTATTTATCGGTTTGTATTTTGGCAAAAACCACTTGCGGCAACTGACTGGCCGCCGCTTTAAACTGCGGTGCCATCATCAGACACGGCTGACACCAGCTTGCCCAAAAATCAACGATGGTCAACACCTCGTTTTTTTGAATGACTTTATTAACCGTTTGGGCGTTTAGCTCATGCGGACTGGCCGTTAATAATGGCTGACCACATTTGCCACAGTTCGGTGCCGCATTTAGCCGTGTGGCGGGTATACGATTGGTTGCCTGACAATGCGGGCAGACCAGATGAGAGTTTTGCTCACTCATTATACAACTCCTTTATACATAGCTTGGGCGCGTATCTTAATAGAGCGCCCATACTCAATGCTTGTGAATGGGTTATTCGTAAGAATCTTAATCACACTTTTTTTTGGCTTTATTCCATTATGCAAACTTACAATGCAAGCTTATAAGACAGATTAGCATTAGGATAGCCACTACTCGTATTGTGCGTGCGTAACTTTCTGCTCTATTTGTATTTAGCTATTTATCAGCTCTTTTTTTATTTCACTGAAATTTAATTAGTTACTAAAGCGCATTAATCGGTACTTTTAGATAACGGGTGCCATTGTCTTCTGGTTTCGGAAAATGACCGGCATCAATATTAAGTTGTACTGACGGAATAATCAGCCGCGGCATCTCTAAATTGGCATCGCGGCGCTCACGCATCTCAACAAATTCAGCTTCATTAATGCCGTCTTTAACGTGAATATTACCGAGCTTTTGCGCCGCCACCGTCGTGGTTGGGCAATGCTTGCGACCTTGACTTGGATAGTCATGGCACAGATACATCAGGGTCTCATCAGGGAGTGCCAGCAGTTTTTGGATAGACTGATACAGGGTTTTGGCGTCTCCTCCCGGAAAGTCACAGCGCGCCGTACCCACATCGGGAGCAAATAGCGTATCGCCGACAAAAACCACGGTTTTTTCATCGTCAGCGGCAAGATACGCCATATCCGCGCGCGTATGGCCGGGCACATACATGGCAGTAATCGTAATGCCGCCCAGTGCCAAGGTTTCGCCATCATCGGTCAAGATATCAAACTGGCTGGCATCGGTACGAAAACTGCTATCAAAGTTAAAAATTTGCTTAAATATTTTTTGCACTTCAGTGATATGTTGACCGATGACCAGCTTACCGCCAAGTGTTTCTTTTACATGTATAGCGGCCGATATATGATCGGCATGGGCATGGGTTTCTATAATATAAACCAGCGCCCAACCCTGCTCACGCACGAACGCTATTACCTTATCGACACTAGCGGTATCCGTACGTCCTGACTTGGCATCGAAATCCAAAACAGGATCGATAATGGCACACACTTGCTGCTGCACATCAGCCAGTACGTGGGTGTAGGTCTCTGTGTCGCTATGTAAGAAGGAATGAACTTGCATGGCTACCTCTTTATTTTTATATGAATGTTTTATTATTTAATGAAGTCTTACGTATAATAAATACTTGTTTATAATATTTGAATGTACATAATACCTATCTTGCATACCACTATAGCAACCAGCTAACAATTTATCAATTTATATAATGTAAATAATGATAACTTGCTATAAATCGCGATATCATTGATAATTAACTATATATGACCATATCTTATCTATAAACTTTGCCTTTTTTATCTATAGCTTAAATAAGGAGTTCGCTCTGACTACTTCAACTTCAGCATTGAGCACGTCTACTAATCACACTGGTAAACCTGTATCTGCCAGCGTAACAGACTTTGCACCCAAAGACCTTGCTGAGCAAATGCAACATGCATCTATGCAAGCCAGTCAATTATTAAAATCACTCTCGCATCCTGATCGCTTATTACTGCTATGTCAGCTGACCCAAGGTGAGTACTGCGTCAGTGAGCTTGAAGACTTAGTCGGTGTCGGTCAGCCAAGCTTGTCGCAGCAGCTTGGTATCTTACGTAAAGACGAGCTGGTGACGACCCGCCGCGAGGGCAAGCAAATCTATTATAGTATCGCAAGCGATGATGCGTTATCGGTATTGCAGTTATTGTATGAACGCTTTTGTGCCAAAACAGACGCATAACTGGTCATTTAGCTCTTAGCTATTCTTAAATTTATTTATTGTGATGACCTATTGCTATGCCTTCTATCGCCGCTCGTCTGATTCCTGCTTGGTTACGTCAGTACCAGCTGTCTGCCCTGCCGACTGACGTCATCGCGGGATTGGTCGTTGGGGTGCTCGTCATTCCACAAAGCTTAGGTTATGCGGTGCTAGCAGGGTTGCCGCCGGTCTATGGACTCTATGCGGCCATTGTACCCGTGCTGGTATATGCTTGGATAGGCTCGAGCAATGTCCAAGCCGTAGGGCCTGTCGCCATTACAGCGATTATGACAGCCAGTAGTTTGCACCCTTATGCCAATGATGGCACGCAGCAATATATATTAATGGCCAGTTTACTGTCTTTGATGGTTGGCACGATGTTATGGCTGGCGGGAAGGCTGAAGCTTGGCTGGATTATGCAGTTTATCAGTCGCGGCGTATCGGCAGGCTTTATCAGTGGCGCGGCGGTATTGATTTTTGTCAGTCAGCTTAAGTATCTGACGGGGATTCCTATTGCAGGTAATGGCCTTATCGGTTATTTATCGAGTATGCAGATGTATGGTCACCAGCTGCATCCGCTAACCTTGATCATCGGCGTGATTGCATTTACGCTATTATTTGCTAATCGCTATGCGAGTAAATGGGTCTGGCGCTCTTGGTTGTCAGCCTCTTATGCAAAATGGGCTGAGCGTCTATTTCCGCTTATTTTGCTTGCTCTTGCCATTATATTAAGTATGAGTTTGCATTGGACAACGCACGGCGTAGCGACGATTGGTACTATTCCGCAAGGGCTGCCTAGCTTTACCCTGCCGTACTTGCCAGATTTTCATGAAGCGCTCAATCTATTACCGAGCGCCGGTTTAATGGCGTTGATTATCTTTGTTTCAAGCAGCTCAGTAGCCAGCAACTATGCACGCCTGCGCGGTGAAACCTTTGATGCCAATCGTGAGTTAACCGGACTGGGTCTGGCCAATATGGCTGGAGGCTTTTTTCAGAGCTTTACCATTGCTGGCGGCTTTTCACGTACGGCGATTAATGCCGACTCAGGCGCCAAAACGCCAGTCGCAAGTCTGGTCACTGTGTTGGTTATGATTGCGGCGTTAATCGCTTTTGGTCATTTATTAGCTCCTCTGCCCTACGCCCTCTTGGGCGCGACTATTATGACGTCAATTATCGGTCTCATTGATATGGCGACTTTAAGGTCAGCATGGCAACGCGACCGCTTAGATGCGGCGAGCTTTTTGGCGGCATTTATCGGGGTGCTGATATTTGGGTTAAATACTGGCTTAGTCATCGGTTTGATGGTGTCGTTTGCTAGCCTTATTTGGCAATCAAGCAAGCCGCATGTCGCAGTCGTCGGTCAGCTAGCGGGTACAGGACATTTTCGTAATATCAATCGTCATGATGTGGTGACCTTTAGCAATTTATTGATGCTGCGTATCGATGAGAGCTTGTTTTTTGGCAATAGTGAATCCGTGCATCGCAGCGTCATACAAGCGACGCGGCAGTACCCCGATGCGCATGAGGTTATCCTGATTATGTCCGCGGTCAATCATATTGACTTGACCGGACAAGAGATGCTTATCAGCCTCAATCAAGAGCTATTGAATCAAAAAAAGCACTTAAGCTTTAGCTTTATTAAGGGACCGGTGATGGATATTATCGAGCATACACCAGTCATAACCCATCTATCAGGGCAGGTTTATTTAAGCACCATGGATGCGGTCAATGCGCTAAAAGAGATTTGATAGCACCGTATTTATGCAACTCAAGTTAAATTATTCATGACCGTTATTGTCCGTGACAAAACATCAGTGATAAAACCTTAATTATAAAACATCAATGTCAAAACAGAGATACGATAAGAGCTGTGTTATGCTAAATTACTATTAGATTTAAAACTTATCGTCTCTAGAAACATCAGAAAATCTAACGCCATTTAATATACGCGACCGAAAAACTTATGACCGATGATTTAACCATTTATAAGCAAATTTACCCAAGCCAATGCGTCAAAATTGCTGAGCTTGGCTACCGCTCTGTGCTCAATATTCGACCTGATGCTGAGACAGAGACGCAGCCTAATAGCTGTGACTTTACCAGTGCAACGGCAAAGGCCAACCTTAACTATCAGCATTTACCGTTCGATGATGAGCGTTTAAGCATGGCGACTGTCGAGCAGTTTGCCGCCTTTTATCGCAGCATGCCAAAACCCATCCTGATGTTTTGCGGTACGGGTGCACGCGCCAAATTGCTCTATCAAAGTGCACTGATGCAAGGTTTACTATAGAAAGCAGATAGGCTTTATTGAAATATTTTAATCCAAGCGCAAAATTTTCGTTTTTACGCTAAAAAATAAAAAGGAGCTCTTATGAGCCATGAAGTAAGTTTTACCGGACAAATCACCCCTGATCAAGTACCTATGATTGCTGAAAGTGGTTTTAAGACCATTATTAACAATCGTCCAGATGGTGAAGAACCAAACCAACCAACCAGTGCTGAGATTGAAGCTGCCGCTAAAAAAGCAGGTCTTGCTTATAAAGAAGTGTCTTTCGCCGGTAGCGAGCTCAATCAAAACCATGTTGAAGAATTTGCTGACTTTTTTAACCAAGCTGAGCAGCCTATACTGATTTTTTGCCGTACCGGTAACCGCTCAACGGGTATCTATGAAGCAGCAAAGCGTATGGATTTGTTAGACGATTAATGATGTCCTGAATAAAATTGTAGTTGCTTAAAAAAACAAAACCCCTAAAACCTTAGTAGATTTTAGGGGTTTAAAACTTTAATAAAAGCTAAAGCAAAACTTTACTGCATCACCAAGTATTCAAACGCTGATAATGCGGCTTTTGAACCTTCGCCCATGGCAATGTTAATTTGCTTAAATGGTACAGTGGTCACGTCACCACAAGCAAAGATACCTTTGCGGTCGGTGCGACAGCGCTCGTCAATCTCAATCTCGCCAAAGCGGTTTAAATCAACAAAGCCTTTGACAAACTCAGTATTTGGTACCAAACCAATTTGCACAAACACCGCTGACGTATCTAGCTCTTTGGTTTCGCTGCTGCTACGATCTTGATAAACAAGCGAAGTCACTTTACCATCTTGCGCTTTAATCTCTTGCGTTGCAGCACTAGTAATAATATCAATATTACTCTTCTCTTTGGCTTTATTAATCAGTACTTGGTCCGCCTTTAAATCATCGGCAAATTCAAGGACGGTCACGTGTTTAACAATACCTGCCAAGTCTAGCGCTGCCTCGATACCTGAGTTACCTCCGCCAACGACCGCAATATCCTTACCTTTAAAGAATGGACCATCACAGTGCGCACAGTAGGCTACGCCTTGACCCACGTTTTCATCTTCACCGGGAACACCAAGCTTACGCCACTGGGCTCCGGTCGCTAAGATGATACTGCGCGTCTCAAACGTCTCACCAGTATTGAGATGAATACGGTAGTTTTCTTCTTCAGTTTCACTGATTTCTTTGACGCTGACATGCTCTTTGAGCGTAATGTCATATTCGTGCAAATGTTTTTCAAAGTTCGCCGACAGCTCACTACCGGTCGTTAAAGGTACAGAGATTAAGTTCTCGATATCTTGCGTATCTTTCACCTGCCCACCGATACGGTCAGCGACCATAGTGACTTTTAAGCCTTTACGCGCGGTATAAATCGCCGCCGCCACGCCAGCAGGACCGGCTCCGATAATTGTCACATCTTGCTGCTCTAGCTGTTCAGCATCGTCATCAGCTTCGCTCAGTAAATCAGGAAATTGCTCTTGCAACTTCTCAATCAATTTAGCCGTGTCAATCAGACCATTAGCAAACGGCTTACCATTTAAAAACACTGCTGGTACGCCTTGGATGTTATTGGCTTCTACTTGTTCTTGGAATAATGCGCCATCGATCATCTCATTACTGATGTCATCATTGAGCAAGGCAAATTGGTTCAGCGCTTGCACCACCTCTGGGCAACTGTGGCACGAGAGCGACACGTAAGTCTGAAACTGTAGCGGCTTATTAAAACGCTTAATCAGCTTTTGAATACCTTCATCCAGTTTTAAGGTATGACCGCCCGCTTGCAAAATCGCCAAAATCAACGAGGTAAATTCATGACCACCAGGGATACCGCTAAAGACAATACCGGTATCGGTCAATGCGCCATCGATATGGCTGACTACTTTAAAGCTAATCGGGCTTGGCAAGCTGTCATCGGTAGCTGTACTGTCAAAATTAATCTTATCCGTGGTGCCAGCGATTTTAGTCAAAAAATCAATCAGCTCAGCGCGCTTGCTATGTTCGCCGCTACCCAATACAAAGGTAATTGGGCGGGTCATGTTTTCACTGTAGCTTTTGACTGCATCTAATAAACTTTTATCTATCATGTTTGTTCCTCATTATTATTAAATATGTAACGCCAGCTACGATGCTGAGCATTTAAATAGGGTTTGGTGATAAGTTAAGTCGCTGATTTAGAAAGCTAAAAATACCGGCCTTACCACCTTTGATACGTCTATTATCAGGGGTTTGCAGGTTTTGGGCAAGCTGATAAACTCAAACCTTACGTTTTATAAAATATATCATAAACCGATATTATTATTTAAATTCAAAACCACTGATAAATAGAAGTCAATGATAGTCGTAGTATCTGGCAAATTTTTTCGCTACAATCGAGTGAAGCGAATAAGAAAAACTCTTATTTGTCCCATGGTAGATTGGCGGTTATCGCAGTGTATTAACAGCCCTTTCTGCTGCTAGTAAGTCTATGCACTTTTGAGCTGAATAACGATTTGGCTCAATGACATTCAAGTCTCACAATCATAGCAATTCATCACAGCACTCTTAACTAAAATGCGCCGATGCTTTGATAAGCTTGCGCTTTATAACAAGGATGACAACATGAGAAAGACTGATACATGGCAAGACAACAGAGATATTATTGCTGAGCTTAAGCAAAAAGACAGTCACTTTGCGACTATTTTTGACGAACATACGCAGCTTGATCAGCAAATCAATCAGTTGGATAAAGATTTGGTCAAACATGCCAGTCGCGATGAAGAAATTGAGCAAATGAAAAGGCGAAAGCTGCATTTAAAAGATGAGATTTACAAAATAATCGATAAAAATAAATTACAATCTCATGCTTAACCAGTGGCTAGTTTATACCGTTAGATATTATAAAGTCTTATAAGATTGAGACAAAAAAAGACCCCGTTAACATCTGTTAACGAGGTCTTTTTTCTAGCACTTTATTTAGCATTATCAATCAGCAATTACCGCTTTAAATAATACTAAAATCTTAATCTAATAACTTTAGTCTAATAAAAGAAGACTTAGATTTTACCAACTAGATCAAGGCTTGGTTTAAGAGTTTCTTGACCTTGTTCCCAAGCTGCTGGGCAAACTTCGCCGTCGTTTTCACGAACATACTGTGCTGCTTTTACTTTACGTAGCATGTCTTTTGCACTACGGCCGATGCCGCCTGCATGGATTTCAGCAACTTGAATCAAGCCGTCTGGATCCACTAAGAATGTACCGCGCTCAGCTAGACCTGCTTCTTCAATCATGACATTAAAGCCACGAGTGATACGACCAGTAGGATCGCCGATCATTGGGTAAGTTACTTTGCCGATGGCTTCTGAAGAATCATGCCATGCTTTGTGGGTGAAATGCGTATCGGTTGATACTGAGTACACTTCTACGCCCAAACCTTTAAGCTCTTCGTAATGAGCTGCCATGTCTTCAAGTTCAGTTGGGCAAACAAAGGTAAAGTCAGCTGGGTAAAATAGGAAGATTGCCCAGCTGCCTTTTACGTCTTCTGAAGTGATGGTTTTGAACTCACCGTTTACAAACGCATCTGCTGAAAACTCTGGGATTTCTTGATTGATAATAGACGCCATGATTGGCTCCTTTTTTTGATTGATTGTTGTTGAGTTAATGGATGTTTATTGTTGGTTATTTCTACTAACCCTTTGCTTAACTGGGCTACCTGACAAACTATACGCGAATTCTATGGTTAATCCAGTTAAAAGTTTTTAATGTGATGTTTTGTTTTATTAAACTTGTTAAACTATTCTATCTGCTTTTTATCCGTACATCGGCATTAAATGGCTATAGTACACAAGATAAACGAGTAAAACAAATTGCGTTAAAAACCCATTAACAGAGAGGTTTTATGATTACCTTACGTCAACTTGAGTTTGCCTTAGCGGTTGCCAAACATCGTCATTTTAAGCGTGCGGCAGAAGACTGTAATATCTCACAATCAGCGCTGAGCTTGGGTATCGCCGAGTTAGAAAAACAGCTTGATACGCAGATTTTTGAGCGAAATAATAAGCAAGTCTTGATTACGCCTATCGGTGAAGATATCTTGACGCGGGCGCAGCGCGTGTTTTCGGAAGTCAATGATTTGACCACGCGCGCGCATAGCCATCAGTCGCCGCTTGCTTACCCTATGACCGTCGGCATTATTCCAACGATTGCCCCTTATTTGCTGCCAAAAGTGTTGCCTGCGCTACGTGAGCACTATCCAGAATTTCGTATGACCATCGTTGAGCAGCAAACCGAGCGTTTGCTCGAGCAAGTCCGTTACGGTCATATTGATACCGCCATTATTGCGCTACCGTATGCAGTCGATGGCTTGCATACTTTTGAATTTTGGAGCGAGGACTTTTTTGCCGTCTTCCCAAAAGATGATGTCCATGCCAAACTTAAAACCATCAATGCTGATGAGCTAGCAACGGCCAATCTGATGCTATTAGGTGAAGGACATTGCTTGACGGATCAAACACTGACGGTCTGTCATTTTGACCGCGCGCAAATGAAATCGAGTTTTTCTGATGCCAGCTTAAACACCCTTATTCAAATGGCACTTGCCAATATGGGGACGACATTAGTGCCAGAGATGGCATTAGACCAGCTACATCTGCAAAATCAAAATGCAGTTGCGGTGCCACTAGCCGAGGAAGGACCGCATCGTCATATCGCCTTTGTCACTCGTTTAAATTATGCCCGCGTTGATGATGTTAATTTATTAGGCAAGCTGTTTAAACAAGCATTTGAAGATGCGGCTAGTAAGAAGTAAGCATTTGCTAATAGATTACAGTCATTAAATAAAGGCTAACTATGGACGGGTTGTCACAAATAGAAACTGAGCTCGGTAAGCTTTTCGAGTGGCATTTAACGGCTATTAATAACGCTATCGAGCCAGCAATATTAAAAGCACTTTGGCAAGATATCGCCGTGCGCTATAACGAAAGCCAGCGCGCTTATCATAGCTTGCAGCATATTCAGCAATTATTTACGCAGTTTGAACAGATTAAGCACCATTTAAATAAGCCGCATATTATCGCATTGGCACTGTTTTATCATGACGTGATATATGCGCCGACGCGCTCAGATAATGAGCTTAAAAGTGCAGAATATGCCTTAGACTCGCTAATTCCTTATCTAAGTGCTGAGCAATGCCAATATATCTACGCGCTGATAATGATGACGGCTAGCCATCAAATTGCCGACATTGATGAATGGTCAGACAAAGCTAGAAAAAGCGATGCCGCCTATTTACTAGATATGGACTTAAGTATTTTAGGGGCATCTTGGCCTGAGTATGAACAGTATGCGCAAGCTGTCCGCCAAGAATATGCGCATATCTCAAATATAGATTATCGCGTTGGACGCATAGCAGTATTAAAAGGATTGTTAGCGCATCCAACGCTTTATCTGTCGGATTATTACTCTACACGGTTAGAAGAACAAGCTCGACAAAACATCAAGCGTGAGATTAAGGTTTTACGCGCATCTTAATAAACAGCTCACTGCCCTGCCTTGCGGGATGTGAGTTATAACTTGTCTCCATAATTTCAATATCAAAATAAGGCGCAAAACGCTGTTGGTATTCAGCTTTTGTACCGCCAAACGGTGGCTCGTCTCGTCCAAAGTCTTTATCAAACAGCAAACCAACCAGCTTACCATTCGGTTTCAATAATGCTGCCATCTGCGCTACATATTCATCACGGCGCGCAGGATTTATCGCACAAAAAAACGTCTGCTCAAGCACCCAATCAAACTGATATTGCGCAGCTGATAACTCAAAAAAGTCGGCACAGATTAAATGCTCAGCTGGAAAGTCAGGATAGCGCTCCGCAAAAGCGTCAATCGGCGCAGGGGCAAAATCAACCAAGGTAACATTACTAAACCCTTGCTCATGCAGATAACCGACCTCGTAAGCATTACCCGCTCCCGGCACTAAAATAGCCTGACTTTTAGCAGATTCAGGCAATTGATCAATATAAGCTTTGAGCGGTGGCGACACCTGTCCCATATCCCAGCCGATACTGTCTTGCTCATAACGCTGCTGCCAAAACGCTGCTTGATTGACGTTTTCCATATGACATCCCTGTATATACGATAGATAAGAATATTATTTAAACGACATAATTTGTATTGTTATGATTAATCATATCAGTCTTATGGTGCTTATTGACAGTACTTGTTGACAGTACTTGTTGATAGTACTTGTTGATAGTACTTAGGTGAAGGGTTTAATCTAACTGTCCCGCCTTACCTGCCAGCATATTATGCCAATGCTGATAATCAGGCATCGCGGTCGCCACCGTTTGCCAAAAGGCGCGGCTATGATTGGCATGATGTAAATGACATAGCTCATGGACAATCACATATTCGGTACATTCGATAGGATAAGCGGGCAGATAGACAGACAACCAAATTCGCCGTGCACGGGTATTACAACTGCCCCAACGCGTATGCATTTTCTTTAGACGTATCTCATTAGCGTCAGCGCCGACAATTGGTTGCCATTTTTCAAACAGAGAAGGTATGACTTCAGAAAGCTGTTGTCGATAGTAAGTAATTTTTTCATCATGATTTAAGGTGAACGATTGCTTTATGCCCCATAACAGCAGCGTACTATCGGCAGTTGAAGACTCTTTTGAAGGAAGTTGTCGCCGCCTATATTGCTCTAATACTTGGCCGTGGTTAGCGATTGCCCATGGCACACGCTTCGCCACAGCCTGCGCAGCTTGGGCTGAACTAATAAACAATGGCACAGAAACCATTAATTTATGCGGTTTTAAGCGAAAATTGATATTTTTGACCCGCTTTTTACTGATATGTAGCTCAATATCCGCTTGCGCCAAATGTTGTATCGATTTTTCTAATAAAGGTGACTGGTATGCAGACGGCATATTCATGCTCAAAGCGCTTGCAAGTGATTGTCAAACGACATCATATGACATTTGCTGTCTTTAAGAATACGGTCGTTTTTCTCTACAGTATCCAATTGTGCCGTTGCCAAGCTATCAACAGCTAACGCCGTTAACTGACCTTGGCCATCGCTAACAATAAAGCCTGATTGCTCATCACGGCTATCTGTCTTATTAGTGCGCTGACTAAACAGTACTGCTGCCCCTGCACAATCTGGCAAACTGACATCATCAATCAATTCTCGCGTACTTAAATCATAAATCGCCGCACAACCCCCAATCGGCGTGGTTACGCATAATAAGTTACGCTCACTGTCGACCGCTACACTGGCGATATATTGATGGAAGCGTTGCCACTGGTTATTGGGCATAATAAGGGGTTTAAACTCACTATCACCGCGTTTATGGGTCAACACTAGCGGCACATTGATATGCTTTTCACCTTGGAATTGAATACCTATCATCACCGTTCCATCGTCATGCATGGCTAGGTGACGCACACTCATTTGATTATGTTCAGGCGTAATCTGCTCAAGCAAAGCGCCAGTATGACGATTGAGGTAAACCAATGATGGTCGCATACTGTCTAGATTTAACTCTTCACGCGACGCTTGCTCGGTTTTGATACCACCATTAGCAATCACTAACGTCTCACCATCGGGATGCATAATCAGCTCATGCGGACCGATACCATACGAGTCAAATTCTGCTATTTTTTTATAACTATCATCAGCATCATAGATACCGATTTTACCATCTAAACTTAGGGTGTCATTTTCGGTCACATAGAGCAATTTACCGTCTAGGCTATAGCAAGCATGCCCGTAGAAATGACGATGAGTAGATGCTTTAATAGCAAAATTTACTTGTCCGCTCGCCGTGTCTAATACCCAAAACTTTGCACTCGGACGCCGACCCATGACCACGACATCGCGATGTTGGTTGTTTTTAGCAGATGAGTTTTGCGCATCAAAAATCGGCTGAACAACAATATCGTGGACACGTTCAGGCATAGTCGTTTGCCAAACGATTTGTCTATCGGCATCGATACCGACCACACCAAAGTCGTTTTCATTATGACTGGCATCACTATTATCATTTGCTAATACGACACTTTTTGGCATAGAAGCAACACCGCTAACCCAACAAACGGGGCGCGGTAGTACGGTGGTGGTATGTGCGGCGCTAAAGTCAGCTAGGCTATTATTATTGGCATTTTTCAAATCATCTATCGGTAAACGATAAGCCTGTTGCCATGCAGTTGTAGCTTGCTGATAAGCGTGACGAAACTGCACGAGCTCGCGTTTTGGTGCGGCGGTTAACGACTGCAACTGCGAGCGCATACCTACTACATAGTCCTGCAAGCTGGCATCAGGGTGACGCTGCTTACGATAATGATGATGGATACCGACAAGCGCGGCTGTACCCATGACAGCAGACAGCGTGGTCAATGCGGATGTTACTAGCAGCTCATTATTAGGCTGCTGCTGTTGTGACTGCTGCTGTGACTGCTGCTGTGATTCATTTGCCGTCTTAGTATCGATAGTGTGCATTTTTTAATCGCCATCAGTGCTATTAAAGCCCACACGGATACCGAGCGTCGGAATCAATTGGCGTTTAATAATGCGCGTAATGGTCGTCAGCTTGTCATACAGCTCTTGCTGGGTAGCTTTATCGGCAGTCGCTAAGTCTTCTGGCATTTGCGCCAATAATGTGGTCGCATCAGCAAGTGCGGTCGATAGATTATCCGCCACTGCGTTTTCATTATTGCCACCAAGAATAGCGGTTAAGACAGGATCGGTCATTGCTTTATTGAGCGTGGCCAATTTAGCATTGATAATCGCGCGGCTTTGCCCTGCGGTCGCAGCTGGCAGGTGACCTTTTTTCTTACCGGTTAAGCCTAATGGCTGATCAATGGCATTGGACTTCATGGTCTCAACCAATGACAATAAAGAATTAAACCATTGGTTTAGCCCTTGATCACTCTCAGCGGTTTTATCAATCGCTAATAAAGTAGTTGAATTTTGCTGCCAGTTTTTCTCAATATCTTTAAGGCGCGTGCTTAAGGCACTGCTTGCGCTCATCACATAAGCACATTGCCCAGCATCCAAGCTATCATTGGCATATAACGCTTCTTCTAATCCTGGTATACCTTGGGCAATAGCGCTCTCGTTAGCCAGTTGCTCAGCGGTGAGCTTGGGATTGGCAGCAATGAGATCGGCAACACCACCATGTACCAGACCGCGCTCATCAGGATAATAATTGATATATAAATTACTCATACTCGCTGTCGCTGGGCCAAAATTAATCATCTCAGCGCCCGCCCATGCTTGTGCAAGCACCAGCCATTGGGCGCGCAGCGCTTGCAATTGATTACCGCTGACTGGCGCTTGCTGACAAGATTTCTGTGCCAATTCATGCAATAAATCACTCTGCTTCGCGGCATCCGCATAAGCGGGAATAACAATATCATTTGCCACATGGGTCAAATAGGTCTTTTCAGTATCAGCGCTAATATCAACAGCGATAATCTTATCTATACTATTGTCTTTTTCAGCTGTAGCCGTAGAAGTGGCACTATCTTGTGTAACTTGGCTGTCCACTTCTGGCACTTTGGTCTCATCAGCAGGTTTGACGCAGCTGATAAGGATACCCGCACTTAGTGCTGATAGAGCCATTGCTAAAGCATGGTTTATTTTCATAGATTTCTCGGTATTTATATGGCTATTAATATAAGTAATTATTTAAATCTGTACATTTAAGGCGGGCAATTTTTAAATGCCTTTTAGATGGTTTTTAAATGGCTTTTAAAGTGTATAGCCTGACTTTTATAATGACTTTAAGAACGCATTTAATTCACTGCGCCCTTGTTTGTCTAACTTTAATACCTTTTGTTTCTGCTTTTCCGCTTCGCCGCCATGCCATAGCACCGCTTCCATCAGCGTACGAGCGCGACCATCATGTAAAAATGTCGCTTGCGAATCAACGGTTTGCGCAAGCCCAATACCCCATAATGCAGGCGTACGCCATTCATAAGAATTGGCCAAAAATTCAACTTGTACGTCTTTCGATGGCAGCTTGCCAGCGATAGTACGATCGGCAAGATCATTTCCCATGTCATGTAATAATAAATCGGTATAAGGATAAATCACTTGCCCATGCTGCTCAAGATGGTCATCGTCGGTTTTTGGCAACTGATATCTTGGTGTATGACAGCTTTGACAACCCATATCATAAAAGCGTTTTTTGCCCGCCAGTACTAGCTTATCGTCAGCATTACGGCGATGCGGCACCGCTAAATTGCGGGTATAGAATTCAACGAACTTTGCCACTTCATCATTGACTTCAACCGGTGGTTTGCCATTACCTTGCTCATCAGCACCCGTTGCCGCCTTTATACAAGCGGTCTGCGTGGGCATGCAAGATTCATGGGGACGGATATTAGAGGTCAGTCCCATATCTTCATTAAAGGCACTTTGGTTTTGGGTAATCAATTTGGTTTGCCCAGCTTTCCAACCAAAACGACCTAATGCCACTTTACCCGTTTGTGGATCCATAACCCAGTTGAATTTGCCGCTAATATCGCCATTGGCATTATTTGTTTTTATCGCTTGTTTTTTAATGGCTTCGTCTGGGATTTGCTCGAGTAGCCCAAGCCCAATCATAGGTAAGGCAACACGCGGCGACACCATCAGCTCATCATCAAATGCACCATAACCGGGTTTGGTTAAGTTAAAGGTTGGCGACCGCAGTGTTTCGACATGACCATCAGCAAAGGTGACGGGTTTATCTGTCCACTGTACCGCAATGCGCGCTTCAGCAGGAACGCCTTGAATACCGCGGTCTTGCAATTGGCCGCCATACATAGGATGCACAACTTTCTCTATCAAGGAATTCTCTAATTTTTGGCGCTGCTCCTCGGTAGTAGCAGGCATAGCAAGGCGGATAAGCAGGCTATCAGCATCATCCTCACTGCTCATCGGCGCATGACCGCGACCGTCTTTGATATGACAGGATTGACAGGCAGCGACGTTAAATAAAGCGCCAAGCCCATCGCGGCTATCGGTACTCGCCGGCGCAACCACCCACGGCTGCCTAAAAAATGCATTACCGATAAAAAAAGAACCTTTGCGTGAAGCGGTGATATTGGAGGAAGGTTTAGAGTAGCTCTCGCTAGTGGTGATACTAATACCAGTATCGCCGCCTTGCTTAATCTCTTGCGCATCAAAGCTGGCAAGCTGCTGCATAGCCACGCCAGCTAACGTCTCAATAGTCTGGACACGTTCAAAAGTGATTGCTTCAGAATGGCTGCTTTCCGAGGGTTTGCCGTCATCTGTAGCATTATTAGCAACATTATCACTTGGCTGACAGGCGCTTATGGATAGTGCACATACTATTCCTAGCGAGAGCTTCAGTGGCGAATGCGTAAATATTAAAGAGGAATAAAACGCGATAGATTGTTTAGCTTTTAACACATTACTGCTGCTCATAGGGAACCTTAGTTCTAATAGAGAACCATTAAAATCGCGTGCTATAATTTTTTCACTTCTATTCGATAAGTATTTCTATTCAATATAGTATTCACTGCGCTATGACATATCTGGCTATCTTAATAGGCTATAAAAAAAACACGCTGCCAACGGTAGTCGACAACGTGTGTATTATACCTAAATTATTTTTCTATGAAAATAATTCTCATTCGCTTATAGTGACTTATTAGGCATATAAAACCAAGCCTATACGTACAGCGACAAACACACAGCCAATTGACGGTATTAAATACGCATTGTCTTAAAACTGTGAACCTGCATCGGCGTCTAGATTATCAATACCAACGGCTTTTGCAGCGTTTTCAATACCAGCGGTTAGCTCTTGTAAGCTCGTAATGCTGCTTTCAATCCAACCACGGCGTTTATTTTGCTCTTCAGCAGAGATACCATGCTTGCTTGCTTGCCCTACCGTCGCAATCATTTGGTCGACCTTGATGCCTTCTTTTTCGCCTTTATCAACAATTACCTTAAAGGCAGCTTCTACTTTAGCAAAATCAGCCGCGAGCTTATCAGCCGCCTCTGTATTACCGGTATCAATAAGATAGTGTTTAACGCCATATCCGCCGACAGTCTTACCGGCGACGGTTTTATAGCTGCCATTAAAGACATTTTGAATACCGCGGGCATTATTAGCATAGCTTAAATGGGTTAAATCACTAAAGCATTCATGCTCATCTTCGGTAGAGCCGGTGACAAAGGCCACTTGTATGCGCTCAGAGGCCAACTCACCAAGTGCTAAGCTGCCCATTTGGTACATAATTTGACGTAGACCATTTTTGTCTTTACGTTCCATCATGTCGCTACGCAAGGTGTTTTCGCTGTTAGGCTGCCACTGGGCTTCCATCGCGGTTAAATCATCGACCAATAACTGAGTAACCGCTTTTAAATACTGCCCACGGCGCTCGCAAATACTGGCATCACTATTGACCGTGTCACCGCTGGTGCATTCACCGTCGGTTGCTATATAGTCGCTCACTGGACGGTTACCTGCGCCCTCACCGACGCCATTGGTATCTTGACCCCACAGCATAAACTCAATCGCATGATAGCCGGTGGTAACATTGGCTTCACTGCCACCAATCTCACTCATCTCAGCCAATAACTTAGGCGTAATGGTGGTCGTATCTTGTTTTAGGCTACCGACTGTAATGCTGTCACTGTTGATAATATTGTCCTGACTGTTATATTCACCCTCATAACTGTCACTCACATAATCAATCAATGCCTCATCAAGCGGCCAAGCATTTACCTGCCCTTCCCAGCCATCGATACTGCCAAGCGCACGTTTGTCATTAGCCGTCACAAAGCCTTCGTCAAAGCGGAAAATTTCAGTCTGCGAATAAGGCTGGCGCGCCGCTTTATAAGCCGCTTTTGCAGCATCAAGATTTTCTTGGGTCGGCGTTTCTATATAGGTATTAACCGCTGTTTGTAAAAGTTTGGCGGTTTCTAAAGAATCCTTGTAGGCGGCGTGCGCCATATCAGCATAGCTAATCAGCAAGCGATCAATATTCGCTTGGGCAGCCGCTGACGAGGTTTTATTGTCTGTTTTTTCAGTGCCTTGTACGTCAGCTTGTGCGTCCGTACTTGCACTCTCATCAGACTGCTTGCTACAACCCGATATCATTAATATCCCTGCCAGTGCAGCAGCTAAAGTAGTCGGTAAAATTTTACGGCTTGGCGCTGGGCTGATATTCATACACGTCCTCGATGAGATACACTAAATAAAATAGCAAAGTAGAAGTCTAGAGACTTATAAGGAGAAAATTCAGCAAGATAAGTAGCAAATATTGATTAGAGTAAAACTGTCGATTTCACAATATCATTACATGCTAGCAGAATTTAATACTTGCGAATTATAATGTTATTGATAACTATTATCAAATATAATTTTGAAATCCTACATAAGTTTTAGGACAAATTTCAGGCAAAAAAAGACCAGCTTTGCGCTGGTCTTTTTGTCTCATTCTTTATTTTTTCTTGATTTTTAGTCAATCAATTTTTTAGTCAATCAATATTGATTAACGAACGCTGTTTGGCGCATTAACGGTTAGCTCTACACGGCGGTTTTGTTGACGACCATATTCACTGCTGTTATCAGCAACTGGACGCGACTCACCATAAGCGACTACGTTGATACGGTTAGAAGCTACGCCACGTGCACTTAAGTAGTTCGCTACTGCATAAGCACGGTCACGTGATAATTTCATGTTATAAGCATCAGCACCTTTACTGTCGGTATGACCGGCAATAGTAATGGTGTTTTGGTTATATTCATTCATTGTAGAGGCAAGCTTATCAAGCGTTGGTCTAAATGATGGGTTTAAAGACGCATCATCAAACGAGAACGTGATATTACCTGGCATAACCAAGTCAATGTTACCATTAGCATTCGGTGTAACTGTCACACCAGTACCAGCCATTTGCTGTTGAAGTTGCTTGGCTTGACGATCCATATAGTAACCAACGCCAGCACCTAGTGCAGCGCCAATAGCAGCATCACGACCAGTTTTGTCGCCACCTGTTGCTTTTGAGATAGTCGCGCCACCAGCTGCACCAGCTAATGCGCCAAGTGCAGACTTGTTAAGCGTCTGTTGGCCAGTGTATGGATCTGTAGCACAACCGCTTAGAGCCAAACCTGATGCCACTGCTGCAATCATTAATGTATTACGCATAATATTTCCTCTTAAGTTAAAAAAATCGATAGATAAATTTGCTTTTTATAAATATTGCTTATGACCATTATTGATCAGCAATTATTGGTCAGCAATATCGTTTAGATGTTTATCCACACTTGCTATTATTATGGCAATTGCCATCCATTTGTGTGTAATATTTTGTCACATCTATGTATGAAAAGTGCATAACTATTTATGACTTATTGCTTAGCAACAGAGCCAATTTGCTACCGCAAGTCACGTTTACAGTCGTACACTATAATATTTTTCTGCTAAAATCAGCCAACAAAATGATTATTGCATCAACAATACTAAAACCTGACATGCAATAATAACTGAACTTAGTTAAGGTATTAAGTAGTTCAAAATGATAAAAATGCTATTAAAAAGTACGTTGGCTCAATTAAATATAGGCGCTTGTTAACAGAGGCTTATTTATATCATGAGCTTTTATATGGCGAAATTATTACTAATAAATAAGAGTCCATATTAAGAATACATTAGTTATATATTTTGAGGTTGATTAAAAAATTCTAAAAAAAGTTGCTTGATTAACGAAATGAATAGGAAGGAATTGGATATGCGCTTAAATTCTGCCATACAAAAAATACACGAACGTACGCCAAAATTAGCAAAAGCCATGTCGCTTGCGACAGCAACTGGGGTCATCGCTGCCAATAGCTTTGGCGGTAGCATTCCGTTATGGCTAATGGGAGTTGGTAAAATCATCACCGGCGCTCCTATCGCCGATAAGACAGTGATTAAAATCGCTGAACACTGGATTAGCAGCAACAATGCGCTCATCGACAATATGTTGCCGCGTAAAGACTGGCGCATTCATTTGCCAAATGATGTCCATATGGACGGTAAGTACCTGCTGGTCAGTAACCATCAATCTTGGGTAGATACCAGTATCGTGCAATATATCAGTGAAAAACGCTTGCCGCTGACCCGCTTTTTTACCAAGTTTGAGCTGATTTATATTCCTATCGTTGGGCAGGCGTTTTACTTTTTAGACTTCCCAATGATGCGCCGCCACTCTAAAGAAGCGGTTGCTAAAAACCCTGCCCTTCAAGGTAAAGATATCGAAGAAGCAAAGCGTGCTTGTGCCTTATTAAAAGACAAGCCCTTTACCCTATTGAACTACTTAGAAGGCACGCGCTTTACCCAAGAAAAGCACGATAAACAACATTCACCCTATACCCATCTATTAAAACCACGCGCCGGTGGTTTGTCGCTGGCTATTAACGCCTTGGGCGCTGACATGGATGGTATCTTAGATATGACCATCGTTTATCCTGACGGCGTCCCAACCTATGGCGATTTGTGGAAAGGTAATATCAAACGCTTAGGCGTCGATGTTCGCCATATCAAGATACCTGACGAGCTGTTTGCAGGTATTCAAAACGGTGGTTACGAAAACGATGAAGCAGTCAAAGCGCAGATGTTTGATTGGGTCGAGCACATTTGGCGTCAAAAGGATCAACGCATTACTGAGATGCTTGCTGAATTTGATGATACGGCGGTTGATAAAACGCCTTAGGATTAGAATAAAATGTAAAATCTCTATTATTAAAATCCGTTGCTACTGTCAGCGGATTTTTTCTATAAAAAGATAATGGCTAAAATACCAAATTATAATGGTTGATGGCTTGTTTTTTGGCATGATTCATTGATAATGTGAATAACCATTAAAACTCGTTACTTATTTGGTAGTGATTGGCCGAAAGCCACTCACTACTGATGCCATTTACCACTTAATAAGGTATGACTGTGTCCGCCTCTTCTACTAGCAGCGCCCCTATAGAATCAACGTCCGCGCGCAATCAGTCCTCAGACTTATCGAATAGTCCACCACCAAGACCGAATCGTCCCAAGCCCAATCGCTTGAAGCTGACCTATGATATCGTGATGATTATCGCCATCAGTATTGATTTATTATTAATCGGTATTGACGCTATTTTAATGAGTGGTTTTAGTAGTGATGCGGCGCAGTGGTTGACCCTGAGTGAGGCATTAAACTGGTATCAAAGTAATATCCATGATTCGTTACGGACAGCTGGTGGCTTCTTTACCTTATTTTTGATTGTAGAGCTGCTATTACGCTGGGCGATTGCTATTAAAGAAAAGGTTTATTACCGCTGGTTCTTTTTCCCTTTTGTCCACTGGTATGAAGTGTTAGGCTGTTTCCCGCAGCTGCGCGCGCTACGTTTATTTCGCGCGGTGATTATCGGACGCCGATTATATCAGCTAGGTTATCAAGTATTGCCGCAGCCGTGGATTAACCGCATTAACTTTTATATCGATTTACTTTTAGAAGAGCTGTCTGACCGCGTCATCTTAACGACCATTCAGACCTTTCGGCAGCAGCTCACCGACCCTAAAATGCATAAATCGTTTATTGAGTCGACCATCGCGCGCAATCGCAACGAGATTGAGGCGGCGGTGCTATCGCTGCTACGTAAAGAGCTGGCGCCAAAACTCCAAGCACTCACCGAGTCATCAGGCGGCGGCACCATTATCGCCACTGAGATGGGCAATGCGATTAAAGAGGGGTTGGCCAATACGCCTGAGCTACGCCGCTATCTGCGCATGATACCTATTGCTGGTAGCTTAATTGAGTCTCAGCTTCAACATGTCGGGCATAATATTGGTGAAAATGTGGTATATGCGCTTAATGAGCGCCTGCTTGACGCCGAACGTCTCGATGCTTTGATGGTCGCTATTGCCAGCGGCGTCGCTCAAATCGATACCGATAACAGTGCCCTTGATACATTAATCTCAAGTATTATTGCCGACAGTTTGGATGAGTTTGAGGCACAAATAAAAGTGCAGCAGTGGAAGCATCAGGACATGCTTAGGTTGTAGCATTTTTAGTCAAAGCGGGCTTAGCAAAAACTGGCTTAGCAAAAATCGGACTAGGAAGAACTGACTTAATAAGAACTGGGTTTTGATCGCGATAGTTTTATATAGCGATAGTTTTATATAGCGATAGTTTTATATAGCCATACTTTGATAATAAAAACGGCACCGTGAACACAGCAATACGACCATTTTTGAGGATTTATATTATGACGATTTCAAACAATGACCAGCATGCCCTCGCCTCAGCCAACACGCCGGCGTTAGCCTTTTATGGCAAGATGCTGACTTTTTCACGGGTGCAGTTTAGCACCGCTGATTTTACAGCGATTGCCAGCCAACTTGAAACCACTCTGAGCAATAAGAACAGCAATATTCCGGTATTGATTGACAGTGAGGTCGAGCAAGATTTATCGGCGTTGGTCGAGCTGCTTTGGTCTTGGGGTTTGCAGCCTATCGGCGTGGTCACAGGCTTGCTAGACGCGCAAGCTCGCGAGCTACGCTTGGCGATATTCCCCGCTGACGGTAAACGTATCGAGCGTATTTTACCGAGTAAAAAAGCCACTACTCAGCTAAGCCAAGTAGCGGCTACTGTGCCCAACAACAGTGCTGACTCTACAACCACCACTGCGGATAATACGGGTTCAATAGTAGACAACCAAGCGGTTGCAGCAAGCGCAATACCTGAAGTAGCCGAAACCACCTTGACCGCAGAAACACTTATCAGCGCTGAGCAAATTACCAGCCTCATCTACGATCAAATGCTACGCTCAGGACAAAGCCTCAACCATGTTGGCGGCGATTTGATTTTAACCAACAGTGTCAATAGCGGCGCCGAAGCCATTACCGACAATAACTTACACGTTTATGGCCGCGCCCAAGGTCGTTTGGTCGCAGGGGCAACAGGCGATAAAGACGCGCGTATTTTCTGCCAAGTATTTAACCCTTCGTTGGTCTCCGTTGCCGGTACGTATTGCTTACGCGACAACCTACCCGAGCATGTGATTGATAAATCGGTTGAAGTACGTTATTTAGAAGGTCAAGGCTTGGTCTTTACTGTCATGGACGACGCTTAAATTAGCTATGACACTAAGATTATCCAAAGACCTCATTGCAGTTATATTATTGCATTGATATCAGCTTAAAAAATGGATGATAAAGACTAAATTGGCGGCTAAATAGTATGATTAATATTGTAGTAAGTTTACTTAACAAAACTGCGCTATGATGAATTTTTAGCTCTGCCACTATTTACGTTAGACTATATGTACGGGCTTTGAGCGCAGATACTAGAGCGTTTTTTAGCTCTCTAATCTGTTTGCTTATAGCAAGCATAAATGTGATATATCGGCTGTTTTTGTGCTTTAATATAGACTTGCTATAAGTTTTTGTATATTTATGCTAGGCTTACGCTCGCAGATAGCACATATACGCTAGGTGAATGCCGAGCAAATGTGCTACTTTATATCTATACTGTTTTGTATAATAAATATCCCATCAATTCATAGGAGTGTGCCATTGTGGCGAAGATTGTTGTAATCACTTCGGGTAAAGGCGGTGTGGGCAAAACCACAACCAGTGCTTCTTTTGCCGCCGGTTTAGCATTACGTGGCTATAAGACAGTTGTTATCGATTTTGATGTAGGCTTACGTAATCTAGACTTGATTATGGGCTGCGAAAATCGAATTGTTTATGACTTTGTCGATGTTATCAATGGTAATGCACGCCTATCCCAAGCGCTGGTGAAAGACAAGCAATTGGAGAATTTATATATCCTACCTGCCAGTCAGACACGTGATAAAGATGCGTTGACGGACGAAGGTGTAGCAGAAGTCATGGACGAGTTGTCTAAGCAGTTTGACTATATCATCTGTGACTCGCCTGCTGGTATCGAACGCGGTGCTCAGCTTGCGATGTATCATGCTGATGAAGCCATCATCGTTACCAACCCTGAAATCTCTTCTGTACGTGACTCGGACCGTATCATTGGTATCTTGCAAAGCCAAACTAAGAAAGTGGCTGAAAACCAAGGGACAGTACGTGAGCATCTTATCATCACACGCTACAATGCAGACCGCGCCGCCGCTAACGAGATGATGGATATCGATACCATCTCTAACGATATTCTAAAAGTGCCGTTACTTGGCGTGGTTCCTGAGAGCCATTCAGTACTTGAAGCCTCTAACCACGGCGAGCCAGTGATTCATTATACCGACTCTGTTGCTGGTCAATGTTATGACGATATCGTTGCCCGTTTCTTAGGGGAAGAGCGTCCATTACGTCACATTGATGTGAAGAAAAAGAGTCTATTACAGCGCTGGTTTGGGGGTTAATAATGAGTAAGAAAAAAGGATTTTGGAGTAGTCTATTCGGCACCGATGACAGCAGTAATGCTGGTAGTGCCAATATGGCCACTGAGCGTCTAAAGGTTATCGTTGCAAGCGAAAATCGTTTAAACAACCGTTTGACCGCTGACCGTATTGAAAAAATGAAACGTGAAATACTAGAAGTGGTTAATAAATACGTCAACGGCGTTCAGATTGATGATGTCAATATCAATCATCGTTCTGAAGACAGCTTAGATGTGCTAGAAATGAATATCAGTTTACCTGAGCATAAAAAGTAGAGTTGTTTAGTTTACTTTATTGCTCCATAAAAAAGCCCTAAGTATCATACTTAGGGCTTTTTTTATGCTTACTTTTTATCTACAAGTCTTTATTTTATACGGGCTATTAGATTGTCTTTTTTGATAAATTGATGGTATAAAGCGGCGCCAATATGAATCAAGGTAAAGGCGATAATCATTGGCCATAAAATATCTGTATGCCAGTCATTAAAAAGTCGGGCCAAGCCTCTATCTGGTGTGACAAAGACAGGGATTTGAAATAAGCCAAAAATATCAACGGCTCTACCGCCATAGACTGACATCAGCAGCCCTGCTGTTGGCATAGCGATCAATAAAGCGTACAAGAAAAAGTGTGACAATTGTGAGAGGAGCATCTGCCATTTTGGCATAGCAACTGCAGGCGGTACTTTGGTAAATATACGATTGATCACGCGGGCAATCATCCAAAACAATAAACTGATCCCAAACGCCTTATGCAATCCGATATAGACCTTACTATCCAAATTGCCATATAAAAATATCATGACCCAAGTGACCAGCAATAAGATGGCACTAATCCAGTGAAAGATTCGACTAGCAACCGACCACTTTGTCAGGTTTGAATTGATGGTATTCATAGCTTACTTTATCACCCCTATTGTTCATTAGCGCTCAATGATGCTCATTCATACTAACTGGCGCTGACTGATACACCGATATTGGCAAACAGCGATTGGCTGATAAAGACACGTGCTAAACACTCTCAAGGCTAATGACAAAGATTTTTATGAGAAGCATAACCGTAAGCAAACTAGCGGTCTAAATCAACCAATTGGTGTGCTATTTTATCTAAATCTGCTACCAAGTACAGCGTATTATCAATCATCACGGTTTGAAAGAGGTAGGATAGCACATCATCTTCTTGTACGCGTTCATCAACATCATCGATTTTGTCGTCTGTCTTAATCAAATACTCAGGAAGGTCGATATCTTTGACATCAGAGATACGCGCCTGTAGTTGGCGTAGCTCGCCTGCCGTTTGAAGTGCGATGCGATGGGCGGAGGTATTACCCTCTAAGACAATCATTTTCTCTGGTTTTTGATGGCGTGGCAATAGATGGAAGACCGCGACTGCTTGCTGTTGCCACTCATAACTATCGGTATGTTCGCTACATTCCTCAACGCTCAAAATCAAACTGCTAGGAATAATCCAATCCGGTTGGTTAACTGCTGGGACAACCGTCACGTCGAGCATACCATTGTTAGTGGTCAGTAAGCTCACCGCCTCAAACGAATGCTTTAGAATCTGTTTCATAAGTCGCTCACAATAAATGAATCTAAAGGGGCGCTCACCGCCCTTTCAGTAATATACTCAGTAAGTTTTTCTGCTAATGCTGTAGGACTGCCGACAAACTGACAATAGCCTGAATCAATAATCGCTTGTGGCTGACTAGGACAGGCACTTAAGCTTGGCTCTTGCGCCCACAATTGACTGTCATTGTCTTGGATTAAATCTAAATACTGCGTACCATCGTTACCCATCCCTGAAAAGATAATATTGATAAGCTCACTGCCATAGACATCACTGGTATTTTTAAGAATTTGCCCGATAGCAGGTTTATAATCGCCTTCCCAAGCCTGGTCTAACAAAATAATGCGACCGGTTGAATCACAGACAATTTGTTTATCAATAGGCACTATAAGACATTGCCCAGTGCGCAAACGCTGCGTTGAGGTAATCAGCTGACAGCGCCACTCATTATGACGATTCAATATACGCGGTAAGGTACTAATCATGGTTTGGTTAAAGTGATGCGCCAATAAAATACTTACAGGCAGTAAAGGCGATAAGTGGTCTAGAAACTCTTTGACAGCGCTAGGGCCACCCATTGAAGCCCCTAAAAACACCACATAACGCCAGTCATTGGCCTCATTTTTATAGGCAGTGTTTTTATCAGTAGCATTATTGACTAGCATCGGCAAAGCCAACATATGGGCAAGCTTACGCTTTAGTTTACGCTGCCACTTAGCATACTGCTGTGCTTCATTAAGATACGGTGCTTGACTGAACCCTACCAACACAGCGGCAGCTTGAGAGGCTGCCGTTGCTGTCGCCATATGATGGTCATAATCACCGTCGATTAACCAAATATCGATAGAGCCTTCATAGCTCTCAAACTTATCTTGCAATTGCGCCCGCGATACGCAGTCAACCAGCTGTAAACCACAGCTACGTACCGTATCAGAAAAAGCCATACGCTGATGATGGTCCTCTGCAACCACCAATACCTTGATATCACTTTTATGTTTATCTTTTAGCGCCAAGGCACGTAAGTTATCCTTCATTGACTAGGCTAGCCTCTTTACCCAATAGGGTTTCAATCTTACTAAGAAGCTGATTTTCTTGGAAAGGTTTGCCCATATAGTCATTAACCCCAATCTCAAGGGCGCGCTCGCGATGTTTTTCGCCCGTACGCGAGGTAATCATAATAATCGGCAGATGTTGCAGACGTCTATTATGGCGGACTTGCGTCGCGACTTCAAAACCATCCATGCGCGGCATCTCGATATCGAGTAGCATCAAGTCAGGTGTCGTTTCTTGTAGAATCTCAAGCGCATCGATACCATCTTTGGCAAGCACCACAGTGAAGCCTTGGCGCTCTAAGAAACGTGAGGTGACTTTTCGTACTGTAACGGAGTCATCGACCACCAAGATAGTCGCTTTAGACTCTGTCGTGCTGCGCATGCTCACAGCAGGTTTTGCGACTTCTTTCACCAAGGCGACATTACGCATCAAGGCAATCAAATCAAGGATGAGCATGACTGAGCCATCACCCATAATAGTCGCTGCTGAAATACCTGATAAATTCGAGAACTGTTGTCCCAAAGGTTTTACCACAACCTCAATACGCGAGCCTGCGATTTGGTCAACCTGTAGCGCCATATTCTGCCCACTACGGTTTTTGATAATAATAAGTGGCACGCTGGTATTGGTATTGACGACCAGCTCATTTAACTTATTACCAGATAAAATCTCATTTAAATAACGGACGCGATAATCGGTATCTTCAAAGTTAAGCGTCGCCGCGCCTGATTGATAATAGTCGTATATTTTTTCTGGATTGATACGCACCACGCGCTCAATCTGTACCAGTGGTATCGCATAATAGCGGTCTGCTGCGCGCACTACCAAGGCATCAGAAACAGCAACGGTGAGCGGCACACGCATGGTAAATCGAGAACCTTTACCAAGCTCTGAGACGACGGATACTGCGCCGCCTAACTGACGAATCTCACTGATCACGACGTCCATGCCGACACCGCGCCCTGATATTTGCGTCACCTGCTTACTGGTACTTAAACCGGCATTAAAGATGTACTGCATAATATCAAGGTCGCTTAAGGTACTGTCGTCTGCATCAATCAGACCTTGCGAGATAGCTTTATTGCGTACTGCTTCTACATCAATCCCACGACCGTCATCGGTTAACTGGATGACAATTTCACTGCCTTCACGCCGTACTTCTAAAGTGATTTGCCCACTACGCTCTTTACCCGTCTTTAGGCGTGTAGCAACGTTCTCAATCCCGTGATCGACGGCGTTACGTAACATGTGCTCAAGCGGTGAGGTAATGCGTTCTAGAATGGTTCTATCCATTTCATCATCAGCATTGATAATCTTGAGCTCAACCGACTTATTAAGCTCATTGGCTGTCTGACGTACGATACGCTCAAGCCTTGGCGTTAGACGAGTAAACGGCACCATACGCGAGTTCATCAAGCCATCTTGGAGCTCGGTTTGCGTTCGTGATAGTTGTAGCAACAGACTTTCACTATCACGGGTTTTTTCTAATAAGGTGTTATTAATATCGACCAAATCCGACGCCGACTCTGTCAAAGATTTTGACAGCTGATTCAATGAAGAATACTGATCCATCTCTAGCGGGTCAAAACCTTCATGATTGACCAGCTCGTCATCGATTTGCGATAAAATCTGCGCCTCAAGCTCAATCTCCATCCGGCGTAACTGATCTGCTAAGCGCTGTACGGTAGTGCCCATCTCTTCAATACTATTGGTCAAGCTACTCATGCCCATATCGATACGCGCACGGTTAATCGCCGACTCGCCCGATAGGTTAATCATATGCTCAATCAGACCACCTGAGATACGAATCATCTCATTATTATTGGTGTTCTGCTCTTGCTCAGCGGTATTGGCCACCATCAGCGGCATCTCACTAATGTCCTTTTGGATATAGGTCGATTCTTGCTTTTGCTTTGCCAAAAGAATGGCGTCACGCTGCGGTTGCAATGACTCTTTCGGTATCTGCTTTAAGCTATCTGGGTTTTTACTAAATTGCTGTAATGCCTCAATCAATAAATCAGGGGTTGGCGGATTCACCTGTTGCGACAGAATGAATACGGCATCTGCAAGCCAATCATGACAGGCAACTAATAGCTCTAAGACTTTTTTGGTAGCAGGACGGCGACGATCGACGAAATCTGTATATACCGATTCCATTTCATGCGCAAGGTCAGCGATACCACTAGCGGTCACCATACGCGCGCCACCTTTAAGGGTATGCAAGTCGCGTTGTAGTGCCTGCAATGCCACCGTATCATTTGCATCACTTAAGAATGATTGCAGATATTCGTTACGGTTGGTCAGGGCCTCTGCTTCTTCTAAAAACACTTCCAAAATATCAGGGTCAGGCAAGCCATTTGCCCATGATTGCTTAATAATTCTATCTAAACTTAAGCTATCTGCTGCTTGTTCTATACGATGAATATATTCATCTGCCAGTACTTGCGACTCGGTATCGATATGGTTTTTCGGCATCGGTACAATAAGTTGGACGACATCTGGCAATGCCTTCGCTTTTTCAAACTGTTGTAACTGCTCAATCAACTCAGGTGCAAAAAACGATTGCTGATAGCGGACAATGTGCGCCACTTGTAATGACAACGTATCTTGCACGACCTGCATAATCTCAAGCCACTGTGCGGTTGGTACTCGTCTTTCTTCTACAAATGCCTCGTAGATACTCTCCGCTTCATGAGTCAAGTCACCAATACTACGGATACCTGCCATGCGCGCGCCACCTTTGATGGTATGCAGATGACGTTGTAAGACTTTTAAAGTATTGATATTACTAATGTCGGCGCGCCATTTACTAAAGCTGTCATTGAGCGCGTCATCAAGCTCTTGCGCCTCTTCTAAGAAGATTTCTAATAGCTCGATATCGGTATCGATGGTTTCAAGCTCTAGCTCAGGCGCAGCGATACTATGCACCGAAGCATCAGCATAAACCTCTGCAGCAATATTAATGTTGGCTTCAGTTTCAGTTTCAATTGCAGCGTTGATTTCGGCATCATCAGCGACCATTTCGTCATTACTGTCATGGCGTTGAGAAATACTTTGTAGCTGCTGAAGAACTTGCTCATCAATCTTTAATGAGCTGCTACCTGCCAAGGCATCAAATAAACCGACCAATTGTGCATGTCCGGCCAGTAAAATGGCTTGAATATCAGTATCAATTGACTGCTCAGGATGATGACTTAAATAAGCATAAGCCTTGCCCAACTCATTAAGGATGGCAATAAACTTTGGAAACTCTTGGGCTTTACCGCTTAAGTATTTTATTTGTGCCATTTGCTGCGCTATATAAGCTTGGACTTGCGCACTTTCTGGATGAGTCAAAGCGGCTTCTAGCTGCCATTCAGCATCGAGCAATTCATTGATATTATCATCCAACAATTGGTTTATCGTTGGCTTATTATCAGCAGTGCTCTCGCTATCTTTAATAGCATACTGCTCACCAAGCATCGCTTGCAAAGAAGCAATATCTTGCTGGCTTTGCATCTCTTCTAACGACACATCTTGCTGCTGAATGTTTTGTTTATAGTTGTCCAAATAGCCATTAATCAGGGTCGCAGACTGGGCGAGCGCCTTTAAATGCTGCGCACTCATCGGCGTATCCTGCTGTTGTAGCAGCTCTAAACTCTGCTCTATGGTCGCACTAACCTCGCTAATTGCTGTCAAAGCACTAGACCCAGAAGCAGCCCTTAAGGTATGGAATGCCCGTACAATCTCATCGCTTACCGCCACATAAGGCTCGTCTTGATGGCGACGAACAAAGTCATTAACGCTCTCTAATAACTCTTCTGCTTCTTCAATAAAAATGTCAAAAAAGGCTTGTTCTTCTTCACTTTGAGGGGTTAAAACGATGGGCGCTTCTGCCATTTTTTCATTCACAGAATTAATCGTTTGCAACATGCTGTCGATATGATTGCTATTGTCAGCATTGCTCTCATCGTCAAAACCATCCTGAGCACTTTGATTTGTGCTTGGTGCAGAAGACGGTGCAGGAGTACCTAATAACTGTTGGTATAGCGCAGAGTAGCTAAATTCATTACCCAACTGTTTACTATAGGCCTGCGCACAAGCCACCCATAAGGGCATGATAGTAGGATAATCTTGGCTATCGTTCTCAAAGGTGGTTAATAACTCAGGATACACGCTCAGCACATCGCCAATCAGCTGCTGTATGTCCGTAGAAGCCGTAATGCTATTATCTAAAATACGGTTGAGCATATTTTCTATCGACCACGCCAACTCAGCACTAGTGTTAGCACCAACCATACGCCCCGACCCTTTTAAGGTATGAAAGCCGCGACGAATATCAGTCAGCTGGGTTAAGTCATCTGGAGCAAGCTGCCACTGCTCATATAAAGGCACGATTTCATCCAAGACCTCATTGGCCTCTTCTAAGAAAATCTCTTTAATATCGGGATCAGCATCGTCAGCATCCATCGGTAACGGCTGGGCTGCTGACATAAATGGTTGCAGTGCCGCAGGGATTTCTAATTCTATCAATGATGCAGAGATATCTTTTTCCTCTGCCAGCGAATAATTAACGTGCTCTGTCGTTCCTAGAGTATCGGCATGCTCAATGTCTAAGTTTGTTTCGTTTAAAAGGAAACTTTCTTCCAGTAAATAATTATTTCCTTCAACGTCAGCGATAGAAGATATGACTTCAGATGTTTCTAGCCCAGTGTTGATAGGTTGCTGGCTCATTAGGTTATTGCTTTGCACAATAGTAATAGCAGGATCAAAGCTTGGTATTCTCTGTGCTTCAAAGTCACTCAACATCGCTGGTAGACGCTGGGTCGTTTCTATCACTAATGCGACGACTTCATCGGTCACCGGCAGTGTTTTTTCCAACAGACGATTGAGTAGGTTTTCAATGGACCATGCCATCTCACTGATGCTAAAAGCACCAACCATACGCCCTGAGCCTTTTAAGGTATGAAAACCTCTTCGCACTTCCGTTAACGGGGTTAAATCCTGTGCGTCTTGCTGCCATATCGGTAAAAAATCTTCTAAATCAGCAATAACCTCTGCAACCTCTTCGATAAAGATGTCACGAATATCTTCATCGATATCAAAGTTATCAGGCTTGATTTGGCTACGGGCGCTTAATAAAGCGGCACTTTCTGCTTCACAAGCGTTATTAAGATTATTAACGTTATCACTCGCTAAAACTGAGTCGATAATGTCGTCATTATTAATAGGCGCAATTTCACCACTGTCGTCGTAGCGCAGTACATTACTCGCTGCTAATTTTTGCGTTAAAAAAGTATCTTTTACTGTTTCAGGTGCATCGATATAGCCAGTAAGCAACGTTGAGGCTTTATCAATATAGACATTTGCTTGTTCTAATAATGCTTGGTTAAAGACTTGCTGCGCCAGATAATCGAGTAATAACTCAATCGACGTTAAACCTTCTGCCACTGCTTCAGTAACATCCCAGCTGAGTACATTAATCTCATGGGTGCTTAATTGATCAAATATAGCAGCTATTTTATCCGTCGCGTGACGGATTGATGGCAAGCCCATACTATCAAAGGCTTCGCTGATTTCAGTAAAATCTGCTGAGTCTGATAATAGTTCGATGTTTTGGCGCTGAATATAGTCATTAAAGCCTTGCTTAACGTCTTCGACAGCAATACGCAACTCACGCAGCTCTTTATCATTTGACTTAATTTGGCGGTTATTTTCTGTTTGTAAGCCGTCAACACTATTAACGCTATTAAAACCATCAAAATCGTCATTCGTAACGACTACAGGTTTAGAGGTAAACGACGCCGCGTTTCCTATTTTGCTAGCAATGACTTGTTCGGTATTGTAGACAGCATCGTATAATTCTTGCAGTTGGCGCTCAATTTGCCACTGTTCCTGCTTATGTTCCTGCGTATGTTCTTGGGTCAATTCTGCTTCTGCAGATAAACCACGCTCTATATCAGCTAGGATTGCGGCAGTCTGTGCAGCAAAAAACGTCCAACCGCGACTCTCAAGTTGGTTATTTATGTGTTGTAAAGGTTTTAATAGTGTGTGAGGTTTATCAAGATTAAAGATAAGACTTTCAATTTGACTGAGTATGCGCGGTAAAAAACGTGATTCTACATCCGGCTGCGATACGTTATGCAATATAGATTGAGCGTTTTCACTATAATTGACAAGGTTACTTAACTCAATATAAATACTGGTTATTAAGTTATTAATGATATCCGTCGATATCTCGTTTTGCTGCGCGCAGGACTCTATTAGCGCATCTAACTGGCTTAATAACGCGGCATAATGTTTAGGTTTTGGGGTTTCATTGTCTGCTAGGTCATGTAGCCAAGTTTCAGTCAGATACCAAAGACGCTGTAAGTCTGCATCCGCTGTAGTTTGCCATAAATATTGACTGACCTTTTCTAAAACCGTCAGTATAGAGGGAGTGTTGGCATTAGCTGCTAGTAATGCTTGTACTTGCTGACGCCAGACCAATAACAATTGCTGATATTGCTCACGGTCTAAATTTGCCGCTGTCGTAACATCAGGTACTGTAATATCAAGGTATTCAATATCCATCATGCTAGCAGAATGCTCAGCTTCAAAGGCTAAAGAAGCATCTGCAAGATGGTCAGTCACGACACCATAATGCGCTAAGACTTGTGTCAACTCAGCCGAGGTTTTATTCAGCAAAGCAGCATGGTAGCTACCCGTGCGCGCGTAGTGTCCAAGCTCACGCATGAGTAATCGATGAGCTATTTGACCAATACGGCTTTTATCCGTACCAAATGCTACTTCAGCAGCTATTTCTGACCCTGTTTCAGAAGCCGCTCCAGAATTTATTGCAATGTCGTCTGCAAGAGTATCTTCTAGGTCAACGACTTTACCTATTCCTGCTAACAAACTTAGCTTAGTCGCCAAACTTGCCAATGCAGGCAAGTTGAGCATGGTTAAGGCACCACTAATTTGATGATAGCTCTGTGACATTTGCTCATAATCAGCGCTTTTTTCACCTAATTGCCAGCCATCAGCTACCTGTGATAATTGCTGATTAAATAGTGGTAATAACCACTCAAACGTCACCATGTCATTGGGCTGGTTTTTCATAGATTTATCCTAACTCGTCTAGGCGCTAATTTAGGCACTGATTTTTTGCCACGCATTAATCTGTGGGTGCGCAATACGGCGCATGTTTGATGGACGCCAAAATAACGCCTCACCTGGAGCCAATATAATATAACCGCCTAGCGCACACTGCTCTGATAGCCGCGCTAAAATATCACGCTGATCAAACTTGCGAAAATACAGCAGCATATTTTGGCAGACAATCACTTGTTGTAAATGCGGGGTTGGCGGCTCTTGATTGATAATATTATGTAAAGTAAAGCGTACCTGCTGTTTTAAGGTTGGCATCACTTGCCAGTTTGCATTTACGCTATTTTTTATGGTTTGCTTAGTATTAGTCGCCACAGGAGCAAAACGTAATGCTTCGATGACGCTTGCCTGACGCAGTGGCTGGATAAATTGCTGACAATGCGGGGGAATTAAAGCCTCCTGTCTTTTATCATACTGCCCTAAGCGTGCTTTTTTTAATGCTTGTTCGCTGACGTCAGTACCCAATATAGTGTAATGAGTCAGCTGCTTTGCCGCTAAGCTCATTGCTAGCGACCAAGTCTCTTGCCCACTCGCACAGCCGACGCTCCATATACGGAACAACTCATTAGCGCCAATATGGTCACTGTTATTAGCCTTACTAGCAACACTGCTATTAACATTGCTATTAACATTACTGTTATTTGCTAATTGCCGCCGTTGATGCTGCAAAGCACACTCGGTGACAAATTCTATAGAAGGCTGATGGCGAAAGAAGCGACTTTCATGAATCAGCACCTTATCCAAGAATTGCTGACGCAGCTCATGATTAATCGGTAACTGCTGCCATAACTGTAGAATAGTGAGCCCATACGATAGTGCCGTTTGCGTGACGGCATTGACCAACCACTTACGCTGAACATTCGGTAATATAAAGCCGATTTCTTGCTCTATATAACGTTGCCATTGCTCTGTATCAAAAGCAGCATCCTGTCTTAAAGCCTCGGCCGCTAAAGCGTCGGCTTTATAAATAAAATGACTGTCTTGTTGCATATGATTATTCATGTGACCTGCTATTAATAGTGTTGCCTTAGATAAGGATAAGATAATAACTAGAGCAACTATTTGGTTAACATTTCAATATAAAAATCATAAATTAAGCGCTAATGACTCAATAATAAATGGCCCTTAAATACTGGCTGATACTCTTTCATCAATATCTAAGTACTCATCATCCGTCTGTTCTGTATGTAATTGCTCATCATCATTAGAAATCTTGAAGCCGGTTACTGACTCTTGCAATGCTGCTGCCATTTCACTCAGCTCACCAATAGAGCGCGCCGTTGCCATCGAACCCGATGACGTTTGCGAGGTAATATCTTGAATGATATTCATCGTATGCGAGATATGACCTGCAGACTCTGCCTGTTGCATAGCGGCGTTGGAGATGTTTTGAATCAGATCCGCCAAGGTATTCGAAACGGTTTGCACCTCTTCTAGTGCCTCACCCGCATCTTTTGCCAAACGGGCACCACGTACCACTTCAGAAGTCGTTGATTCCATCGACATCACTGCTTCACTGGTATCGGCCTGAATGGTTTTTACCAGCGTTTCGATCTGTTTGGTTGCGTTGGCTGAACGCTCAGCAAGGCGCTGAACTTCGTCGGCAACAACCGCAAAGCCTCGACCAGCCTCCCCTGCCATCGATGCCTGAATCGCAGCGTTCAATGCCAGAACGTTAGTTTGGTCAGCAATATCGTTAATCAAACCAACGATATCACCAATCTCTTGCGAAGACTCACCAAGGCGTTTGATACGTTTTGAGGTCTCTTGAATCTGATCACGAATAACGTTCATACCCTCAATCGAGCGCTGTACAACTTCCGCACCGTTATAAGCAATAGCAACTGAACGCTGTGCAACCGTTGCCGATTCTGCAGCGTTATTTGAAACTTGGTCAATCGATACCGTCATCTCATTAATAGCCGCTGATACGCCCGCAATCTCTTGTGCTTGGTGTTCTGATGCTTCAGCAAGCTCAACCGCATTCATCTGCGTTTGCTCTGAGGACTGCGAGACGCGATCAGCGGTACTGTTAATAACCAGTACCAACTGACGTAATTGGTCAATTGCGAAGTTAACAGAGTCAGCAATCGCACCCGTAAAGTCTTCCGATACGGTCGCATTTACCGTCAAGTCACCATCTGCCAAATCACCTAGCTCATCCAGTAGACGCAAAATAGCAATCTGGTTACGCTCGTTTTCTTCTTGAATTTGGCGCGCACGCTCAGACTCTGCTTCCGCTTCTTGGCGACGACGCAAGGTCTCTTTTTCAATCAATAAACGTTCTGAGCCGCCACGTTGTTTTAGTAGCTGGAACAACGCAAATAAGATACCAAGTACACCTAAGACAAATACAATCACCGGCAAGACAACTGATTGATTAAAATTCGTTAAATATTGGCTGACCGATGACAATGAATTGACCAGCCAAAACAGACAAGCCACACTTACTAAAGCACAAAGCCCTAATAACAGCTTCCATTTACTATTAGCATCTGTCGTTGTTTTATTCTTACCAGCTACAGGGTTGTTTATAACATCACTCATCGTGCCTCTTCCTTTCAAACAATCGTCAAAGTCGTATCGTGACTGACTCTGAAATCATATTGTCATCAAAACAACAGTGATTAACAAAGCCTGTATGAATGCTGACATATCACTAAACCATGTCAGCCCTTGTTCTTTATTCTTGCTTTAACAAAAACCGCTTATTAAAAACAGTTAAGTAATAAAGACCGCTATGCTTATATGGCGGCATCGGTATACTGCAAATCTTGTGCAAGCAAGCTTGGCATAAACACATACCAATCTTGCTCATCCTTAAAAAACTTGCCATGGTTATAAGGCGCAAATGGCGAGCTGGGCTCAAGCGCTTCTGGACGATATTGATCTTGAGTGAACTGCTCAATACCCAAGACTTGATCGACCAACAACCCTGAGAACACATTATCATGGTCAATAACGATAACTTTACGTTGGCTCATTTGCGACAACTGACTAGGCACTTGTAAAAACCGCGACAAATCGGTTAAAGGTAACAAGCGCCCACGAATATTGGCGATGCCGAGCATCCAAGGCTTTACTAAAGGCACGCTGGTATATTCTGGCATGGTCAATATCTCTGATACCTGACCCATTGGTGCCACCAAACGCTGACCACCAATCTCAAATACCACACCTTGCCAGTCAAACTCTTTGCCTCCGCGGCGACCACTTTTGCGCGCGCGTGCTAAGTCTGCTATCCGTAGCAGTTCAATAAACCCTCTGGATGCCACAAGCTACTCCATTACTCTACGAATTATCTGGACCAGACCACTTTCATCAATCGGCTTAGTAATATACTCTTTAGCGCCTTGACGCTTACCCCATACGCGATCAGTTTCTTGATTCTTGGTACTAATCATAATGATAGGAATATGAGACGTGGTTTTCCCACGGGTAATCTTACGAGTTGCCTGAAAGCCGTTCATTTCAGGCATCACCACATCCATTAAGATGACATCGGGCAGATGATCAATGGCCATCTGACAGCCTTGCTCACCGTTTGTCGCTTCTAATACTTGATAGTTATTCTTCGCAAGCATGTCGCGAAATTTCGCCATCTCAGATGGCGAGTCGTCAATGACTAAAACAGTAGTCATAGGTGTTTCCTTTATTTTCGATGATATCCATTAGGATATATTATTGATACAAATCGATTAAAATAAGTCGCTATGAGTCAGTGGCCGCATTATTCTCATCAGGGTAAAAATTAAGCAGAAAGCTCTCATGACAAATATGCATAACCAACTTTCCTAAACAGCGTCAGTAAGAATAACTGTAAAGACAACTTATCTGCTGATTAGCAACTTATATTGGGTTTTTGTAGCGGGCTATTATTTATAGCGGGCTATTTATAACAGCTTATAATAAGTTTTAAAAAACCTACCGCTATGAGCGATACTGATTAATCGCCTCAAAAAGCTCATCTTTACTAAATGGCTTGGTCAAATACTCATCAGAGCCGACAATGCGACCACGGGCTTTATCAAATAAACCATCTTTCGATGACAACATAATTACAGGCTTGCTGGCATAATCAGGATTGTTTTTTATCAATGCGCAGGTCTGATAACCATCTAAACGTGGCATCATAATGTCCACAAAAATAATATCTGGGTTATGATCGACAATCTTAGCCAAGGCATCAAAACCATCAATGGCGGTTACAACTTCGCAGCCAGCTTTTTGCAATAACGTTTCTGCGGTACGGCGAATGGTCTTTGAGTCATCAATCACCATTACTTTTAAACCATCAAAATTATTTTCCATTATCTCTGTCCTATTAATGACTATTTATTCGTAGTGCTATCTATAAGTACAGATTATCACTCTAATCTGCCAATCTAAGCTATCAATACAAAACAATAAGCGGTTATCTTAATTTATCAGTGAACGTATTTTATCTAAAGATAAACAGCAAAACCTGTATTGTGCTCGATCATAATAGCTAAATTTTCACCATCAGTATCTGCCTATTTACCAGCGCATTACCATCAGTCACTATACGCACTTTATGGTAAATATTCTTAGCAAATTGCGCGGTATTTTAAGTGCTATTAAGCGGTGATAATACCTATATCAGCGTTGCGCAATCATACTATTCAGTCATCGATACAAATCCTAGCTAACCGAACTGCGAGCCTTTTCAGCAATCATTCATTAAAGCTTAGTTATTAAAAGCAGTTCATTCTTACTAAAAGTAATTGCTGTTACTTAATAGGATTTGATTTAGATGACACTAAAGCCAGATATGATATTTGGTGTTGCTATATTTTGGCATTATATAGAAATAGCGTGCACCTTACCGAATAATTTTCTTTTGTCATAAAAATGTATCAATATATTTTATTATGTTTGTTTTAGCACAGTTGCAATGCCTTTTCCAGTCATTTAGTGAATTTATGTTCAAATAAATCAGTGTAAATTCATCACTCTAGCGCAAGCCCTTTATTTTCGGCCTATATTATCAGCGTTGCCTATCAACGCAATATTCAACTCAATCAATGCCCATTAGAAAAGACAGGCTAATCATTTCACCGCAGCAAAATTCACTATATAATGAAAATTCGTTGATAATGGTGACTGGTATGACAGATTCTATGTGCTCAAGGCATTTAAGCACGATATTTTCAAGTGCGCTATTTCTAGCTTCTAGCCCTTTAAAAAAGAGCATGTACCTCTTAAGTGCTTTGCTCATTATCGCCTGTCAACCCTCGCCTCCGACATCAGAGCCGGTCACTGCCGAAAATAGCGAGACGGTTAATACGCCGCTCCTCATTCGCGCTGATAGCATCACGATGACCCCTGACCATATCCTGAGCGTCAAGCCAACCCGTTATCAGCCCAGTCTTGGCTTAGAAGGTGAAATTGAACCTATTAAAAAGGTCAATCTGATTGCCGGACAAGCGCTGATAGTCGAAAAAGTATTGGTGAAAAAAAATCAATGGGTAGAAAAGGGTGCGCCCTTATTTATTGTTCGTCGTCAAACGACCGAGATTCAACAGCCAGCTGATGCAGTAGCGGCTACAAACTCAGCAGAAACCGTAGAAATTAATAAAAAGGCTGATATTAAGCCTGAGCAATCGGCCGCCAATAATCAGAATTCGGCAGATAATACCGTTATTAATAGTGATAAACAGACAAAACAAGCGGTAAAAAATGATGCAGAAATTGATGCAGAAAGCGATGCGAAAATGACGGCCGCTAACAGTAAAAAGCAAACTACAGACAACGCTACTAGCAGTGGCAGTAATGACGACAATAACACTCAAGAAAATACACAATCAGAGAAATCATACAACTTGATCACGGTGCGGGCGAGTTTTTCTGGTTGGATAGAAAAGCTCTACATTAAAAACGAACAAAAGATAGAAGCGCGGCAGCCTTTATTAAAGCTCAGTGACGAGACGGAACTGCATTTTATTGCCACCCTTCCCATTGACGCGGAATCGCAAATCTCTGTCGGGCAAACGGTGAATTTTACCGCTGAAGGTTTAATAGATGAATTTACCGGCCAAGTGAGTAAGCTGACCACCACTCAGCAACCCAAACAGCTGTTGGTTGCTGTCAACGTGGTTGATAATGAAGTCAGTCGCAACCAGATAAGACCTGATATGAAGGTGACAGGACGTGTTGACTACGGACAAATACAGGTCGGTACCACTGTCCCTAAGCGTGCCCTGCATAATGTAGATCTCACTGTGCTGCACAAACCGCCTTATAAGCCGCTGCGGCCTTTAATCGCCAATGTATGGATTATCAAACAAGACCAGCGTTTGACGCGCCAGCCTGTCGAGGTCATTGAGTATGACCCGCTGACCAAACAATATTTAATCGCGGGCATTACCAATGACAGTTTGATTTGTTTGGCAAATCTACCGGTTGAGTCTGAAGGTAAAAAGGCGGTAGTTTCATAAGCATTGAAGCAAGTAGTTACATTGTGTAGAAACATTAACAAAGCATGTCTTGTTTAATAACATCCTGTTTAGGCAATATAGCGTATGCTAAATAGCAGTGATTGAAAATTAAGGGCGCAGTACTTTTAAAGCAGCACTTTTAAAGCAGAACTTTGAAAATGCAGGTTTAAAACAGTACTTTTTAAAATGCAGATTAAACAAACTATAACAACAACTAGAGGAAAAATTATGAGTAAGCAGATTTTACTAATTGAAGATGATCCAGATTTGGCCGAGTTAATCAGTGATTATCTGACCATGAATTACTACGATGTACACCATGCAGGATTGGGTCAAGAAGGTTTAGATTTATTAGACACCAAAGAGCGTGATATTGACTTGGTTGTACTGGATTTGATGCTTCCTGATATGGATGGGATGCAAGTTTGCCAAAAAATACGTGGCAACAAAAACAACATGACCAATAAAGTGCCGATTATTATGCTGACGGCAAAAGGCGATACTACTGACCGCGTATTGGGTTTAGAGATGGGTGCCGATGATTATATTGCTAAGCCATTTGAGCCACGTGAGCTATTGGCGCGTATTCGTGCCGTTATTCGTCGTCATGAGCAGCCAAACCAAGCCGACAGCCAATCAGACAGCTTAACTTTCGGTCGCTTGAGCGTCTTTCCTGACAGTCATGAGGTCACTATCGATGACCAACCGGTACGTCTAACGACGCATCAGTTTCAATTGCTGCATTATTTTGCCACCCATTCTGGTAAAGTACTAAACCGCGAGCAATTGTGGCAAGCGATGCCAAACGATGACAGCTCAGACAATATTGATCGCGCTATCGACGTACATATTTCGCGTTTGCGTGCGCTTATTGAAGACAATCCACGTCAGCCAAAACGTATTATTACCGTACGCGGTGTGGGTTATCAATTTGCAACCGATCAAGTATAAATGGCGTATGTAATCAAACGACGTTAGGTTAAGCGATAGTGCCAATAAAACCGATAAAGCGGTTATGAGCGTTTGATAATAGAGATGATTTAATGCAACAACTGGGTTTTCGTTCCGTATTTGCCAAGCTATTTGCCAGTGTCATGCTGGCACTTATCTTATTTGCGGTAGCGATGGTGTTATTGACGCAGTTGGTCCATGACAAAGACGCTGGCATTCGCTCAGAAATCTTAGCCACGCAAATCTTGGGTCAAATAGACCCTTTTTTGCATGAGCTAAACATCGCGGTCAGCAAGGACAATCGCTTACAGTCGCGCTTTATGCTGGCGGTGGTCAAAAAAAGTTTTGATATTTTTGATGAATCTTTGCAGGCAAAGATGGGTTTGTATGACAGCGAAGGTCATTTGCTTATGCAAACTGACAATAGCGATTTGCCGTTAGAATTGCCGGCACCGCCCTCGCTATTAGCACGCGTTTTTCCCTCATTTGCCGAAACCTCCCCAACCAAGCAAGCCCAAGTCTATAGTAGTACGGGCTACACGCTACTCTATGAGTCACGCTTAGCGCCTAAAAAACCCGTACTTTCGGCGGCGCTAAACTTATTTACCGGCACCTTATTGCTGCTGATTATTATGGCGGGCGTGCTTTGGTGGATTGCTCGTACCATTACTTGGCGTATCAATCAGATGAGTCAGCAGATGGCTGAACTTGGTGATGGCGACTTTAGCGTGCGGGTCAATGCACGCGGTAATGATGAGATTGCCTCACTCGCCCGCGGTTTTAACCAAGCGGCACAGAAAATTGAACACCTTATTAATGCCAATAATCTATTATTGGCGCACGCCTCGCACGAGCTGCGCACGCCTATCACCCGTATCCGTTTACAGATTGAGATGATGGATATGCTGGCAGCGGCTCTGCCGAGCGATACCAAAGAAAAATTTGATAAACGTGCCCATGCGATCAATCGCGATCTGTCGGGATTAAATGATTTGGTTGAAAGTATCTTGCTCGTCAGCCGATTAGACGCCGGTCATGCGCTACAGCAAGTTGAACATTTAGACTTATATGACTTGGTCAATCAGGAACGCCAGCATTATCCTGAAGCGACCTTGATTGGCGAGCATATCGTCATTGATGGTCAATCCTCTATGCTTACCCATTTAATTCGCAACCTACTGACCAATGCCATGCTACATGGCAAGCCGCCTGTTACTGTATTGCTTTATGGCGTACAAACCTTAGATGAAGCCAATGATATCCCTGACTTCCTATTGCAAACCATACTTTGCAGCAGTTTTGTCGACTATAACAGCTCCGACTTTGATTCTTATGAAGAAGGCACTCATGACGTTAGTCAGCTTGAAAACGCGCAGGAGAATAAGCATGGCGATAATGACTCTATTGACGTTAGTGACAAAAAGTCTAAGCCAACGTCAGCAGAAGCTACAGAAGTAGCGTTATTACCCGCCCCCGCTATTTATAAAAATGGTGAAAGCGTCACGGCGCTTACTGATGTTCAGAATGAAACTATTGAGGTCAATGGTGATAGCGATAATGATACGAGCTTAGTCACGGATAAATCACAGCCTTCAGAACTTATTGACGTACCTAGTAAGGTAAACAGTAACGTAAACACTGACATAAGCAGTGCCATAAACACTGATATAAACAGTAATGATGAGTCGAAAACCATTAATGAGCCTTCGCTTAGATCTAACTATCAACGCTTCACGAGCGATTTAACCGATAAAATTAAAAAAGTCATTTGGCGCGCGGTTCCTGAAAATCAGGAGATATCACTTCTCAGTATTGAAGACAATTCTATCAATCAAAACGCAGAAAACACCGATAAAAACAATAGTACTGAGAAAAATGACGCTAAAGATAACTCTAAGAGCAATAATAAAGAGAACGCTAAAGATAATGGCGAGACAGCAAATACACCACGTAAAGAGGGTTTGTTTAGTAAGCATCTAAAGAAAGCAAAAACCGAACCAACCCGCCCGCTACCAAAATATGCCGTGTTGGCAGTGATTGATGAAGGCGACGGTATCCCTGAGAATAAACGCGAAGAAGTTTTTAGTCCCTTTGTACGCTTACAGCAGAAGAATAAAGGCTCAGGACTTGGCTTATCCTTGGTTGCCCAAATTGTCACCGCGCACCAAGGGCGCATCCTGACAGACACCATTAACGGTCATACGCGATTTTTAGTGGTGCTACCTGTGAAGCACGACCCTCATTATCATCATGAAAGCCGTGATTAATCCTATAGCTCAGTCTTAAAAAACTAAGTCTTAAGAAACTCAGTGGCAAAAAACTTACTACTAAAAAACCAGTGCTAAAAGCATGCTCGAACATGCCTGCTGATGTTATATTGCTTCTTTATTTCATAACCATTTATTCGAAATGACGATAAATTTACGCGCTACCTGTCTTGATTGTTTGGTTACTTAATAGCGAGCAAGCCAAGATTATCCTTAAGTCATGGATGTCCATATCCAAAACACTGCATAATATGCTATATTAGCGCCCCTTATTATGGGGTTATTGAATGTTGTTTTTAACTGTGCTCTTTACGATGTAAGAGACCCTACAACCGCTTCATGACTATTAAAATATTTATTGAATTTTGAGCCCTCCATGAGTGACATGATTGTCTTAAACGATGTGACCAAAAGTTTTCTAAGCGACCGGTCTATAAAAGATAAAGACGGCAAGCCACATTGGTTTACTGCTGTCGAGCCGACGTCCTTAACTGTGCAGCAAGGCGAGATATTTGGCTTGATGGGCTATTCGGGTGCGGGTAAATCTACCCTATTACGCCTGATTAATTTGCTTGAGCGTCCAGATTCCGGTCAAGTCATCGTCGATGGTACGGATTTGACCACCTTATCCGCTAGTGATTTACGTATCGCCCGCCATAATATCGGCATGATTTTTCAGCAGTTTAACCTGATGTCCAATCGTACGGTCTTTGATAATGTCGCGTTTAACTTAACGGTGGCAGGTTATCCGAGCGCCGATATCCATAAGCGGGTGATGGACTGCTTAGAAATCGTCGACTTGATCGACCGTGCTGGGCATTATCCCGCGCAGTTATCAGGGGGACAAAAACAGCGTGTCGGTATCGCGCGCGCCATTGCGCCAAGCCCAAAAGTATTATTGGCGGATGAGCCGACCAGTGCGCTTGACCCTGCGACCACGCGCAGCTTATTGACTTGTCTACGCGATATTAATGAACAGCTTGGCGTCACCATCGTCATTGTCACGCATGAAATGAGCGTGATTCGCAGGTTATGCGACCGCGCAGCGTTGTTACATCAAGGGCAATTGCTCGAGGTTGCCGATATTCGCGACGGTCTGATTCAGGCCACCACAACGATTGGCAAAGGCTTGGTTCACGAAGACTAAGAGGTAGGAGAATAGACATGTTAACTGGTGCTGAATTATCCGCCTCGATAGACAAACTGCTCGCGCTGCGCAAAGAGATTTGGCAGGCGTTTGTAGATACCTTTATTATGCTTGGTATCTCAACGACGGTCGCCATCGTGATCGGCGGTTTGTTTGGGGTTTTCTTATTTTTATCTAGTGATCGGCAGTTTTTGCAAAACAAGACGCTATACGGTGTGCTGGGTGCGATTACCAACTTTATGCGCGCCTTCCCATTTGTGATTTTGATGATTGCCATGAGCCCTTTTACTAAAGCCATTGTTGGCACCGGTATTGGACCGATTGCCGCCTCTTTGGTATTGGCGATTGCGGGTTCCTTTTACTTTGCGCGCTTGGTTGAACAAAACCTGCGTGAAGTGCCACGTGGTATTATCGAAGCAACTGAATCGATGGGCGCCCGTCCTTTTACCATTATCAAAGTGCTGCTTAACGAAGCGCGTTCTGGCTTGGTATTGTCGGTCACCATTTTATGTATCAGCTTACTGTCGTTTTCGGCAGCTGCCGGTATGATTGGCGGTGGCGGTTTGGGTGATTTGGCGATTCGTTATGGCTATTATCGCTATCAAACTGAGGTGATGGTATTTATTGTCGTCATGCTGTCGATTATGGTTATCGGGATTCAGGCCTCAGGTAATTGGATAGCCATGCGTTTGGATAAGCGCTAAATTTCACTTATAAATTGACTATAAACAGTATTAGTCATTGGCTCTTAAAGTACGCATATTAAACGTTTGATATGAATAATGCTCAAGCTTTAATGCCGATTCATCCTAAGCAAATGCTTGACTTTGTAACTGATTCCCTTTAATTTTGATACTATCTTAACAACCGTTAACTTAGCAGCATTACTATTCACAATGTTGCTTTTTTAAGGCGGGTTTTAAATGTTGATACTCAATCCCCTATTCCCATCCCTTATTAAGGAAGTTTCATGAAATTAACAGATATCAGCCGTCAAGTAGCCACAGCATTCGCTGCGGTTGGCGTATCAGGTCTTGTATTGGTCGGTTGCAACAACTCATCAGCGCCAGAAGCCAACAAAGAGCCAGTCACTGAAGGCGCAACGGAAACAACGACCACAGAAACAGCCGCGACCAGCGATATCGATCCTGAGCATAGCAAAATTGTCATCGGTACGACCGAAGGTGACTTTGCCGATATGGTACGTAACCAAGTAAAAGGCTCGTTAGAAGCACAAGGTTATGAAGTTGAGCTCGTCACATTTACCGATTATGTACGTCCAAACATCGCCTTGGCTGATGGTGATTTAGACATCAACATCTTCCAGCATAAGCCTTATCTTGATACCTTCAAAAAAGAAAATAACCTTGATTTGGTTGAAGCCTTCCAAGTACCAACAGCCCCACTTGGCATCTATTCAGGCAAAAAGACTAAAATCGATGAGGTCTACAAAGGCATGAGCGTTTCTGCGCCTAATGACCCAAGTAACTTTGCCCGTGCGTTAGTGATGATGAATGAGCTAGGTTGGATTACGTTAAAAGACAATATCGACCCATTGACCGCCTCAAAAACCGATATCGCTGATAACAGCAAATACGACATCAAAATCGTTGAGCTAGAAGCTGCCCAGCTACCACGTGCGCGTGATGAAGTTGACTTTGCTATCATCAATGGTAACTATGCAACTGATGCCGGTATCAAGCTGACTGAAGCGCTATTCCAAGAGCCAAGCTTTGCTTATGTCAACTGGTCAGCGATCAAAACTGCTGATAAAGACAAAAAATGGGTAAAAGACGTGACCAACGCTTATAACTCAGAAGCCTTTAAAAAGTATGCGCATGATAGCTTCCCAGGTTACAAATACCCAAAAATCTGGGGTACTGATACCACTGCTGCCCCTGCGACTGCTTCTACAACAGCTACTGCTCCAGTTACAGAAGCTGCTGCTCAGTAATTGCTTGCCTCATGATTTAAGATAGTTTATGCCAATAAAGTATCTTAAAAATTAAATAGAAAAAGCCCATTATTAATTAATGGGCTTTTTCGTTAATATTTTAGCTGGTTGCTATTTATTCTTTCTCTATTTTTGGTAAATAAGACTACTTGGTTTTTCTAAAAACATCCAATTCGATATCATAGCTTGGTTCAGACTTTTTAAATAAATATTTACCATGACGAACAGAAGCAAGCACGTCAGCGCGTTGACGGACCGCCTCAAACGGACTATCGGCGTCCAATACCAAAAAGTTAGCGGGCTTACCAACATCCAAACCGTATTCATCTTCGATATTTAAGGTCTTTGCGCCATTTATGGTAATAAAGTCGAGACAGACGTCAAGCTGCGGCAGCGACATAGTTTGCGCCAAATGAATACCGTTATCCAAGATATTCATCATATTGCCGTTACCAGTTGGATACCACGGATCGTTAATAGAGTCTTGACCAAAGCTGACGTTAATACCATTTTCCCAAAACTCTTTGACCCGCGTCAAACCACGGCGTTTTGGATAAGTGTCCTGACGACCTTGCAAGTAAGCATTTTCGGTTGGTAATGCGATAAAGTTCATGCCTGACTGCTCAAATAGCCCCATCATCCGAAATGCATAAGCATCATCTGCTGAGCCAAATGAGCAAGTATGACTCGCCGTCGAGCGCGCGCCGATACCTTCAATCATAACCAAAGCATTTAATAGTTGCACGTGACGGCTCATCGGGTCATCAGTTTCGTCACAGTGGACGTCGATGAGCTTGTCATATTTAAGCGCAAGCTCCACCGTCTTACGCACAGAATCTTGACCGAATTCATACGCCCATTCAAAATGCGGAATACCGCCAACACAGTCCGCGCCCATTTTTAACGCTTCCTCCATCAACTCGACAGCGCCTTTATAGGCGTACATGCCTTCTTGCGGGAACGCCACAATCTGAATGGTAACGTTGTCTTTTAACTCTTCGCGCAGCTCGAGCATCGCTTTGAGCCCTGTTAAATCAGGGTCGCAAACGTCGATATGGGTACGAATGTACTGTACGCCTTTAGAAACCTCTTCCTGAATGCCTCTTAGCATCCGCGCTTTGGCATCTTCAAAAGATTGCGTTTTTTTGACATCATGCCAGCGCGCAATCCCTTCAAATAGCGTACCTGAAGTATTTTTTGCCTCATCACCGCCGCCGGTATAGACATAATCTAAATGCAGATGCGAGTCTACATAAGGTGGCACAACCAACCGACCTTTCAGGTCAATCTCTTCTGTAGCAGCCGGTAAACCCTTACCTATTTGCTGAATGATACCGTCTTTGACGAGAATTTCATTAGCATCGCTATTGCGATAGATAGTGGCATTGGTAAATTTAATCATGACAAACTCCTATTATTATTAAAAGTTAGTTATTAAAAATGCGTTATTTAAAATTGCTTATCAAAACCTAGTTATTAATTGTTATTAGATTATTAGACAACAGGCGCCGCCAAGGTTTTCTTAGAGATTACCGTAATAATAATGGCAGGTACGAAACATAGAATAGACAGATAAATGATACCCAAGACACCGGTTTCTGGCATATGCACCAAAATCAAACCGGCAAGCCATGTGGCAATCATAATTGAGAAATTAAATACGCTCGATTGTACCGAGGTCGCGACAGCTTTTGCTTCCGTCACCTGATGGCTAACAGCCGTTTGAAACATAGTTACCAGAGGTCCGAATGCCAGTCCCCAAAGTAAAAAAGCAAAATGTGCAAAACCATTTGTCCCTCTAAAGAAGACAAACAACAGCATGGCAACCACGCCACAAACTAACATCCCAACGATTAAACCCCGTAAATGGGTATCAATAATCTTGGCCGATAAGATGACAGAGATGACCGAACCTATCCCAAAGATAAATAGCGCTAAGCTGATACCGCCAACGAACTTAATGGTTTCGACCAATAGCGTGATATAGGTGTAGGTGCTGTAATGGGCGACGACTGCTAAAAAAGTCAGTGCTAAAACAATCCAGACGCCAGGTATTTTGAGCACCGCTATTGGCGAGTTACTTTGGGTCAGTTTTTCACCTTGCACCGATGGCAAAAACTTCATAGCCAGCAGTGCAATCACCGCACCCAATACACCCAGTACGATAAATGAGGTACGCCAGCCAACTTGAGTGCCAATATAGGTCATAATCGGTAGACCCAGACTGACACCAAAGGTATTGCCCGCCATAATAATAGTGATAGCCTTGCCATGCAGGTTTTCTGGCACCAATGCCGTCCCATAGGCGGCAATCATCGGCCACATAATCCCTGCACAAATACCGCCAATGATACGCATGATGACGATAAGCGCATAAGATGAGGTAAGACCGACGACGATATTAGAAATGGCAAAGCCCGCCAATAAGACCAGCAAAAGAATTTTTCGATTGACCCACAACGTCATACTAATAAGCGGAATAGCGAAAATCGCTGATGCCAGCGCGTATATACCGACCAAAAACCCTACCTGAGTCTGCTCAATACCTAAGCCGGCGGTCATTTGCGGCAAGATACCCGACGGCATCAGCTCTGAGAGAATACCAATAAAGGTCACGCTTGCCATCAAACCAAAAATAAACCACGAAATAGGGTTTTGATGCTGACTGTCTGCACCATTTTTTAAATGACTGTCTTGTACAGTACTTGCCTTTGAAAAATTGGACACATCCTCTCCTAATTGAATGAAGTTGCTAGAAGATTGTGGAACTTGGCTTTGTTCATCGTTATTTTGTTAATCGCTACCTTGTTAACCATTACTTTATTGATAGCTGTATCAATAAAAACCTATATACCTCTCTATATATAATTTTTTGTGGATAAATAAATTTGTCATTTGTTTGGTTATACTCTAGCATTACGTCCATTTTATGTATACCCCTTACCATAGTAAGGTTTTTTAATTTCAGTATTTTTCTATCTTAAATAGCTCCTGTAAACAAATTATTAATAACCTTAGGAGTTATAAAATGACGTTACAGCCTGTTTGTCGTTTGTAGGAAAGCGTCACCCGCCCTTTCACTTACCGCTACTTTTTTCTATAGTGGTTTAGCTTAATAGAGACTGCGACTTAATAGAGATTGAGAACATTATATTTTTGATTGAACTCTCTATTAATAATATAAGAGCTATTAATAAATCAAAAAAAAACAAAAAGGACAATAATATGCGTGCTAAAACTTATAATATTCGCACCGCTGGACAAGCGAACATTCCGGTACTCGGACTGGGTACGTGGCAATCAACGGGACAAGACTGTATCGATGTCGTCAGCCAAGGCCTAAAAATGGGCTACGAGCACATTGATACCGCCCAAGCTTATGATAATGAAAAAGAGGTGGGACAAGGCATTAAGCAATCAGGCGTAGCTCGCGATAAGTTCTTTTTAACGACGAAAATATTTCCTGATGACATGAAGTTTGAGCCAGAAAAGCTTATTGCTGCGGCCAAGCGTTCGTTAGAAAACTTAGATACCGATTACGTTGATTTGCTGCTGCTACATTGGCCTGATGATCGCGTGCCTTTATCTGAAACTATTCCGGCACTTTGCGAATTACAAAAACAAGGTTTAACCCGTAATATCGGGGTGTCTAACTTTAATATCGCCAATATCATCGAAGCCAAGCGCTATGCTGATGTGCCTATTGCGGTCAATCAGGTGGAGTTTCACCCCTTTATTAAGCAAAAAACGTTGCAGACCTTTTTAAATAATCACCATATTTTATTAGAAGCATATTCGCCGCTTGCCCGCGGAGATGTGTTTGATAATGAAGTGATTAAGGAAATCGCTGATAGACACGGTATCACTCCAGCGCAAGTATCGCTGGCGTGGATTTTATCCGATAAGCAGCGTATTGCGATTCCAAAAACGTCCAATCCTGAGCACTTACAAGGCAACTTAGATGCTGTCAAGGTAACGCTCAATGCAGATGAACTTGAGAAAATTGGCAGCTTAGCGCGTAGCGATGGTCGTAAAATTAAGCATCCGGATTATTCACCGGAATGGGATGATTAATAAATAATATTTATTTGAATACTAGCAACAAAAAAAGCCAGTGATAAAGGTCACTGGCTTTTTTATATTTAACGCTTTTACGATAACTATTGATAATTATTGATAATTATTATTGTCAGCGCAATTACTGCTGTAAAGTCTTGGTCTCATGCACTTTTTCAGCAGGATTATATTGCTCAGAAGAAGGGACTGCGCCATTACGATTGTTCTCTTTCATCGATTTGGCAACTTCTGGCGGCATATAATTTTCATCATGCTTGGCCAATACTTCGCCTGCGACAAAGGTATCACCTTGCATTTTACCGGTTGCAACCACGCCTGAGTTTTCAGCGAACAAATCTGGCAAGATACCTTGATAGGTCACGGGCACGGTCGACTTAAAGTCGGTGATAGCAAATTCAATGCTTAACGGGTCGTCTGGCGCACGTTGGACACTACCAGCAACTACCATACCGCCAGCACGGATACGCTTATCTTGCGGCGCCTCACCTTGCGCAATGGCGGTGGCGTCAAAGTAGTAATCGGTCTGTTGCCCAATGGCATAAATCACCAACACCACGGCAATCGCCGCCCCTGCAAGCGTAAACATAACCCACATCAGTTTTTTGCGACGAACTGCGTTCATACCACTACCTCATTGATGAGTCGCTGTTTTACAAACTGCTCGTCTGCAAAACAGAAAATATTAAAGAAATTCCTATTAGACTGACTTGATAACAAGCGCGTCTAACCGTACTTTTCTAATACCTATATGGTAGCATTTTTTGCCCAAATCAATAAGCCCCCTCGCAACTGATGAGATCATATATTTACCATTGGATAATAATAATTTTATAAGCTAAAAATTTGATATTAAAAAGGACTGTTTAAGGAGTATTGTTAAGAGGATTGTTTGGTCGCAGGATTAGGAGTCTTAGCAGCGCGCTGTGCTTGACGCGCTTGCTGAATCGTTAGCTGCTTGATAAGCGCTTGCCGTTGACGACGGCTATAAATAATAAAAATTAGCATCATGCCGACCGTAATTGCCCAGCATGACCAGACAAACACCCCATGCTCACCCATGGCGATAAACTCAGAGACGCTATAAAAGTAAGGCTGCATCATATTTCCCTAGCCGTTATTTGGTTTGTTCATGATTATATTTTATGGGCTATTTATTTTGGCCACGAACGTATTCTTTTACCCACGCTTTACCTTGATCACGATATAAAATCAGGGTATTGGTGCGATAAATGGCCAACGTTGCAACCAATAAATAACTGCCAATAATCATCAGTAATAATGGCAGCCACATATCCGCCGACATTTTTGGTGCCGCAGTCAGCGTAAAGGTCGAGCCTTGGTGCAAGGTATTCCACCACTGTACTGAGTACTTGATAATGGGTAAGTTGACAGCGCCAACGATAGACAAAATAGCCGCCGCTTTACCGCGATTGGCGGTATGTTCAAAGGCAGCAAACAATGCCATTACCCCCGCATATAAAAACGCCAAAATGAGCATAGATGTCAAGCGTGCATCCCAAACCCAATACGTACCCCACGTCGGTTTTGCCCAAATAGAACCGGTCAGCAAGCTAATCACACAAAGCAAAAACCCCATCGGCGCTAACGCCTGCGCCACAAGGCTCGCGGTCTTAATTTTCCATACCAGATAAATGACACCCAGTACGGCTAAAGCAAAATAAATGGAGATAGCCAAACTGGCGGCTGGTACATGGATAAAGATTATGCGATAGCTATTGCCTTGCAGATAATCAGGCGGCGCAAATGCCAAGCCCCAAACGCTACCGATGAGCAGGCAGAGACCGGCTAGTATCGCCAGCCACTTAACCCAAGGCGCAAAGATGCGAAAGAACTCCTTAGTACCCACCGTGGTCAAGAAAACTTGCCAGATGCGTTGCCACAGGCTAGGAGATGAGACATTATTCAGGTTGGGCATGGGAATAAACCTATTACGCAGCTAGTGATTATCGAGTAAAACGCATGATTCATACGACTACCCGCTAACTTGCTGGCGTTGAACGCTGGATAGAATCTACACGTGACTGTTTGTTTAATAGCCTATTATAGCAAAGTTGCCAGTTTTCACCATGCTGTTAATATAAAGGGTTTTAATAAGAAAAAGAATGACATGCCAGCATGGGCTTTTAATTAAGCCACGCCATTTTTAACGTCATTGCAATCACCCATGGCATCACCAGTACTGAAATAATACTACCCGCCAATAATAAAGCTAAAATAGGTAAGCCGTTAAGACCAGTGGCAAATAAATCAACCGCACCCGTTGCAAAGATCAATACGGGTAATTGCATCGGTAAAGCAATCAAAGGTACCAACACGGCGCCATTTTTTAGTGATAACGTCAAGCTACTGGCGACCGCTGACAGCATAAGTAGCATCGGACTACCAGTGATAATAGATGCCATCAATATCCACGCTTCAAACCAGCTAAGCTGAAACAATGGCACAGCAAGCAAACTTAATGCCGCCACGATACCACTACTAAAAATCCAATGGATAACCAAACGAATCAGCACCCAGAATGGCAGCGACGCATTGGCGACGACCAATTGCGCCAGCGTACCATTATCAAGGGCAGGCTTAAACAAACCATCAACGCCCATTACCAGTGACAACAGAGCTGCAATCCAAACTGCGGACACCCCAAGGCGCTGCAATAAAGCGGGCTCACTACCAACGGCTAGCGGAAACAAGGTAATAATCACTAAAAACAGTACTAGAGGATATAACCACTGTACCGCTCCTTGCTGCTTGACCTGCCATTCGCGGCGCCAAAGCTGCATAAAACTGATAGCGCGCACAGCAGCTGTACTAGCATTTGAAGTGTTAGCATTCGAGCTTGTATTCACGGTTGGTACTGCGCTGTCTGTGTCTATCATTTATTGGCTCTTCCACTAATGCTTGTCGCACTTATATTGACGCTTGTTGCAGTTAGGTTGATGCTTATGGCAGTTATATTGATAGCATTTACACCATATAATCGGACAAATCGAGCACTTGATTGGCAACGCCAACCGCTTGATGACTGGTCATTAATATCGCACCGCCAGCCGTAGCAAATTCGCGCAACTTCTCTTCCATGCGTGCCACCATATCGACATCAAGCGCGGTAAATGGCTCGTCAAGCAACCATAAAGGAGTAACTTCAGGCGTTAATAAATACAAGCGTGCAAGGGTAATGCGCCGTGTTTGCCCAGCAGATAAATGGCTTGAGCTGATGGTCTCAAACCCTTGTAATCCTACCCACGTAAGCGCATCGTCGATATCAGCTGTACTTGGGCTAATGCCATATAAATTAAGCAAAAACGTTAGGTTTTGGGCGACGGTCAGGTTTGGATGAATACCCAACTGGTGCGACACGTATAAAGGCTGCACGGGCAAGCTTGCTATCCCTTGATAAACAACCTCACCGCTCAGCACGGGCAATAATCCAGCTAATTGCATCAGTAGCGTCGTTTTGCCCGTACCATTAGCACCGACCAAATGACAAATGCTGCCCGCAGCAAGATTGAGCGTCACGCCTTCACATAAAGGGATCTCACCGCGCTGAACCGTCAGCTCATCAAGCGCAAGTAAGGCTGTATTCAGAGCCGTCATCCAAACCTCTCATTATTTATTAAGCAGCAGGCAATATTCATCACAAACACAGATGAGGTTCATGGCATAATACTTTATGCTTACCACAACCACACAGTATAACAAATTGTCGATTACTATGACCTCAAAACCTATGCAGACTTCAAAAGATATTCAAAACCCAGCGCAAAAATCAGACACGCCGATGCTAACCCTAGACAGCTTAATCGAGGCACAAGTTGCCTTTATGCAGCAATGGCTATGTACACAAGCGCAGCCGCTATCAATGCAAGCTTGGCAGTGGTTTGGCGAGCAGCCACTGAGTAAATATATCAGTAACGATGATTTGCAGCATCTTATTAATGACTGGCTTCTTAAACAGCCGCTCAGCGAGGTGGTACGTCGCGATATTCGTGATATTTTGCATACTATTATTTATCATCCCGTTAATGATAATGTGCCTTTATCAGAATTGGTCGATGACACACAAGTTGAGATTCTAGCCAGCTACGTCGGTAGTCATGAAGAGCAGCGTAATATCTTGGTGCATACACTGGTCGGTAATGAAACCTTTGCAGACTTATTAACGCAAACGCTGTATCACGCTATCAATGATTTTATGGAATCCACGCTAGATAAAGCCGGTGCTGCCGGTAAACTTATGAAGTTTGGACGTAGCTCGTTTGAAAAAGCAACCAATCGCAATCTTGATGAAAAATTGCAGACGTACCTGCATCGCAATATTAAAGATTTAGCGCATAAAGCAGAAGCCAATGCCCAAGCGCATTTATCCAATGAAGAGGTTGCGCGTTTATTGGTGACGGGTTGGGGGCGCATCAAAGAAAAGCCGATTAGCGAAATCCAAACTTATTTACGTGATGAGCCTAACGATAGCAGTATTGAGCATATTGAAAACAGCATCCAACAAAGCTATAACCGTTTGCGCCTATCGCCTTATTTGCACAGCCTTGTGGCAGCGGGCGTCGATACTTGGTATACCAACCATCAAGCCGATAGCATGGCCAATATCGCGGCAAGCCTACATATCGATGAGCAGGCAATAACGCAATTGAGTACTGCCCTGCTCCCTGTCGTCACTGACGCCCTTGAAAGCTCATGGGTTACGGCGCATATAACAGATATGCTGCAGGCGTTTTACGCCCAGCCTAGTATCAAAGCAGGATTGGTATTTGGCAGCGATTAATCTGCTGTTGTAGCGTACGGTTTATGATTTAGTTTTTAAATTTCACCTTTTATTAGTTAGCCTACTATCCTATGAGCCAATCTCCTAAACTAAGCTTATGGCAAAGAATTAAACAGCTGCTTAACATATCGGCTGTGCAGGCTATTATTGATGATATCAAGGCGGCTAAAGACTTAGACTTAGATTTGGGTTCAGATTTAGACATAACAGAACAGGATAATAATAACTCTCATCCTTCAAAAAATGAGAAAGATAGTATTCAAACTCGTCCTAAAGACAGTGATAATAATGACAATGATCATAATGACAATGATAATACGGATGTCAGCGGCTCTAACCCTGACTTAAACCGTAATTCAAATCACAACATAAACCACAGCTTTGATGACCGTTCCGATGACGTCATTTATAACAGCCTTAGTAGCAACATTGATAGTAGGTTAGATAGCAGCACTGATACTGATACTGATACTGATACTGATACTGATACTGACGCTTATTTTGATAATGATATCGAAGGTATGACAAAGCAAAATAGTGATGATGACACCCCGATTGTCAATTATCTTAAGCAGTATTTTGACGAGCAACAATGGCACTATAACCATTATCGACCTAGAACCAGTGGCAATAAAAATATTGACAGCCAGCAATCACACCATTTGTCTTTGAGGATGCGTAATAAAAAGCTCGATTGCGGCTATCTTTTTCGTGTGCAAGAAAAAAACAACTTGCTGGCGGTCTACGGTATTTTGCCGTTTTTGATCCCCGAAAGTCATCAAAGCGCCGCCATGTTACTGATTACCCAAATCAATTACGACATGCTGATTGGCAATCTTGAGATGGATATCAATGATGGCGAGATACGCTACAAAAATGCCATCGATATCGAAGCGGTCGGCATGGATGAAAAAACCATTGAGCATTTACTACAAAGTGTCATCGCGATGACCACGGTTACTTATGAGATATTTAGCGACTTGGTCAACAATCAAAATCCTGCTACAGAATTGCAAGACTTACTGATGACACTACATCAACAAGAGGATGCGCGAACTTTTTTCTTACCAACCCAATTTGTTCAATAATCAAACTGGATATCTGTGCTTTTATAACTTCTCATTAGTATCTTATTCTCAAAAGCCCATTTTCAAAACCTTACTTTCAAAGCCATGAAAACCCTTTAGTCTTAAAAACTCTCTCAAATAGAAACCATTTAATATTATGCTAAAAATTGCTTACTCTGACATTTTTCGTTATTCCGTACCTGAAAAGCACCGCTTTCCCATGCAAAAATACACCATGATTCCTGAGCGCTTATTGGCTGAGGGAACCATCAATAATGAGAATTTTTTTGCTCCAAAGCGTCTGACAGAAGAGGAAATTTTAACCACCCATACAGCGGACTATTGGCAGCAGCTTAAGACCCAGACCTTACCACGCAAAGAAGCGCGCGCCATTGGCTTTGAGATGACGCCAGAATTGGTAGAGCGTGGTCGTTATATTGCCCATGCCACTTATGAATGTGCGTTATATGCCCAGCAATATGGCGTGGCGATGAATGTGGCTGGTGGCACCCATCATGCCTTTGCCAATCATGGTGAGGGATTTTGTGTTTTTAATGATGTGTGTATTGCCAGCAATTTATTATTAAATCGCGGACAGGCGCAACGAATTTTAATAGTTGATTTGGACGTTCATCAAGGTAACGGCAATGCCAGTATCATGGCGGATGAGCTACGCGTTTTTGTCTTTAGTATGCATGGCGCGAAAAACTACCCGTTTCGTAAACAAGTATCAGACTTAGATATCGAGCTCGATAATGATACGGGTGATGCAGAATACTTACAGATATTAGAGGATACGCTGCCGCGCTTAATCAATGAATTTGCGCCGGATATGATATTTTACCAATCTGCGGTCGATGTATTAGCAACCGATAAATTGGGCAAACTTAGTCTGACGATAGAAGGTTGTAAGGCGCGTGATGAGTTTGTCCTACAACAAGCTAAAGCGGCCAATATTCCCGTGGCTATCGTCATGGGAGGCGGCTATTCAGAAGATATCGAAGATGTGGTCGAAGCGCACTGCAATACATTTCGTTTGGCACAACAGCTGTTTTTTGCAGAATTGATTGAGTAATGTGCAACTAAGAAAAAGGCGCGACAAAATAACGTAAGAGAACCAGAGAGATTAGCGAGAGTCTAGATGGCAAAAATATTAATAGGTATAGGCATTTTTCTGGTTATTATCGGCGTTATTTGGCTGCTGTTTCCAAATGCGTTTTCATGGATAGGCAATATGCCAGGAGATATCAAACACACTTCAGGTAATACCAGAATATATTTTCCAGTCGTCACAATGATTATCATCAGTATCGTTGCCACCATACTGTTAAATTTGTTTAATCGGTAAATTTATTCAATCGCTAAGTTTATAGCAACGCCGTTATCCCCTGCCAACCCACGCGAATGCCTAGCACGATGAGAATCAGTAAAATAAGCTGGCGAAAGCGTGCTTGTGGCAAGTAGCGGCGCAAGCGAATACCAACTAACAGCGCGGCGATAGATAGAACACTTAGTAGAGTAATCAGCTGCCACTCACCGTGACTGAGCGCCATGATAGGCTCACGCAAGACAATAATCTGGGCAATTTTACCCAAGAAATAGCACATGTTGCCAACTTTGGCGATGGTATGCTTATCGTCACTTGCGGACAGTAAATACATCATTAATATGGTCGACATGGCATTGGTCGCACCGCCAATAATCCCAGCACTCAGACCAACGATAATCAGCACAGGCTTGGTATTGGGCAGACGAATTTGCTTACCGAGCAAGCTACTGACGACATAAAAGCCAATAACCGCTGCCAATACCAATAAGATATAAGCGCTATCGACCCACAGCAACAATTTTGCACCAAGCATACTACCGAGCAGGCTGGTGAGTGCTAATAGCCAATAGCGCCTACCGTAATAAATGAAATTTTGCCAAATAGTACGCCCGCCACCCGCTAGCCAAGTCATGGCATTAAGTAATAATGAGGGAAAAATCACTAGAACGATAGCATGGGGTAACGGATAGATACTGGCAAGCGCGGTGGTGGTTACTAACGTCACACCCAGTCCGCTAATACCATGCAGCAATGATGCCAGCGCAAAGATTGCTATCAGTAATAACGTCTGGGTGCTATCGTTATCCATCATATTCGTCATAGAAACTTACGACCTAATAGCGATATCGACGACAGATATCGACGACAGTAGAAACAGCATAACGAGGCGGTTTCTTATGATTGGTTATGATTGATGACGTTGCCAAATTGTTTCGCCAATAATAGTAGCCAACTGCTTGGCTATCTCATCTTTGCTCGCTTTCTCAAGTACTACGCTATCGTGCTCATAACGCTCTGAGAAAAATACTTGCATAGCATTATCATCACTGGCAAAACCAATATCTGCGCGTGAGACGTCATTACAAGCGATTAAATCTAAATCTTTAGATACTAGCTTGCCACGCGCATAGTGCTCGACATCTTGCGTTTCTGCTGCAAAACCAACGACAAACAGCTCAGGATGGGCAAGCGAAATCGTCGCTAGGATATCAGGGTTTTTAACCAAGCTTAGCGTCATGGCATCTTGGGTTTTTTTGATTTTTTGCGGTGCCGCTTCTTCAGTACGATAATCAGCGACCGCCGCAGTGGCGATAAAGATATCAGCAACTTTTACGCTGTCATTGGTGATAATCTCAGCATGTTCATGTTGATGCGCTTCACCGCAATCACAATCGCCATGCTGATGAGCATGGTCGTGGCTGTGTTCATGAGAATGATCGTGATCTTCTTCAGGCAGATACTGTAGCGCAATATGCGTACCATCGACACATTGCTGCGCTGCTACAAGCATGTTTTTAGCTGACAGGACGTCAATGCGCGTGACATTGAGCGGTGTTGGCAGCGCAACTTTGCCACCAGTAATCAAAATAACCTCTGCACCAGCGGCCACACAAGCACGGGCTAAGGCAAAGCCCATTTTCCCTGAAGAATGATTGGACAAATAACGCACCGGATCGATGGCTTCTACCGTCGGACCTGCAGTAATCACCACGCGTTTACCTGCCAATAACTGCGGCGTGGTTTGCATGGCATTAAACAGTAGCACTTCGGCTAATAACTCTTCAGGCTCAGGCAAGCGCCCTGCTCCGACATCACCGCACGCCTGCTCGCCGCTGGCTGGTTGGATAATTTGATAATTCATATCGCGCAGAGTCTGCACATTTAGATTCACTGCTGGATGCGCCCACATTTGCTGGTTCATCGCTGGCGCAATAATGACCGGCGCTGTCGTTGCAAGGCAGACAGTGGTCAATAAATCATCTGCCATACCCATCGCAAGCCGTGCCAAAGTATTGGCTGAGGCAGGTGCAATGACAATTAAATCGGCCCATTTAGCAAGCTCGATATGACCCATCCCCGCTTCTGCTTGCTCATCAAGTAATGAGATATGTACCTCATTGCCCGTCAAAGCTTGCAAGGTAAGAGGCGTGATAAACGCTTGTGCGCCTGTGGTCATAATGACGCGCACATCAAAGCCCGCCTTGATAAGTAGACGGGCAAACATAGCAGATTTATAAGCGGCGATACCGCCGGTGATAGCAAGCACAATATTTGACATAAGCATGGCATCAATAAAAAAATGAAAGATAAAAATTGCGCTTATAGTAACAATTATGCGATAAGTTAGGGGAAGTTTTGTAGATTTATCTCCGTTATCTGACACCTATCCCCATTATGAAGGAGTGACAATGGCAATTAAAGATTGGCATGAAGATGATAGACCGCGTGAAAAACTGCTGAAATTTGGTGCGGCTCATTTATCTGATGCTGAGATATTAGCGATATTTTTGCGCACAGGCACCCAGTCGCAATCGGCCATTGAGCTTGCCCGCCATTTAATAGACCAGTTTGGTAGCTTAGCTGAGCTGTTGGCCGCGCCGCAAGAGACGGTACTTGCTTGTCACGGTATTGGTCCTGCAAAATACGCCCAGATACTGGCATCGCTTGAGATGGGCACGCGCTATTTGGACAGTCAGCTTAAGACAGGTCACGCCCTTGGACGCTCGCAAATGGTCAAAGACTATATCAGCACCCAGCTGCGCGGTGAGCACCGTGAGGTCTTTGCTGTGCTGTGTCTGGATAATGCGTTAAACTTAATCAATTTTGAGATACTGTTTATCGGCGGTATCTCTTCTTGCTCGGTCTGTATCAAACACGTTTTGCGTCATGCGTTAAGCCACGCTGCCAGTCAGCTTATCGTCGCTCATAACCACCCGCATACCAATGCGACCCCTTCAACGGCCGACAACTTATTAACCTACGAGCTAAAAAAGGCTTGTGACTTAATAGATTTGTCATTGGTTGACCATATCATTGTCGGACGTAATGACACCTTATCTTATGCCGAGAGCTGCTTGCCCCCTTTTGGCTAAAGATCGATAACAGCTGGTTATATAAACAAAGCTTGATACATATTATCGACACAGCGTAGCATTTTGGCTCTTGATAGTTATAAACAACTGTTTCATATTGGTAGTTAACTTTATTTTTGCTGTGGCAGTTATCGGTAAGCCTACTATTGATAGATTTATTTAGTAGTAGGTTTACCCTTATTAATTTTAAAAACTGCTAGAAAAGAAGTACAAAACAGGCATTTATTTTGTCATATACATTAACTTATCGCATAAAAAATCTGATGGAAAAACAAAATAACAATTAGAATTATTCCATCAGTTTTTATTCATTTAAATTTTACGCTTGTGCATTCAGCGTTATAAAGGAGACAGTCATGGCCATCGGCTTATTTATTTTGGCAGTAATCATTCAGTTAGCCATGGTCTTGGCCATCTTTTTATTATCTTTATCCCGTGTCACCGGTAGTATCGTCGCCCTCGTGACCGTCCTCGTCACCGCCTTTATCAGTCCATGGTCGCTCATCTTAGGCATACCGTTAGCGCTATTATGCTTAGTATTGCTAATCGCCCCGCTGCGCCAATCATTGATTACTAAGCCTGTTTATAAAGCCTTGGGCGGTGCGATGCCAAGCATGAGCGACACTGAACGTGAAGCCCTCGATGCCGGTACCAGCTGGTGGGAAAAAGAGCTGTTTATGGGCGCGCCCGATTGGGATACCTTTGCCAAGTATCCCTATCCTGAATTATCAGAAGAAGAGCAAAGCTTTATTGATAATGAAGTAGAAGTGCTGTGTGCCATGCTTGATGAATGGCAAATCCATCATGAAGATAAAGAGCTGTCACCAGAGGCGTGGCGCTTTATTAAAGCCAATGGCTTTTTGGGTTTAATCATTCCGAAAGAATATGGCGGATTAGAATTTAGCTCGTATGCTCAAAGTCGGGTGATGAGTAAAATCGCTTCGCGCTCACCGACCGCTGCCGTTACTTGCATGGTGCCGAACTCGCTCGGCCCCGGTGAGCTTTTGATGCACTATGGCACCGATGAACAAAAACAACGCTGGCTACCAGGTTTAGCCAAAGGCGAAGAAGTTCCTTGCTTTGGTTTGACGGGTCCTGAAGCGGGCTCCGATGCAGGCGCGATTCCTGATACGGGTGTGGTTTGCTATGGCATGCATGAAGGCGAGCAAGTGCTCGGCCTGCGTATGAACTTCTCTAAGCGCTGGATTACTCTAGCGCCTATTGCCACCGTCGTTGGTTTGGCCTTTAAGATGCATGACCCAGAAGGTTTGCTTGGCGACCCTGAAAAGACCGATTACGGCATTACCTGTGCGCTCGTTCCTGCTAGCCATAAAGGGGTTGTTACCGGTCCGCGTCATAATCCAATCGGCTCGCCATTTATGAATGGTACAGTCGATGGTAAAGACGTCTTTATCCCGCTAGATTATATTATCGGCGGCGTTGAAAATGCCGGTCGCGGTTGGCGTATGCTGATGGAATGCTTGGGCGTTGGGCGCGGTATCTCCTTGCCAGCGCTATCGACCTCTGCCAGTGAAGTCACCTATTTGACCGTTGGCGCATTTGCAAAGGTTCGCGAGCAATTTAAAATCTCCGTTGGTAAATTTGAAGGAGTGCAAGATGCCACCAGTCGCATGGCCAGTAACACTTATATGCTCGAGGCCTTTCGTCACTTGGTCACCTGTGGCTTGAACCAAGGTGGTACGCCATCGGTGATGACGGCAATGGCAAAATACTATGCCACCGAAACCATGCGTGCGGTAGTCAATGATGGCATGGACGTGGTTGGCGGTCGCGCCGTACAGATGGGACCGCGTAACTTTTTAGCGATTCCTTATCAAGCCATTCCCGTCTCTATCACCGTTGAAGGGGCGAATATCTTAACGCGCTCATTGATGATTTTTGGTCAAGGGGCGATGCGTTGTCATCCTTATCTATTTGATGAGCTGCAATTATTGCAAAGTGATGATAAAGAAGGTGCGCTCAAGCAGTTTGATAATTTATTCTTTAAACATTTAGGCTATACCTTTAATCGCGGTGCCAAAGCCTTTGTCGCAGGCTATGTCGGTGGCAGCAATCATGCGCCAAGCTTTGCCGATGGCTTTACCCGTCCTTATTATAAAGACATCAACCGTTTAAGCGCAGGCTTTGCCCTAACCGCCGATATGTCTTTAGGCTTATTAGCAGGCGATTTAAAACGTAAAGAGATGCTCTCTGGGCGCTTAGCCGATATCCATTCGCATCTATTCATCTGTACAGCGATTTTACAATTTTATGAATATGGCTCTAAATCTAAAGCCGAACGTTTACATGCAGAAGTGGCCCTAAAAAACAGCCTTTATACCATTCAAGAAGCGTTCTTGTCTTTATTTGCCAACTTCCCAAATCGTATGGCGGCAAGCTTAGTCAGCTTTGTCACTTTCCCAAGTGGGCGTATCTTTGCGCCGGTCAGCGATGAGCTAAAACGCCAATTGGGCGATACCTTTATGGATGATTTTGAAGCCAATCCATTCCGCGATTATCTTAAAACCATGGTGTATTACAATACTGAGCCTGATGATGTCACCGGACGCATGGAGCACGCTTATCAAACGCTGCTTGACGTTGAACCTTTATGGCAGAAATTTAAAAAGGCTGAGCATAAAGACAACTTTGAAGGTCTTACCTTTGAAGATCATGTGGTCTATGCCAGCCAAAATGGTGACATTACCGAAGAAGAGGCTGAAGTCCTTATTCAATATAATGCCATCCGCTATGATTCGTTATTGACCGATGTGTTCGATAAGCATTTATCTAAAGCGCAAGAACGCACCAATCCGCACAGTTTAGAGAATGCAGTTTATAAGCTAACGGATTATGCGCAATTGAAAAACGATGCCCAAATAAGAAACGGCATCGCGACTGAGAATACTGCGCAAACAGCTGAGCCAATAACTGATAACCTTGAGCCTGCAGCGGATAATAAACAAGAAGCAACCGGTGATGCCAACCCTGACCATGGTTATGAAAGCGATGGTGATGTCAAAATGGTCAGTGAGCAAGACACTATAAAAGAAGTTCAGGCACAAACCGATTTTGCAGAGTCAAACCCTGAAGCACAAGCGCTCGACCCGCGTCACCGTGATGCAGAAACGCACCTAAGCGAGCGCATGGGTCATAATCACCGTTTGAATCGAGCGGCTGATACTCATGCTGATAATGTAGATGGCTTAGACAGCTCAAATGGCCTTGAGAATTCAGAAAGCTTGCAAGCAAAAACAGACCGCTTAGACAAATCGTCTAGCGCTAATAACAAATGGCAAGACGGTTTACGTCGCGACGAAAACGATAAGGTCTAAATAGCTAAAAACCAGCACTTTTCTAAAACTTGTTTTTCAACTTAAGCGAGATTATCCAACATGGATAGTCTCGCTTTTTTTGACTGCACCATAACTATTACACCCAAATCTACGCCAGAAATCTTTATGTTATTCTATTTAATCTAAAAATTTTTGCCGCTACATAAATCCTGACCACAGCAAGGCGACAATGTCACGTTATTAAAGTCATAAAAATTTCTTGCAGTATCCCCAACAATTCTTTTATATTGTCTCCAAAATCTGACTTAAATGACAGATAACACACTTATAGACGTAATAAACATAGTAATAAGCACGATTTTGCCGCTTATACGGCCTGATATATCGTGTTTATTGCTGTGCATTACGACAACCAAGGACAGTAGTTATGTGGAAAAATATGGGGCTGACTGGCAAGATTATTGTTGCCATGGTGCTGGGTATCATACTGGGTTTATTTATAAACTATTCAGGATTGAATGCCGAAGGTAGCTTTGTTAATACCTATATCACCAATGGGTTTTTTGCCATTATCGGCAAGTTATTTGTTAACTCGCTAAAAATGCTGGTTGTGCCTTTGGTGCTAATCTCGCTTATCTGCGGGGTTTGTGGTATCGGTGACATCCGCTTGCTTGGTCGTATCGGCACCAAAACCTTTTTAATCTATATGATGACAACGGCACTGGCGATTGCGACTGCCATCGGACTTGGCGTACTCTTTGGTATCGGTAAAGGCATGGATATCAAAACGGATGCGGCGTTTGAAGCGCAATCCGCACCGCCATTGCTTGATGTGTTCTCCAATATTATCCCATCAAACCCCATCAGTGCGATGGCAAATGGCGATATGTTATCGATTATTTTCTTTGCTATCCTAATCGGTATCAGTATCTTGATGGTTGGTAAGCCTGCTAAAGGCTTGGTGCAAAGCTTGGAGCTTATCAATGAAGTCATCTTAAAGATGGTGACCATCATTATGAACCTCGCCCCTTATGGTGTGTTTGCGCTGTTAGCAAAAGCTATGTCTGAGCTTGGTTTAGACCTTATTTGGTCGCTGCTTGGTTATGTTGCGGTATTGGTTGGCTCGCTTGCCTTCCATTTCTTTGTGACCATGATGATTGTCCTGAAGCTGGCTTCAGGCTTATCGGTGAGAACCTTTTTAACAAAAATGCGCGAAGTACAGATTTTTGCGTTTAGTACCTCAAGCTCAAACGCGACGATTCCAATTACCTTGCGTACCGTTACCAAACGTATGGGCGTCAACAACTCTGTCGCCTCGTTTACCGTGCCATTTGGTGCTACCATCAATATGGATGGTACGGCTATCATGCAAGGGACGGCGACCATTTTTATTGCCAATATCTATGGTATAGATTTGGGCATCACCGAATATCTGACCGTTATTTTAATGTCGGTGCTTGCCTCTGTGGGTACGGCGGGCGTTCCTGGTGTTGGTCTCATCATGCTCTCGATGGTATTTGCGCAAGTGGGCTTACCAATCGAAGGCATTGGTCTTATCTTAGGGGTTGACCGTATCCTTGATATGTTGCGTACCGCCGTCAACGTCAGTGGCGATGCCGCTGTGACCGCTATCGTAGCAAAGTCAGAAGGCAAGATGGATTTGGCAATTTATAACGACCCTGATGCCGGTGCAAAAGACGTATTCGATGGTCATATCGATGAAAACAGCGAGCGCGAATTCTCTGAAGTCTTTAGCGATGGCATTATGGGCAGTGAATACGACGATGTTAAGCGTGATTAAATGAAACGTGGCAGCTTTAATATAAAATAGCCAATGATAAAAGTTTAGAAATAAAAAACCTCAGCCAATTGTAAACTGAGGTTTTTTTCTGTCTTGAATAAGGTTTTTGAAATTAATATATAGACAAAATAACTTAAAACGGGGACGTTACTGCTGGCATAAATTTTTCGAAGCCTCTGGAATGCGAAGCACACCGCAAGCGAAAAATAACATTCCAGCAGTAGATGACTATAAACAAAGCGCTTTTAATTGACACAGACTATCCCAGCCTCAACATAGCTAACCTTAACCAAACACATATTTCGTCAGCATCGCCATACAAACCAAAACAATCATCGGACGAATCAGTTTACTACCGCCTTTGACAACCATATGCGAGCCAAAATAAGCACCTATCGTCTGCCCTACCATCATTGCCAGTCCCACTTTCCACAACACATTACCGCCTATAATAAAGAAAATGAGCGAGCCAATATTGGTGGACAAATTCAGCACCTTTGCCGCCCCCGTTGCTTCAATAATTTGACGACCACGCAACGCCACATTTCCTAAGGCAAAAAACATTCCCGTACCCGGTCCGATATAACCATCATAAAAACCTATCAAGGGTGCCACTACTTTTTGCCACCTGCTTTCTGAGATGCGCGGCGCGGCCTCTACTTCACCCAGCCTTGGGGCAAATAAGGTATAAATACCAATCGCCGCAATCAAAAACGGAATCAGCTTTTCTAATAAATCAGGTGGCGACAACTGCACGGCAATCGTACCAAGAACAGAACCGATAAAAGCCGCGATAATCGCCGTTTTTATATTCTTCGGTTTGACGACACCTTTTCTAATCATCGTAATGGACGCCGCGAGCGCGCCTGATGCTGCTTGTAACTTATTCGTCCCCAAGGTTAGTACGGGTGGAATATTGGCAAGCAGCATGGCTGGAATGGTCAATAAACCACCGCCGCCAGCGATAGCATCGATAAAGCCAGCCAGCGCGGCCACGACCGTCAGCATTAAAATAATCTCGATAGAGAGCGATATGTCCATGACATCGACCTTGAAAATTTATGACATAAAAAAAGTAAGCCTGAAAAAATCAGGCTCAGAATACGTTGGTTGATAAAGTAGCGGCTATTTTTTTAATCGATACCACTCTTTCATCAGTACCAAACTGGATATGAGGATTTGCTTAACGGCGCTCATTATAAAGATAAAAATGTAAAAAAAGCCAAAAACCTAACAAAGTCTGTTAGATTTGTCATATCGACTGTCTTATCGATATATCCTTTGATAATCGTTGAGTCTTCAAGGAAGAAGCATAAAACCGTTAACGTATTTAATTGTTTATATGAATAAAATTGTGAGAAACTAGAGACACCTATTTGTTATATCAATCTATATCACTATTATCTATGTCATTATTAATGGTGGTTTATCGTTTAACTATGCTGAGTAGTCCTGAGCTGAACTAAGCAAACCAAATAACAATAGGTACTTGAAGTTCTTGAATGATTTAGCACGTTTTATTTAGTTAATGAGGATAATATGGCAATACAAAGAATCAAAGCATTTTTCAACCTCGAGGCGTCAGGCGGCATTGTCTTAGCGCTGGCAGCCATCGCGGCAATGATTATTGCCAATACCCCTCTGAACACTTGGTATGAATCCTTTATTCATGCCCCCGTTGTCATTCAAATCGGCAGCTTTGCGATTGCAAAAGACGCCCACCATTGGATCAACGATGGTCTGATGGCAGTGTTCTTTTTCTTAGTCGGTCTTGAGCTCAAACGTGAAGTACTCATCGGCGAGCTCTCGAACGTCAAACAAATTATCTTACCAGCTGGCGCGGCATTGGGCGGCATGATTATGCCTGCTATCGTCTACTTGCTTTTTAACTATAATGAGCCTGAGTTTTGGAAAGGTTGGGCAATTCCGGCGGCGACCGATATTGCGTTTGCCCTTGGCATTTTAAGCCTACTTGGCAATCGGGTGCCAAACTCACTCAAAGTCTTTTTGGTATCCATCGCTATTTTTGATGATATTGGCGCTATTTTAATCATCGCTTTATTTTATACCAGCGACCTATCACTTGGTTCATTGGCTATCGCCGCTTTGTGTTTGCCGTTCTTATATCTACTCAATCGCCGTAACGTCACCAGCATTACCCCTTACATATTAATCGGGGTGATTATGTGGATTGCCGTGCTCAAATCTGGCATTCACGCGACCTTAGCTGGGGTGGTACTCGCGTTATTCATTCCGTTATTTGACCGTACTGACCCTGAACATTCCCCGCTTGAAGAGCTTGAGCACGACTTACAAAACACCGTATCTTACGGGATTCTGCCATTATTTGCCTTTGCTAACTCAGGTATATCGCTCAAGGGCGCAGGCTTTGCAGAGCTATTTCATTCCGTGCCATTGGGTATTGCTGCCGGACTGTTTATTGGTAAGCAAGTAGGCGTGATGCTTATGTGCTGGTTAATTTTCAAACTGGGTATTTCTACCATGCCAAAAGGCATGAACTTTAAGCAAATCTACGGCGCAGCGTTACTTTGCGGCGTTGGCTTTACCATGAGTTTATTTATCGGCGGCCTTGCTTTTGGTGGCGCGACACCATTATTTGATGAGCGCTTAGGTATCATTATGGGTTCAATCGTTTCTGGTATTGCCGGTTATCTGATGCTAAAAGCCACTTTAAAAGACGATGTTAATAATACCTCAGTAGATTTAACCCATCACTCATAATGACTGATTGAGTAACTTTATAATGAAGTTGCTCAAAGCGTTTAATGTTGGTTAATAAAAAGCAGTTGCTAAAGAATGGCTTATAAAAATGGATTCCATCGATATTACTAAAAAAATCGCTAAAACAATTGCTGCCAGTGGTCGGGGAAATGCTAATTCCAATCAAGCGCATGATTCTTATCAGCGTCATGGGCGCACGACAGCGATTGACGACCATAGTGACCTGCAAGTCTTAAAGCGCATCAAGCGCTATTTATTGCCAAAAGACTTTGTTATCTCGCAAGGTTTATTAGAGGAAATGGTTGCGGGTTATGATATCGGTGATCCCGTCGCAGATGCATTAGCGGCTGATGGTATTCGTTTTGCAAAGCCCTTACAGCAATTTATTATCAGCGGCAGTAACAGTGGCAGTAACTTCGACGCCAACCTTACAAATAACCCTGCATTTAACGCCTTAACCGAGCAGTTTAGCAGCCATCCTACTTGGTTCGACCCCAAGCTTGCACAAATCGGCGCGGTTGCCTATCGCCGTTATCCACTGATGCTGATTTGGTTATTACGTAACGTCGCGCTAATGGCAGGCTATAGTATTCCTGCTCTCTCCCTGCCGCTCATTCAAACAGGCGCATTGATGCACGATGCTCTACCGCGTTTGATGCGTACTTATGCGTATATCTTAGCCGTCTCTGAGCATCCTCTATTACACAGGTCGCATACGAGCGCAGGCAATCAGCGTCAGCCTATCGAGCAGGTATTGGCGATTGGCTCAGAAGGTTGGCGGCAGTCTATCAAGGTGCGACAGATTCATACCCTAGTGCGGCAAAATCTGCTTAAAGGTAAAGGCAATGCAGCTAAAGGCGTCATACCCAACGCCGACCAGCACCATAATCCAGATGGCAGTTGGAATAGCGCCTATTGGGGTATTCCTATCAATCAAACCGATATGATTGCTACCCATTTGCAATTTTCACTGTTGATTATGCGTGGGTTACGGCTGCTTGGCGCCCGTATCAGTACTGAGGAAGCCGAAGGTATACTGCATTTATGGAATCTTGCCAGCTATTGGATGGGCGTTGACTTGCAGCGCTTGCCTAAAGATGAAGCTGCTTGTTGGGAATGGCTCTATACCTATTTATCGATTCAGCAGCTTGATTTTAAAATGGGCCAGCCGCTAGCAAAAGCGCTGCACGATTTGCCGCGGCAGCTGATGGGTGAGGACAATCGCCGTGGACGTTTCGTTGAGATGGTCAATGCCAGTGTCACCCGTACCTTGGTCGGCGATGATATCGGCGATGGACTGGATTTACCAAAATCAAAGATACGCTTTGGTGTCTTGTCCTCCGTGCCGATTCTTTTTGCGCTCGATACAGCACGTCAGCACAATCAAACGGTGGCGGAAAAATTAGAAGCCTTTCGCGCCAAACGCCAAGACAATATGAATTGGTGGCTGAAGAAAAATGACGATTATTATAAATAAAGGATGATAAATGCAGAGGCAATTTAAGGAGAAAAGCGCTCGATATTAAATAAAACCAATAACAAATGATATTCATTAAATTTAAGAACCATAACTACAAAGCATATGTCGAATATTATTAGTAGTAAATAGAATATGCTAAGCCATTATCAACGGCGTCTACAATAACTATAATAAATCCGCAAAAGACGCGCTTGGTTTCACCAGAGAATGGTGCTGCTGTAGATCATTCAGTCCATAACCTCAGCCACTTTACGGGTTAATTACGCGTATTTTGGATGCGGTAATACCACTCAAGCTGCCGATCAAAGCCCGTCTCTAACAAGCTGGCAATGACGCGTCCTGTCAGACCCCAAACCGTTTCACCATCAACCTGCCAGCTGGGCGTGAGAATGGTCGCGGTCTGATCTTGCATCGTATACTCTACCGCATATTCTACGGTAGGCTGAGTCAGCAAGGTCTCAAAATCTGCCCAAAAAATGCGGGAAATTTCACCAAGCTCAGGCACTAACAATAAATCCGGTGCAATCAGCGCCACAATAGGACGGACACTCATACCGCTTTTAGAAGTTTGAATCGGTAATTGACCCAGTAGCTGCACTTTATTGGGCGGTAAGGCGGTCTCTTCACAGGCTTCACGCAAAGCGGTGACGACATTATTACCATCGCCGGCGTCATGTTTTCCGCCTACGCAAGAGACTTCGCCGGCGTGACTGTTCATATGCGCGGCGCGGCGCGTCAGTAGCAGTTTGGGATGGCGTTCATGGGTGATGGCAACCAATACCGAGGCATCGGCAATGGGTGTCTGATATAAGCTATCTAAAATGCGAGCGCTACGAGAAGTGTTAGAGCCGTCGTACAGCGCCGGACTGGTGACCGCATTTAAGGTTTCATGCTGCACCCGTTCCGCCAACTTTCGAATGGTCGGATAGCGAATAAAGTCTGGCACAGCGACTGAAAACTCATCAAAACGTAGCGACTGCGGGGGGAGTAACATTATTATTGCCCTATATTTTTATCAGTATGAAGCATCAATGCAATTAACTATAAATAGCAATTAAATATCAATATTGACTACTCAAGTATCAATGTCAAAAACCAAATGTTTTTAGGATACGCTCGTGGATAAGATTTTTTCATTAAATAAAATGCAGGGCAAGACTGATGATTGCCCGCAAAGATTGCCATTAATCATCATCGCCATAGCTTGGGTTGGCGGTACGTTTGCCACTGCCATACTGGCGCTACTGGGCAATTGGCAAAATGTCGCGATGATTTTGGGCTCATTTGGTGCCAGCTGTTTGCTTATTTTCGCTTATCCCGAGAGCCCTTTTGCACAGCCTAGAAACATCGTTGGCGGTCATCTTATCACCACTTTCACGGGCTTATCATTTTTGACCTTATTTGGTATCGAATGGTGGAGCTTGTCGCTTGCAGTTGGTACGGCGATTGCGCTGATGCTATTGCTGCGTGTTCCGCATCCGCCCGCTGGCTCCAATCCATTAATCGTTATGCTTGGCGGCGTCAAATGGCATTTTTTACTTACCCCTACTCTGGTCGGTGCGCTCGCCTTGGTGGTGGTTGCCCTCATTTATAACAATATCGGGCGCGGCCGCCATTACCCACGTTATTGGTAAAGCCATCCTTCAAGATAAAGCTATCTTTTAATAGTTAACGTCAGTCTAGCCTAGCGCAATCTGACTAAAGCTGCATATACTTTATGTGACTGGACTGGATTAGGCGGCGTTGTCTGTTGCGCTTAACAATGCATTTATTAATCAGGGCAGCTTTAACGGCAAGCAGTTGCGCAAACCTGTAGGGTTTTTATTATCACTGCCAGTGCGATGAGAATTTGTGTTATCTTAGGCTTAATGGCTATTATCAAATAAAAATTGATAAGCTAAAGTCATACTATTTTATAAAACAAGAATTATAATTCTTAAAATACCGAAAACCTTTTTCTCATTTCTCCTTTTCATTATATAAGGCAGTTGATATGCGCTATTGTCTACAATGCGGTCATGAAGCAGAACGCAAAATACCAGCCACCGATAATATCCCGCGCTTGGTATGCCCAAATTGCAATTATATTCATTATGAAAACCCAAAAGTCATTTGTGGCTCATTGGTCGTACATAAACACCGTGTACTGCTATGTCGCCGCGCGATTGAGCCACAATATGGCTTATGGACACTGCCCGCAGGTTTTATGGAAAATGGCGAAACCATGGCAGAAGGCGCGGCGCGAGAAAGCTTTGAAGAGGCAGAAGCGGTCGTCACCAATCCGCATTTATATTGCCTCTATGATATTCCTGATATCGGGCAAATCTATAGTATTTATATCACCGAGTTAAAAGACGGCGCTTACGGTATTGGCTCTGAAAGTCTCGACTGCGCTTTGTTCACCGAAGAAGATATTCCATGGGATAAACTTGCCTTTGAAGCCGTACGCCGCACTTTAAAAAGCTATTTTGCCGACCGTCAGCAATACGATAACCATGAAGATTTCCCCATTCATCAAGATATGATTGGCAAAGACCAAGCGATTAAGCGCTATTAACCACAAGCTTATAAAAGCGCACTTTAATAAAGCACTTTATTAACAACCTGCAGACTAAATAGTAGCAAAGCGGCTTTACAAAAATGCTTGGTAAAGACCATTGATAAGAATTATGCTAAGTTTTGAATATAGCGACTTATCAATGGTTTTTTATTGCCTAAAATTAATCGTTTAAGCTTATTTGCGAGGATACCATGCTGACTTTATTGCAACGCGCTTTGCCCCTGCTCCCCTTAACCATTGCCATGACTCTTATCAGCATGCCAAGCCATGCCGACGATGCACGCTTAACGGCCAAACAATCAGACCCGCAAACCCTTGGCTGGATGCAAGGTTTCCCGCCGCCCCAAGATAAGCTTATTGCGCAGCCCTCCTCTAATTTCTTTAGTTTCCCAAAACTGCGTTGGACGGTCTGTCATATCCGTGAGTTGATGCCCACCACTGACGTCAGTCGCGGTATCGGCGCACCCTCCAAGCTCAACTACGAGCTAGATAAAAACATTGATGCCATCACCTTTACGCCCACTAATAGTAAGCGCCCGATGACGTGGAAGCAGTCACTGGATGCCAATTACACTGACGGTATTATGGTCATGCACCATGGCAAGGTAGTGTACGAGCGTCAAAACGGTTGCCTCAATAAGCTTGGCAATCATGCAGCGATGTCGATGACCAAATCCATGACTGGGCTGCTAGCAGAAATTCTTGTCACCGAAGGTAAGCTTGACGATAAGGCATTAGTCGCATCTATCATTCCAGAACTTAAAAACAGTGGCTTTGGTGATGCAACCGTACGCCAAGTGATGGATATGACCACCGCCCTTGATTATAGCGAAGACTATGCTGACCCTAATGCCGATATCTGGCAGTATTCAGAAGCAGCAAGCCCACTACCGAAACCAAAAGGTTATAGCGGGCCTAATGGTTATTTTGAGTACCTGCAAACGGTTAAGAAAAAGGGTCAACATGGGGCAGAATTTAACTATCGCACCATTAATAGTGATGCGCTTGGCTGGATTATCTCGCGTACCACTGGCAAAGCGGTGAATGAATTACTCTCAGAACGCATTTGGCAAAAAATCGGTGCTGAACAAAGTGCTTATATGACTGTCGATGCTAAAGGTACGCCATTCGCTGGCGGCGGTATCAGCGCAGGCTTGCATGACATGGCACGCATTGGTAGCTTGATGCTCAATAAAGGCGAAATTAATGGCGAACGTTTATTCCCAGCGGCGGTCGTTGATAATATCGAAGCCGGCGGTGATAAAAATGCTTTTGCAAAAGCGGGCTATAAACAGCTAACCAACGGCAGCTACAAAAGCATGTGGTGGTTATTTAATAATCCCACGCCTATCTATGCGGCACGCGGCGTCCACGGTCAAACCATTTATGTTGATCCCGCAGCCGATATGCTTATCGTGCGTTTTGCGTCATACCCAGATGCCAGTAATAGCAAAATTGACCCAACCTCACTACCCGCTTATAAAGCGCTGGCAAATTATTTAATTAAAAAGTAAGCCTTTAAGAAATAGCGCTTTAAAAGACTCACCCAAAATAAAACCGCCGCTTTCATTTTTAGTGAAAGCGGCGGTTTTTTATAGCAATTAAGTCAATAGACTTTAAGTGAACTAGCTTTTAATTTTACACACTTTAAAGCCAAGCCCTTGTACCGCTGCTTCTTTATCATAAGGTGCTAATACCGCACGTACATGCTTTTGCCCTTGCAGGTATTGCTTAGCAACACGTTGCAAGTCATCGACCGTCACAGCCAATATTGCCGCACGCATTTTACGTTGCCAGTCGACACCGCGATGATGCAGATTGGCAAAGCAGGCTTTGACCGCTTCACCTGCTGGAGAGCCTGGTTTATCCATACCTGAGATAATACCTAAGATGGCTTCTTCTAACTGCTCATCGGTTTGTGGCTCATTTAATAGCCATTCGATACTGGCATCAAAATGTGCAAAGGTCTCAGCACACTGCGGATCGCGGTAGCTAAAGAACTTAAAGGCGCAAGCATTGGCATCGTAACCTGCACCGCCACCATAAGCACCGCCGCGCTCACGGATGGCACTATGCAGATAGCCATTACGCAGATAAGGCGCTAATACCATCAAGGCAGCGGTATCAGGATGGTCGGCTGCTGGCACGGTATATGCGCTAGCATTATGATAGACGTTGGTCGGAACTAGCCACGCCAAATCTTCAACATCGAGCGCCACACCACTTTCTAGTGCTTTGACCGCGTCTGTCTCGCCATTTAACGCCGCATCAAGTTGCAACTCGGCAAACTCGCTTGGGATATTGTCTTCAATACCCGCATCAGATTTTGTGATTTTTTCAGCAATTTTTGGCGCTTGGCTGTCTTTCCAGCTATCAACGATTAAGTTGCTCAAGCGTTCGGTTTGCTCGGCTTCACAGATAATAACGGCATGCTTAGGCAAGCTGATTAACCGTTGATGTAAATCCATCAGACTGGTTGCCAATTTATCCCACTGCGCATCATCAGTACTGGCATGGGTTAAGAAGTCTTTTAACGCGTTTAGTGCTGGCAGACCGCTGCGCACATATTCTAACTGTGCTTGGCGACTCATGCCGCGACTGGCGGTTTGCATCGCATAAGAATGCCCTGAACCGGCAAGGTTTGATTGCCAACCTGCTTGACGCTGCTGCAAGATTTCTTTGATACGGTCATGCTCACTAAAGACACTGTGCTCCATGACTTCTTTGAGCAAGTCAATCGCTTCAGGTTTACGATTTAGCGCGCGCGTTGCTACGACAAAGTAGCTGCTAATCGCTTGGCTGTCATCGATATTGGTGCGCTGACTGATACGCGCCGTCACCCCTGATGAATGCGCCGCTTGCTTAGCTTGCATCTCATGAGCGCTTAACGAATCAGTACCAAGCTCAGACAATAAGCTTAAGTAAATAGGCAACAATGGATGATTGATTACCTCATTAACGGGTAGCTCGCTGGTGTCCTGATTACCAATCGCATCGGTCAACGGCACAATTACTTGATAGTAATACAAGCCATTGGTACCCGCTTCATATTCAAATAAGGTGCTCTCTTGCCCGCTTAAATTTACTTGTTTTTGCGTGCCTTGCTTAAAGCTGATATCCGTTGGGACATCTTCTAAGCCAACTTTTGGCAATAGGCTTAAATCATCAGGTGCTGCTTGGCGCGCTGCCAAATCAAGCGCTTGCTGTTTTAAGATAGCTTTATCATCAGCGCTCAAATCCATCGCAATCGTATCAAGACGGGTCTGCTCAGCTGCTGCCAAACGGGCAGTTTTTTCGCTATCAGGTGTTAAAGTGACGCGGACACGATGCTGATTATCAAGTAAATGAGTTTTGATTAAATTTGGTAACCACTGCGCATCTTTTACTTGTTCACGTAGCCACTGCAAATGCTCATCAACTTCCCAGACATCGATAGGGTTGCCATCATGAATCGCCGTACTAAAGCCTTCTAGCATGAGATTCAAACCATACGGCATGCTATCACCACCGATATGGCGCTGATCTATCTCAATTTGATGCAAAATGGTTTCAATGGTTTCATCATCAATCGGTTTGCTCGCGACCTCTTTAAGCAAATCAATAATACCCTGCTCTACAGCCTCAGCATGCTCAGGGTTTGAACCGCGCAGACCGGTATAAAAGACCATTTCATAATGACTGTCGTCGAGTCCCAATAGCGGACTTGGCGCTTTACCAAGTGGATGGCTGTCCAAATACGCACGCAGCGGCGAACCAGCATGCTCAACCAATACCCCTTCTAATAGACGTAACGCCAAACGCTGTTTTGGATCAGTAATTGATGGTAATAACCACGCCACCACGTGATGCGTTTGGTCAGGACCGGCTTCATCAGCAGTATAAGTATCAACCGCGCTAATCGGTGCAGACAGGCGTTTTTCAGGACGCGAGACGTGTTTTTTGCCTGCTTCAAATTGAATCAAGGCATCTTCATGGATTTTCGCCTGCGTCTCAGCGACCGGAATATTACCAAAGCTCATAATCACACTGTTTGATGGGTGATAATGGCTTTGATGAAATTCAACCAGCTCATGATGGGTCAAATCAGGAATATCAGCAGGATCGCCGCCCGAATTATAATGATAGGTCGTCGTTGGGAACAAGTGATGGGCGACCGTATGATATAACTGGTCAATCTCGCCGCTCATCGCGCCTTTCATCTCATTAAAAACGATACCTTTAAACTGCGGCTTATCATTTTCGTCTAACTCGACGCGAATACCTTCTTGGGCAAAATCAAGCGGATGAATATTAGGGAAAAATGACGCATCAAGATAAACGGCAAGTAAGTTAAAGTAGTCGTTTTTATTTTGCGTGGCATACGGATAGGCTGTCCAATCGGCAGCGGTCATCGCATTCATAAAAGTGTTTAATGAGCGTTTAATCATTGAGAAAAATGGGTCACGTACAGGGAATTTCTCAGAGCCACATAAAGCCACGTGCTCTAGAATATGCGCCTCACCTTTTGAATCCATTGGCTGAGTGCGAAAGCCGACCAAAAAGGCATTTTCATCGCTCGGATGTGCCAAATGGTAATGCATGGCCCCAGTCTTAACATGCTGACTGATCAGCACATCCATCGATAGCGCCTCAATGTGGCGATGCTCAATCAGCTCAAACGCTGGATGTAGCGTTAAATCCGCAGTAAATGGCGTGTCAGTCATAGTTATCCTTATCAATGATAATGTATATCGTGCCCTGATTTTCAGGGCTCATAAAATGGTGTCTATAGCGCTAATAGATGGGGCTTACCTATGGATAAGTCAAGCTAGCCATATGGTAATAACGGCTCACTGGGTAAGATTTATCAATGAATATTTTAAAAGTAGTATTAATGCAATATCCATAATCAAATAATGGTTTTAACCCTTAACAAAGGTAGCCAGCACTGCTACTATAAAGTTAACTATTATTTAGGAGCCCCTGATGAGCTACCAACATATTTTACTGGTCACCGACTTATTGTCCGATGCTGACGAGGTTGCCCTAAAAGCCAAACGTATCCTTGCAGGCTCGCCTGAGGCTAGATTATCTGTCTTACATATTGTTGAAGATGATATGGTGCGCTTCGGCTTTGAGCTGGTGCCTGCGTCTAGTTTGTCAGGTGATTTCGATGGCGAACATTGGCAAGAAGCACGCACTAAATTGACGCAATTCTTAGAACGCAATGAGCTAAACGCGGTCAACTCCGAGGTCACTGCTGCTATCTCTAACAGTAAAGGCATCGTCAATTATTGCCGCGAAAAAGAAGTCGATTTACTGATTATCGGTCGCCATGAGCGCCGCGGTATCGCTGCTTGGTTAGTCAAGGCAACCGCCGACAGTATCTTGCCAAACGTACCTTGCGACAGTCTCGTGGTAAAACTCGATCAGCCTGTACCAAAATAACGAGATAAGCAAGCAAGGCACTAAAAAAGCTACTGTTAAGCGTAACAAATATCCCTATAAGATATAGACAAAGGTAGCTTAGCAGCACTTAACAGCGCTCGGTAGGAGTGCTATAGTAAATACTATCTGACACGAGGAAGACGCTATGAGTTACGAACATATTTTATTGGTCACCGACCTAATGTCCGATGCTGATGTGGTCGCCCAAAAGGCCAAACGCATCGTTGAGAATCGTCCTAACGCCAAGCTATCGGTGCTTCATATCGTTAAAGATACTATGGTTGGCTTCGGCTATGAGCTGGTGCCTGCCTCAAGCTTATATGATGAAATTGACGATGAACGCTGCCAAGAAGCGCGCGCCAAACTGGCACAGTTTTTGGACCGTAACGATTTACATGCGGTAAATTCTGAAGTGACCACCGCCATCTCTAACAGTGAAGGTATCGTCAACTATTGCCATAAGCATGATGTTGATTTATTGGTCATCGGTCGTCATGAACGTCATGGTATCGCCGCTTGGCTCAGTGGCGCGACGGCAGATAACATCTTGCCCAATGTCCCTTGCGACAGCTTAGTGGTGAGACTGGATAAACCGGTTAATAAATAAGTTTAAGAATACACTTAACGTAATTCCCAAGTTATTTAAAACTATTAAAAAACCTCATTAACAAAAGCGCATTGTATGACATTGCGCTTTTTTATTATTCATTAAAACAGTAAATATTCTCACTAGAATCTCTACATTTACCATTAAAATCAATCTTCTATCAAAATATCAATAAAGCTTTGCCAAATAGGGCTTTGATGGCGGGCTTTGTGCCAAACTAGCCACCACGTACGTGATAAGTCTATACCCGCTACTTTTACCTGCACCAATTTTCCTGCTGCCAGCTCCCCCTCAATGACATGCTGCGATAAACAACCAAGCCCAATATCGGCGCTGACCATATGTTTAATGGCCTCCGACTGCTGAATCGCCATCACAATCTCGGCATGCGGCAGATATTGCAATAATTGCTCATCGATAATTTGCCGCGTACCCGAGCCTGCCTCTCGTACCAATAGCGGGAGTATTGCCAATTGTTCTGCACTCATCTCATAACATTTTCCTTTCTCGTTATACTTCATGTCTGTCAGCCACTTACTATGACGCTTAGCAAAGACCATCAAGGTATCGGTCCGCCAAGCGCGCTGCTCAATCACCTTCATATCTGTCGGGCGCGGCATGCCTTCGACCAAAGCAATATCAATGTTTAATTGCTCAACCTCGCCGACTACCTCTTGGGTATTGGCAATATACATATCGATATGAGCATCCGGTAGCGCTGCATATAGCTTGGCAAGCAGCGGCGGCAGCACATAATTGCCGATAGTGGTACTGGCACCAATATGAATCTGCCCCGCTTGGTGCTTATGATAATGCTCTAGCGTTAAAGCCTGCCCCAAGATGGCTTGCGCCTGTATATAAATAGGATGGGCGTTTGGATGCTGATTGAGCCTGCGCCCGACGCGCTCAAATAGCGGCATCTGCAACCTTGACTCCAGCTCAGTGAGCGCGCTGCTGACCGCCGACTGCGACAAATGCAACTCTTCACTGGCTCGGCTGGTGCTGCCAGTTTGATAAATACTGACAAACACCGATAGCTGCTTAAGGGTAATCTTCGGCAGCATCTGTATGGGTTTTTTCATAATGGCTCTGACATCCTATGCTGCCTATAAATTTCCAAAAGCCTAAACTCTAAGAATCGTTTCTTAACCTAAAAAATCGATAGTTTATATCTTATTAATCTGTTTTTATTATAAATCGACATGACTTATACTGTCTATTCATAAGCTTATGCTTATTTCGATTATAGATGATAAATAATAGGTGCGTACGACATGAACGCTTTAGCACAAAACATGCATAACTACTTTCCGCATAACCGCCATATTTTGGGGCTGATTGTCGTGCTGATTGGTAGCTTGTTTTGCTTGTGGCTGAATATGAGCTTAGATACGTGGTCGGACGGGCGTATTATTGGGCTGTCATCGTTAACCCTAGCAATCTTGCTTGGGATGATATTGGGTAATACGCTATATCCAAATTTTTCTGAACAACTTAGCGATGGCGTTAACTTTGCCAAAGGTCAAATATTACGCCTTGCTATTATTTTTTATGGCTTTAAGCTGACTTTAACCCAAGTTGCTAGTGTCGGTATGCCAGCGGTAATGACGGATGCGCTGGTATTAACCTCAACGTTTTTACTCACCTATTGGCTTGGCACCAGATGGCTCAAAGTCGATAAGCAGACGACGTTATTAATTGGTGCTGGCGCCAGTATCTGCGGCGCAGCAGCGGTGATTGCCGCAGAGCCGGTCGTCAAAGCTGAAGCCCATAAAGTCACTATTGCTGTCGCCACCGTGGTGGTCTTTGGTACGATTGCCATGCTGCTCTATCCGTTTTTATATCAGCTTGGCTGGCTGCAACCGTGGCTAAACGCCCAGCAATACGGCATTTATACGGGTTCAACCATTCATGAAGTCGCGCAAGTGGTGGTCGCTGGTAATGCTGTTAGTACCGAGGTTGGGAATACGGCAGTCGTCACTAAAATGATACGGGTGATGATGCTCGCGCCTTTTTTACTGATTTTATCGTTTGCTTTAACCACAGGTAGTAGCAAAAATGGCGAAAAACTGTCATTGATGAAGCGTGTACAACAAGTCAAAGTGCCATGGTTTGCCTTTGTCTTTATTTTGGTAGTGTTATTACATACTTGGGTGCCAATGGCGGCAAGCTTTGAGCGTAGCATGGTCATGCTCGATGATGTGTTGCTTACCATGGCAATGTTTGCGCTGGGCTTAACCACGCACCTAAGCGCCATTAAACAAGCGGGGGTTAAACCGCTTATCTTAGGCGCAATGATGTTTGCTTGGCTTATCATTGGCGGCGGACTGATTAATATCGGCATTGCTGCACTCTAAGACAGTTACTGACTACACACCAAACTCTTAACACCAAACCAAAAATACCTACGACTATCACTATAATCGTAGGCATTTTTACTTTAAAAGCTTTGCTTAGCGCCCTATTATTAAGGCATTTATCATAAGCGATAAACATAAACAACAGACGAAAAAAAAACGAACCCGAAGGTTCGTTTTTTATTCATCTTGCTCTAGTTGTCTATAAAGACAAATTAGATAGCAACGATGTTATGAGCTTGTGGACCTTTTTGACCTTGAGTTACAGTGAACTCAACTTCTTGGCCTTCAGCTAAAGTTTTGAAGCCTGAACCAGTGATTTCGCTGTAATGAGCAAAAACGTCTGCGCCAGTTTCTGGAGCGATAAAACCAAAGCCTTTAGCTTCGTTGAACCACTTAACTGTACCTTTTTGAGTATCTGACATATTGATAATCCTACTTTTTAATTTATTAATGGTCTAGTGACCGGTAACGCTTGCAAATAGCTACTGAACGATAAATATTAAAACGAAGGATTATAACTAATACTACGAGGTAATGATTTGGTGCAGAACTGCTCTTAAGCTTGGTCGTATTATAGGGAGGTTAGTTCAGTATCGCAAGCCTTATCTCACCTTTCGTGTAACTAAGTGCAAAGATTGACTGTTTTTTGGCCCTATTTAGCCTATTTTTAAGCATTGGGCAGACGAAATAAAAACACCGCTACGCTAGTACAGACAACGGCTAGCAGCCATGCGACCCATATCATATCGGCAGGAATGTTAAAAAATAACATTATTGTTGATATGGTCATCATTATGGTTGCTAACCACTTCGCATATAGCGGTACGGCGCGGCGATCTTCCCAATCACGGACATATTTACCAAAGTATTTATGATTAATTAGCCAAAAGTGAAAGCGTCGTGAGCTACGCGCCCAGCAACCCGCTGCCAATAGTATAAAAGGTGCAGTTGGCATCACTGGTAACAAGATGCCAATAATACCCAAGACAAAAAATACCCAGCCTAGTATCAAAAACGTCCAACGTACGGTTGGGCTGCTATGCTGATTGGTCTTTGGTCGGTAGTAAAAAGCTTTTTTATTTTGGCTCATATAAGTGACGTCATTGGCTGATATTGATTGGTTGATATTTGATAAAGGTTAAACCGCTAAATCTCTAAATGAGATAGCTCTCTATATAACCACCTATATAGAGAGCTAAGCATGCAATAAAGGCTAAATCCGCTCAAGATTATTTTTGCATCTTTCTGTCATCTTTCGCACTGGCGAACCCTCAATCTGTAACTCACGAAACATTCACGCCTATGATTAACAAAATAATAGATAGCGTTTATTTTAATTACTAGAATATTGTTGAACTATAAGGCATAATTTCTTTGTTGCTAGTTTATGTTTATTAGTAACTATCCATATCAACATGTTTTACTTCTATCAAAAACACTGTTATCAAATTGCTTTCTACAAACGTGATTTTGACAGAGTTTTCTTCAATAAATCACAGAAATTAAAACCATTAAAATCCAAAGATAAACCAAGGCACTGTCTAAATAAGAGACTCTTTTATGACCAAATTCAACACCCTTACTGCCAGTATATTGTTTGCTGCTTTGAGCTTAACAGCTTGTGGTGATAACAATGATACAGTCGTTCAGCCCAATCTACCTGACACAAATACTCAAGAACAGCGTATCAGCGGCATGATCAAAGATACCAATGGCAGCCCTGTGGTAGGTGCTGAAGTCAAAATCGGTAAAAGTGCGGTGACTACCGATAGCGCAGGTACTTATTCTTTGAGCTTAGATAAGTCAGAGTCTGATGCAGTGATTTTAGTACGTAAGACCGGCTATCTGACGATGGCGCGTGAATTCAAAGTAGCGCCTAAGCGTTCGCATAAATTAGACATTACCTTGACTGTCGATCAAGTCACAAGCGCCTTTGCGACCAGTGCAGGTGTTAGTGAGCTACAAGTATCAGGCGCTAAGGTAAGCATCCCCGCGAATAGCATCGTCAAAGCAGATGGCAGCAGCTACACAGGTACCGTCAATATCGCTGCCAACTACTACAATCCAGACTCTATCGCAGGGGCACAGTCCTTTGCACAGCCTTTTGCAGGACAAAATGATGATGGCAGTCAGCAGACAGATCTGGTCACCGTCGGCGTCATTGATGTCAAGCTCACTGACCCTGCTACAGGCGCAGCGCTTAACCTCAAAAAAGGCACTCAGGCTACTTTAATCTACCCTAAAGTATCAACTGACCAAAACCTACCTTCTATCCCTTTATGGTATTACGATGAAGAACAAACGGTTTGGGTAAAAGATGGTGTTGCTACTCGTCAAACAGACGGTAGCTATAAAGGACAAGTGTCTCATTTCACATTATGGAATCTCGACATTCCTATTAAAGATTATTACGCCATATTAGAGGGCTGTGTGATTGATGCTAAAACCAAAAAACCTTATGTAAAAGATGATTTTGCTGGTCAAGTGAAAGGACGCGGCAGTTTCTTTAGTGCTGGCGATGCGGATAGTGAAGGTAAATTTAGCATAAAAGTACCTTTTAATACCCCTTTGACCTTATCACCTTATGGGTATTCTGTTCGTTTTAACCCTATACAAATTCCTGCCTTGGCACAAAATGGTACTTATTCAATCAATAACGGTAATTGTATTGAAATAAAGAGTAATAACGATGATAGCGAGATAGATCTAAACAATAGTGATATGGGCGGAGTATTTGATGAGCTACCGTTAGCGCCTGTGCCTGTGACTCCTATACCTGTCATACTAGATGCGCCATTCCAGCCACCAACAGAACAAAATACAGCGGGGTTGATCGGTTATAATTTTGATTTTACAACTGACTCAAATGCTGATTCAGAACTTGAGAACATCTCATTTAATACCTTAAGCACTAAAAATAATAACTCACTTAATATCCTTGAAAAATCATTGTACCTAAAACAATATTACGATGATTTCGAAGCCGAAAGCGTGCTTTTGCTGACGGCGAATGGGATTAGCCCTCAATTTAGATTCTTTGTGACGGCGGATGGAGATCTCAATATAGAACAGCTTAATACTATATTTGTAAATAACAAATATACCCAAAGTCTGAGCAATGGATTTATATCGACGGGCACTTATACTGACGTTTCTCTGAGTGGTCAAAAAATAGGTAGCGTATTCGCCCTTGAAAATAATGACGATTACTATAATGACATCCCTGATAGCGTAATCAATAAACTAAACAACTTACCTAATTCATTAAGCGTGTTTAGCAGCGGTGCTAGCTGTAAAAAAGCACTCACTGGTAGCGTCAATGTCGACTCTATTGATCTTGCTTATAAACTACCTAACTTAAGCTTTGAGCAAGCGATAAAAGACTTTAGCAATGCTAAAAGAGGTACATGGGCAGGCATCCCTTGGGTTGCTGAAGTAAGAGATGTCAACGATGAAGATGATGATTCACCAGTCGCTGTCGTTAACTATAATAATGAAGTGTATGCTGCTACTTATAACGAGGCTCGTCTAGGGGGTTTAAAAGAATCAGAGAAGGATGATTGTGCTTTTTATAATGAAGTCGCTAAGAATCAGATCATGACTGCTTTACGTACGGCTTATCCTAAGCTTTAAAATATCGTAACTGCCCTAACATTTAACCAAAAACCGCTCACAATTTAGGCTGTGAGCGGTTTTTTTGTTAAACATGCTATCCTAATTTATTTCGCTATCAACCCTATCTCACGTGCTTCTTTTAGCCAGCTTGGAAACTCTTCTAGCATGTTTTCATACAAGGCTTCTTCGCTAACATCATCCAAATCATCTAATTCAAAAAAGTCACAATTATCAATCACACGCCCTGTCATGTCGTCTAGTTTTTTTAGGATGCCATAACCACGACCACCTAAGCCTACAAACTGCCAGAATATCGGTAGTTTCGCGGCTTCCGTCATGACTCTGGTGATACCGCGATTGTCATTCACCCCGCCATCACTGATAAATAGCACGTAGATAGGCACATCCAAGCCGTCTTTTTGATAAAAGTCCGTCACGGCTTTCATAACTTCTGCTTCGTTATTCACACGCGGGCCAAGTGCCCATTTCCGCCAGCCGCCGTGAGCGTTGTCAATGAAGCCTTCATAGTTACTCAACCCAATCTCACCCAAATACTGCGGGTCTCGGGCAAACGCCCAGCAGTCTAGCGCTTGGTCGTCATCGAAGCTCACTGCCAATGGCAATATACGGTTGACCACTTCTTGTACGCGGCCTTTTTTGTACTGTCTGTTCATTGAACCTGAGGCATCTAACACCAGTGCTACCTTTGCGGTTAATTGCTGCAATTGGCGTTTTTCAAGCGATATCGTGGCTTTTTTGGCCAGATTGACCAGTGTTGGGGCTTTGTCTAGCATGACCTTTTCGAGCGATGGTTTTACTTGCACTGGCGTGGCGATCGCCTCTGCTGCTGTCGAGCTGCCCTCTTCTACATCACCACCGAAGTGCTGCACAATGGCGGCAAGTCCACCATTAAAGCCTTGCGCGACGTTAGATACTCGCCAAACGCCACTTTTACGATACAGCTGCATCAGCATACTGGCTTGCTGCTGGGCAAAGTCTGCTGCTTGATACGCTGCCTGCACCTTTTGCGACTGCTGCCAAATGCCAATCTCTAACGATTGAATTTGATTCAGCGGGGTATCGGCTGATAATACAAAAAACAAGCTGTCTATATTCGCAGCCATTTTGGATAAACTGACTTCAAACTCGGCTTGGATGCCTTTACTCACCGTCGGCTGCGACTCGTAATGGGTGAGCTTGATTTGCCCGCACGGTGAGGTTGGCTGATTATAAAACACCATGTAATCATCATTGATCAATTTGCCCGCTGCATCTAAGGCAAAGCAGCTGATGTCCATCTCTATTGGACTTTGGCGGGTAAACTTAAGCGTGATTGACGCGGTATCGTCAATAGCAAGATTGCTTACAGGCGCGCGTTGTCCGACGGTGAGATGGTTCATGGTGTTCCTTCGATCTATTTGAAAGGTTAGAAAATTTAGCTCAAGTTGGATGCATAGTCATTCAATCTATTGAAGTATCTTTTTAGAATAATTATGAATTCAGATACATCTATATAAAAATTCGGAAAAGCCTTTCTCAAGTTAGTTAAATTTGTAATTTCAACGAATAAGACTTGGATTTGATCTGTATAATTCAGCTCCTCTTCTAACCTGATATAAAGGTCATTAACAGTTTTAGATGCTGCTTTAGGATAAGTTCTCACGATACTTTCTTTTTTAATGTAGTCAATAAATATAATTGCATAATCATTCTTAGAAGTTTCATTTAGCTTATAGCTTATATCTGAAGTCATATTATTAAGAAGCACTAGTAGTTCTGTTATTTTTAACTCTAACATTATTTCTTTGAGCCGTATAGAACCTCTGATTACCTCTTCCGCATCATCTATAGTAAGGTATTTACGGCCACTTTCAAATTTCTCAAACCATGAAAATATATAAGAAGACTCTTTAAAAAAACTCTTCCAGTCTTTTTCGCCATCGCCGCCTTTGAAATTTACTCCCATATAAGTTCCTATAGTCTCTACCACAGTAGACCATGCATGCTGTGACTTCGTCCTAACTTGTAACTCAAATAACCTCCTGTACTCTATTCCTCTATGTTTATTCGTTATCTCGAAAGCTATATGGTAGCTCCTATATCCATCTTCTTTAGGTTTTTTTATATAATTAAACTCTTTAACGATAGAAATATTTCTACCTAATATTTTACCGTCTTGTAATAACTTAACTACCTTTGCTAATTCTTTAAGATCATTGACTACAAGCCTTACACCTACAATATCCTGCATTTTGGTAAGTCTCATACCTTCACTTTTGACTAATTTTTGTTTTATTGACACTAGCCTTTTTAGTCGTTGCCCTGTGTAGCAATTCTTAAGATCAAGGTTTTTGACGATTCTTTCTAGTAGTTTTGAAGCTATATCTAATACATAAATATTGTGGGAGCGCCATTCTCTTATTACTTCGTGAGCCTATCCGCTATTAAAGTCTTCAGATATAAGCTTATATACGTTGTTGTAGTATGTGTTTGACTTCATTCGAAGGTACTCACTATCCAATATAAATCTTGTTATATTTAAGAAAAACTAAGAAGAATATATTTGTCACTAAATTTGGAAAACATTTTATATCGACTTCGTTTTAAATGACAAAGTAGTAGAGACATACATTATGACAAATCATAGCACACAGATATTTATTAATGGTATAGATATGAACTCTGAAGTAAATAATTAACCAGTAGACAATAAAAAACGCCATCACAATTGTGACGGCGTTTTTTTATTTATAAAGCTATTATTATAGCAACTACAGATTCTTCAACCCTTCCATCTGCGCCGTCAACTGCCCTTCTAACTCAGCCAACTTCGCCTTCTCAGCATCGACTACTTCTGCAGGTGCTTTACTGACGAAGCATTCATTACCCAACTTACGCGAGATACCTTCCTTCCGCTTGCTTAAAAAACTATTTAAACCCAACCAAAACCATCACAGTTACGCCCAACCCTAACCAACCAAAACCCTTTGTACCTTGTACTGGTATCGTCGTATTTATTTCAGGAAATAGAATAGCGCCATACGATACTAGAGGTAATATCATCAGCAAGGTATCAATATGGCGATTCGTTGAGAAGTATGGAGGATTTAAGAATAGGTAAACAAGCACATATACCACCATAAACACAGTGGCGAAAATAGCATGCTTATCTAACGGCTCATGACGATTCCAATAGAAATATAGAATCGCCATGATTAAGAACGCAAGTATTAAAGTTATGGCCATTATAATGATTGCTTAGACTACAAAGCCTTCAACTCTTCCATCTGCGCTGTCATCGCCGTCAACTGCCCTTCTAGCTCAGCCAGTTTAGCCTTTTCAGCATAGACCACTTCCGCAGGCGCTTTACTGACAAAGCCTTCATTACCAAGCTTGCGGGCGATACCTTCGGCTTGACCTTTCAACTTATCATATGACTTACCTAAGCGTGCCAGCTCAGCCGTTGGATCGATTAGCCCTTTCATCGGTACAAGTACACGTAACTGACCGACCATACTTGATGACGATAGTGGCACTTCATCGCCTTCTTTGACGATCTCTAGGCTCTCGACTTTGGCAAGCGCTTTAAACTGGTTTTTGATACGTGACAGACGCGCATCTTCGTCGCTAGAGATATTTTGTAGTAGCACTGGCAGACGTACGGCATTACCCAGTTTCATCTCACCACGGATATTACGCACGCTGGCGATAAGCTCTTGAAGCCACGCCATATCAGCCTCAGTTTGCTCACTGATTTGGGCAGTATCGGTTTGTGGATAGTCAGCAACGACAATGCTGTCGGTATTCTTACGACCCAGTAGCGGCGCAACCGTCTGCCAAATTTGCTCGGTCAGATAAGGCATGATTGGATGGCTAAAGCGTAGCGCCGTCTCTAGTACGTGTAGCAGCACATAGCGGATTTGCGCTTTGCGCTCGTCCGATACCGAGTCATCATTAAGGCTGGCTTTGGCAAGCTCAACATACCAATCACAGTATTCATTCCAGATAAACTCATAAATATCATGACTGACCATATCGAGGCGATACTGGGCAAAATGCTGATGGATATTGCTAATCGTCGAGTTTAGACGACTCATGATCCACTTTTCTGGTAATTCCCAAACATCCATGTTGGCCGCTTGATCGATGGCTTGTGCGTTACCTTCTTTATCGACACAGTTCATCAGTACAAAGCGGCTGGCGTTCCAGATTTTATTACAGAAGTTACGATAACCTTCGACACGCTTTAGATCAAAGTTGATATCGCGACCAGTACTGGCAAGCGAGGTAAAGGTAAAGCGCAGCGCATCGGTACCGTAAGCTGGGATACCTTCTGGGAACTCTTTACGGGTTTGCTTTTCGATTTTGGCGGCGTCTTTTGGATTCATCATATTGCTGGTGCGTTTTTCAACCAGCGTTTCCAGATCTATACCATCGATCAAATCAATCGGATCTAAGACGTTACCTTTAGATTTCGACATCTTTTGACCATTGCCATCACGTACCAGACCATGCACATAAACGGTCTTAAACGGTACTTGCGGCGTGCCATCTTCGTTTTTGACAAAATGCATGGTCATCATGATCATGCGCGCAACCCAAAAGAAGATGATGTCGAAACCGGTGACCAACACGCTGGTTGGGTGAAAAGTTTTAAGCACGCGTGGATCGGCGTTAGGGTCTGCCCAATCAAGCGTACTAAACGTCCACAAACCCGAGCTAAACCAGGTATCAAGCACGTCATCGTCTTGGCGCAATTTGACGTCGTCGCTTAAATTGTACTTAGTGCGTACTTCCGCTTCATCACGGGCAACATAAATCTCACCTGTCGCGTCGTCATACCACGCAGGGATACGATGTCCCCACCATAGCTGACGGCTGATACACCAATCCTGCAAGTCGGTCATCCACGACATATACATGTTTTTATATTGCGCAGGGACGAATTCAATACGGCCATCTTCTACGGCATCAATCGCAGGCTTGGCAAGCTTACTGACGGCAACATACCATTGATCGGTCAACCACGGCTCAACGATCGTACCGCCACGCTCAGCACGCGGGGCTTTGAGCGCGTAGTCTTCGATATCTTCTAGCCAGCCTTGCTCGCCCGCTTGCTCAACAAGGAATTTACGCGCCGCAAAACGCTCAAGCCCTGCATACTCACTCGGCGTGGTTTCTAATGTTGGCTCACGTGTTTGTAGATCAGGATAAACTTCCATCGCTGGCAAAATGTTAGCGCGCTCATCAAGGATATTAATCAATGGCAAGTTATGACGACGACCAAGTTCATAGTCATTAAAGTCATGGGCTGGGGTGATTTTTACGCAGCCGGTACCAAATTCGATATCAACATAATCATCGGCAACGATAGGCACAATGCGACCAGTGATTGGCAAGGTAATGGTTTTGCCAATCAAATGCGCGTAACGCTCATCCTTTGGATTGACGGCAACGGCGGTGTCACCCAGTAAGGTTTCAGGGCGCGTGGTGGCGACGACCAGATAGTTTTTACCCTCTTGGGTTTGCAACTCTTTATCAGTGAAATGATAGCGGAAATGCCATAAGCTACCTTTTTCATCGACGTTTTCTACTTCTAAATCCGATAGCGCCGTTTGGAACTTAGGATCCCAGTTGACCAAGCGCTTACCACGATAAATCAAACCATCGTCAAACAGACGCACGAACACTTCTTTAACCGCATTCGATAAGCCATCATCCATGGTAAAGCGCTCACGCGACCAATCGACCGAGCTGCCAAGCCGGCGGATCTGACGGGTGATATTATCGCCCGACTCTTCTTTCCATTCCCATACTTTATCTATGAAGTCTTCACGCGTCATATCACGGCGCTTGATACCTTGAGCCTCCAGACGACGCTCAACGACCATTTGGGTGGCGATACCAGCATGATCCGTACCTGGCTGCCAAAGCGTATTGTCACCATCCATGCGGTGATAACGCGTTAGGGCATCCATAATGGCATTATTAAAGCCATGACCCATATGTAATGAACCGGTGACGTTCGGTGGCGGCAAGGCGATAGAGAATGACTCGTCTTTATCAAAGCTTGGCTTAAAATAACCACTGTCTTCCCAGCCTTGATACATGCCCGCTTCGACATCGCTTGGATTGTAGGCGTTCTCTAATTGACTTAAGGCGGCTTGAATAGATTCGGTCAGGTTGCTCTTGGTATTTTCAGGGGTATTAGGAGTACTCATAATAGAATGGTCTTTTATTAAAAATGAATGTGGTCAAACAAAGTTATCGAAAAATAGGGAAAATAATTAATAGAGTGATTTTAACGCAGATGGGCAGATTTTGTTAGATACTAAGGTAATTTATCAGCCTTACAGCGCGTCATTGCGCCACTAACACCAGCAAATAGCAGCAAATACCAATAAACAACCGCAATCAGCTGAACTTCCCACAAAATAAATCCTAGTCGTGTTATAAAATACAGGTGATGCGAGAACTTATATAGTTATCGTATATAGCTATCGTATAGCATGATAAATGGCGTCTTTATCCTAAAATAATAATCTGATAAATAGCGAGCCGACCGTGTCCCAAGAGACTGAGCACACCTATAACAATAGCAGCCATTCTAAAGCTGACAACATAGATGATAAGCGCTTGATTGATGAGAGCGCTAATCATCCATCTAGTACTAAAAATAAAGATATTAGCGATGCGGATACGCCAGACGATACTAATGCAAAAGAAAACTTGGAATACGAAGACTTCTCTGAGGATATTAGCAAAGAAGACCAAGAAACCATCAAAAAAGTCGCTAATGATGACAATTTAAGTCAAGCAAAAAGCTATGCCAGTATCTTAGTCGAGCAAGTGATGGATGCCAGAGAAACTTTTGAGCGCTCACTTGGCTCACTATTTACCAGTGCTTTTACCGCTGGCCTTGAGATTGGCATCAGCTTCTTTATGATTTTAGCGGCTTTTGCGCTATTGAGTGGCGTGCTACCGAGCCATTATGCGGTTGTACTCGCCTCCCTACTTTACCCGATTGGTTTTATCATCGTCGTCATCGGTCAGTCGCTATTATTTACCGAACAAACCTCACTCTTAAGCCTACCTGTGCTCAATAAAATCGAACCGCTCAATAAGCTGCTACGCCTGTGGGCCATTGTCATCGCTGGCAACGTCGTTGGTGGCTGTTTATTTGCGGCATTAATGATAGGTTTAGGTTTAAATATGCAGCTATTTAGCGTCAGCGACATTGATATTTACGCCGAGCATATCTTAGGGTTTAGATGGTGGGTAATATTTGGCAGTGCTATCTTGGCAGGCTGGATGATGGGCGTTACCGCGTGGCTTGTAACCTCAGCGCGCGATACCCTTAGCCGCATCGTCTTGGTGACGCTTATTACTGGCAGTATCGGCTTTTTGGGTTTGCATCATAGTATCGTGGGTAATATCGAAGTATTCTCAGCCTTGCTCTATGGCAATACCGTCAGCTTGGGGCGTTATTTGCTATTTTTAGCTGTGGTGTTGGTCGGCAATACCGTCGGCGGCGTGGTATTTGTCGCAATACTTAAAAACCGTACCTTCCTATTCGAATTAGCCAAAGTAAAGGAAGAAACAGCTAAGGATAAGTTAGAGGCAAAAAACAATATCCGTGGACCTTACTAGAGACAATCAGCACGGTATTTTTAAATCGGGCGCGTAAATTCCACAACCGCTTTTAACTATAATAATTCCATTGAAAAACAGTACAAGGCTGCTGGGATAAATTTTACGCAGCCTCGAGAGTGCAAAGCACACAGCAAGCAAGGAAAATTTACCACAGTAGCCTTTTATAACATTTGTACTTATTTTATTTAGCACTGACTATATCGAAAGCGGTTATGCAGCTTTATAACTAAAAAATTATAATCGAGCAATTATGCCTGAGTAATTATACAAATAACTCATCCCTATTTACAGCATACGCGCTGCCAACACACTACTTTCTATCTCAGACTTTCTTAACTTATTGTGCCGAGCGCTAAATATACGCACCAAAATGCCTGCCGTTAGGAACATTACCAAGGTATAAATGGCGGGCATCATCGACATATCATAGTTAGATAATAGCGTTAATGCCATAAATATCGATAAAGTACTGTTTTGTAAACCGACCTCTAGCGTGACCGAAGTTCTTTGCGCTAAGTTAAGGCCGAACCATTTGCTACTATAATAACCGAGCGCCATGGTTGAGACGTTTAATAATACTGATACAGGGCCGGTCGCGATAAAGGCATCGACAATGATATCGCGTTGCACATAACCCAAAAACAGCACTAAAAACGTTAAAAATATCACCCCAAATCGAGACACATAGACTTGTGAGCGATCGGCAACTTTTGGGGCGTAGCGTTTAATCAGCATTCCGATACTAATAGGTACAATCGTCAGCACCACCAAGGTAAGCACGGTTTTTACTACCGGCAATTCAAACTCACTACCGCTGCCCATAAAATAAATCAATGAAAAACTCAGCACAATGGGAATGGTAAATACGGTAATAACGCTGGCAATCGCTGTCATCGTCACCGACAGCGCCACATCACCTTTAGCCAAATAGGTAAATAAGTTTGAGGTAGTGCCGCCCGGACACAGAACGAGGAGCATAACCCCAACGGCGTATTCTGGGCGTAATGGCATGATATTAGCTAGGGCAAAGCCAATGATTGGCAACAGTATCAGCTGATTGGTCAAGCCAATACCGACAGCTTTTGGGTATTTTAATACCCGTTTAAAATCATTGGTAATCAGGGTCAAACCCATACCCATCATGATTAAAAACAAGCAAACAGGAATAACAACGGTATTTACTAAGGTGACTAGAGCCAGACTTTCCATAACTACATCCCTGTAGATAAGACCTATTGCTAGGTCAGTTTATAATGATTAAATGATGCCTGATTAGCAATCCTTGCTAATGCTTATAGATAACGGACATCACCCGTTTTAAACAATACTTATTTTGAACGATTTTTTATAGCATCTTTCATAGCAATGTTATTGCTAACTATCAACAATAATTAAGAATTAATAAAGGGAGTATATAGGTCAAAAGTCAGGTTTAGCTGTTTTATTCAACGACTCACCAGTCAAATGCGGCATATAGAGATTGAGTAGGAATAACAGAGGTTTAAACGGGGTCATTTACGGTGTAATTTTAGAGAATTAGCGCTAAATACTACTTTTAGTTAAATAGCTATGACGGTATAAACGCTTATTTTTTGGAAATATTGATGGAGGCGTCATTAGGCGCTTTAGTAGGATTTTCAGTACTAACCACTGCCGTACCATAGGCAATGGCTTCGACCATGCTGCCCAATTGATTGATATTACTCACTTCAAGACGTAAACCATAGATATGGTTATAGCCTTTTGCCTGTGCTTGAGTGCGCATACGTACCAATGCTTCACGGCGAGCGCGGTCAAGCAAGGTTTCATAAGTGGTCAGATTTTTGCCAAAGATACTTAAGATGCGCGCTATGACCATTTTAAAATAATCTTGTGCAATCACCACGCTGCCCATGACCAGCTGGCCCTCAGTATCCGCAGCAAGCTTCGGCACATAAAAGCGCTCGCTTGAGACAATAATATGACTGAGTTCTTGCTCTGCGACTCTTAATTGCGCCAAATGCTGCCGCTCATGCCGCGCCCCAAAAAACCAGCCCAGCACAAACAGAACGATAAGCGGCGCGTAGTTCATCAGCATTTGGGTAAGAGAGTTATTCATGGGACGTCTCGTATCATCAAAAAGCGTTGCCGCTTTTTATGGTTCATTAACCAAAAGGGTTGAAACGTGGCAAATCATCAGCAACGGTGCTGGGCGACTGAGGCGCTGCGTGGCTGTGATTATGACTCTGATCATTATTATGATTATTGAAATCCGTATGACCAGAATGATTGCTCGGTGGTTGCTGAGACAGCGGGACGGCTTTGACCGCTGTACCATAGACAAACAGCTCTGATGCACCTTGGGCAATGCTCGAGGTCGAAAAACGCAGGCCCACGACCGCATCAGCGCCCAAGGCTTCTGCCTTAACTACCATACGATCTATCGCTTCTTGACGTGATTCTTCTAACAGCTCGGTATAAGCCGTCAACTCACCGCCGACGATGTTTTTCAGCCCAGCAAATAAGTCTTTACCAACATGCTTTGAGCGCACGGTACTGCCATATACGACATCTAAGCGCTCGGTAATCTGATAGTTGGGTAAGTGCTCAAGATTGGAGAGTTGCACAGTCATAGTACAGCCTTATCGGTGACTTATAGGGAGTTCAATGAATATTTAGGGATTCAGCAAATAGTAAGGAAGAATGCTTATCGACAGTATTAATTTATAGACAGCATCTACTGGGATAAAGATATCCAATAAATGCCGTCTATTTAGCTATATGTTCGTCCGTCTGTTTATATACAAACAGTTCTAGTCGTTGGTATGAAACAATAAAAACAGTTCAGTCAAATTACCTTCGATACTATTGGCCATTTGCGCCATTTTATCTTCATCGGCACGCATTTGCGCAAGCTCAGGATCTTCATCATCGATGCCACTGAGTACAATCATCGGCAAGGTTAAGACCGCTACATCTTCTGCAGTTTCTTCATCTTCAAACCAATCACTGGCTTCATCGCCATACATCGCATCGACAAAACCAATTGACCAAGCTACGATATCTGACTCGTCTGAAAAATCGACCGCCACTTCTTCGTTACCGGCATCTTCACCAAATGGTAGCTCAATCGGCGTCTCGTTTTTTAGTTCCGCCATAATCGATTCGCGCCAGCGCTGGATACCGTCGATAACATTTTCTGGAATTTCACTGACATGACCTTCAAACAATGCTTCTATCCAATTTGGCAACGGACGGCCAATGACAGTCGCGGTCAAAAAACCATGGGTGGCAACACTATCGAGCACAAACGCGCTTTCTTCATTGTCCAAATAGTCTAATAATTCATCGAAACTGAGTGGGTTATTCATAGTGTGATAGTCCTTGGAGGATAGATTACGTCAGGCGCAATAAATAAGTTATGAAATACAAGAAATATAAAAGGCGGGAAAGCTAAAAATCAAGGTAGACAACAACAAAAACTGTCTGAACGCATAAAACCTGTCCAAAGCACTTTTATAAAATATGTCTATTGAAGAACGCTGATTGCCGCGTTATTTTTAATAAACCAATAGCATTAAGAAGAATAGCATCAAGAAGAATAGTATTTAGAATAATAATACTAAGAACCCTAATCTTAAAAACAGTATTGAGCAATATTATTAAAAACACCTAACAACCAGCTTAGCACAATGCATTCGACAGCAGGATTTTAAGCTTGTGAATCGGTTTAATCAGTTAACAACTTTCGGCTAAAAATCACGGAACCAAGCCATTTACCTTATCCGTTAAACGGCAGCTGCAACCCGATAATGGGCATGAGGATTTAGAGATCGTCATCATCCCAGTCATCACCATCTTCATCAAAATTATCGATGTCATCAAGATCGTCTTTTAGCTCTTTGGCCAAACGTTTTTCTTCTAGCAAATTATCGATCAAACGGCGTTTCTCTAGGCTGCTTAAGCGTGTACGCACACTTGTTTCGGCCTCTTCCACCATCTTTGCATCATCATCATCTACAAAATCATCATCAAAATCGTCATCAATATCAGCGTCACTCATGACAAACTCCTATCATTTTTCGGCAAGGGTATTAAAAATACATGAATATATATATGCCTTATAAAGTCTCTATTGAGTGTTGTCAATCCTTTTTATCACTATCATAGCATCATGTACAAAGTTAAAGCCTGCGCAAACGCTTATCGCACAGGCAATTGTAGAGGCTCACCTGTATCTAACGCTACGATTTACTCTTGCTCTTCTGTCTCTTCAATCATTAATACTGCATTGCGCACATCGGCCAAACGCTGAATCATGGCATCATTGCCGCCATCAAATATCGCGCATTCGCGCTCATAAACAGTGGTGGGACGCATGATGCTTTGTACTTGTACATGATGGCTGATTTGTTTCAGACCAGCATTGGGTAGCAATATAAGCATTTGCTCTTTTTTACCCACGCTATCTAACAGATGGCTCATTGCCTCGACTTGCGCATTATCGCTCACCCCCGCTTTTGCTGGTAAGGCAAAACGTGATAGCTCGACATGCTTATCATGAATGATTTTATTCAGCATCAAATACAGTTTGCCAAGCATCACACCTGCCAACGCGACTTTGGCGTGGCTGTTGTCTGCTTTTAGCATCACATAAGCGCCGCTTTCATCAAAGTGTGGCTCATTAAGTGCGCTGACCCCAAGTAGCAACGGCTGCTTAAGTAGCTCAGTCACTGCTTGGTTCAATAATTGGGTACATAACGCTAAATAAGGCAGACGCTGCGACGGCGCTAGGCGCTCAAGCATGTTGAACTCATCGTGAAAGACAATCTGAACGCTGACACTATCGAATGGGCGGGTAGCCGACAAGCGCGCAGCACTAGCAGATTTATGGCTACTGCCATTCTCATGACTAGCCGCTATTTCGTCTTGCGTGCTGTCCGTATGATTACTGCCCGCACTATTTACCGTATAGTTTTCAGCGTCATTGCCATTATTGCCCTCATTACCATTATTATTGTCATCAGTGTTCAGCGCGGTGTCCTGACCTTGTTGCCCTCTGACATACTGATTTACCGCACTATGAATGTTTAATTTTCGAGTATGCGGTTTTTTGCTACTGGTATCGTGAGCGGTTTCTTTAATCGCGCTATCGAAACCAGTTGGGTTAGAGGCAGATCCAAGGTTAAGCTCACTATCTGATTCGCTTTCACGATTAAGGTTGCGCTCATAACCGCGCTCAAATTCACGCTGATCAAGTTGTCGATACTGCTCACGATGCAAGTCTTGAATATCACGGCTTAGCGCATTGATTTGCTCTCTACTTGGGCGGGCAATATAACCATAAATCAGCCATAGCAATAAATGCAGCAACATCGAGCCAATGACAAACGGCCATTGCATGGCGATAATCTCACCCTTGCTAATATCTTTTAGCGTCAAGGCCACACTACCGATGACCGCATCGCCTTTGGTGGCGATTTGGCTAATGGTATCACCCTGCTGCATCGGCGCATTCCCGACCGGCACCAAGACATCACCATTATTGTCTTTAATCAGTATGCGCGTCACGTCCTGCTCACTGGTATAGCGATTGGCTATGACGCTGAGGCTGACGCGGTCTTTATTTTCTAAAGACAAGCGCGCCTCATCAATAAGCTGGGCGACCATTTGCTCGCCCTTTTGGGCACGGCTATTGCTCAGCTGCTGATCGGTACTGATGACCAATAATAGGGTCTGCAAACAAAAACTAACCAGAAGAATAATGGCAAACAACCCTTGCCGCGGCGCTAAATACGTCATGATATGTTAAACTTTTTTGGATAAATGGAATTAAAAAACGAGGCTATGGCTCATTTTCTGGAAGAGTATGCAGCTATCTTTTTTACATTTGCTTTGGCTCAATTTACTACCGCAGCTACTCGCTAAATAATATTTAATCAAATGTCATTTACGAGACCTGACTATCGTACATGAGATTTGTTGTGCAAGTATGTTTGGCGCACGCGCACATCGACAAATCCCCGTTTATTTTCTCTACTATATCACCATACTAAGGGTTATGGCGTCAGCTAATATCATAAATTTATTGTAATAATTTTCTTTTATTCAACGGCGATTTTTGCTCATACCAAGCATTTTTATCTGACTGTGAGACTTTATACCTCATCTATAGGCGCTGCCCAGTAAAACTGTTATTATTCCTAATCTTATATCAGCATACAAGGGACAATTGAGCGATGCAAAAAAATACATCTTACTCGTTACCAAAAGACAGCAAAGCATGGCAACAAGCCGTCGATTCTGTAGCGTCATTATTGCCTGCGGGTACTAATCTGCATGATTTTGATGCGCTGCAATCCTTGCCTATTTTTGCGTTGATTGTGGTATTGCCTACGCATGTATCCTCGCTCGATATCCATCAATATGTGCAATCATGGGTGGATGAGCAGCCAAACTGGCATTTGGTGACCGTAGCAGAAGATGCCGACGCCAATTTTGTCGATGTTGAGATTGCTGATATAGACACTACGCAGCCATTTGCCAAGCACTCGTTTATTGATGTGCAAGTGTTCCGCTATTTGCTGGTGCCAGTCACCGATACGCTGATGCACCCTGCTAAAAAGACAGCAGCAGCGCACATTATCGATGACCAATTGACCACGCGTCTACGTCATGACTTAGTCGAAGACTATAAAAACTCGCAAAGTGCAATGAGTAGCGACCATTTAGATGTTGTCGATTGTCATATCTTATCGCTCGGTCATATGTTACGTACCCATAAGCTTGCCTGTTTCGATATGGACTCTACGTTGATTGAGCAAGAAGTCATCGTTGAGCTGGCAAAAACCGCTGGTATCGGTGAGCAAGTCGAAACCATTACCGAAGCAGCGATGCGCGGTGAGATGGATTTTGACGAATCTTTTGCTCAGCGCGTGGCATTATTAAAAGGTATTCCAACGAACGTGCTCGATGATATTTGCAGCCGTTTGACCTTGTCGACAGGTGCGCGCACGACTATCAGTGCGCTTAAAGCCTTGGGTTATCATACGGTCTTGGTTTCAGGCGGCTTTACCTATTTTGCCCGTTATATCGCTGAGCAGCTGGGCATCGATGAAGTACATGCCAATGCGCTGGATATCGAAGATGGCGAAGTCACCGGTCATGTACAACTGCCGATTATTAATGGCGCGAAAAAAGCAGCGATTGCTGAACATACCGCCGAACGCTTAGGTATTGATATGTCGCAAGTGGTCTGCGTCGGTGATGGTGCCAATGATTTACCGATGATGGCACTGGCAGATTTGGGTGTGGCGTTTAATGCCAAGCCCATCGTCCAAGCGCGTGCAGACGCTGCGGTCAATGTCACAGGGCTTGAAGGCGTGCTTTATGCGCTTGGCTATCCAGCCTTTGTACGTACAAAATAACGCTTCACTATTCTAAAAATAAGCTAGGTTAAGGATTTGTCCTTGACCTAGCTTTTATGATTGAAGACTTTATGTTAAAGCCTTTATATATCTATATCTCTTTTACCCTATTTATCTCACTTTTATCTTGTTAAATAAGAAAGGAATGTCCATGACGGCATCACAATCACCGCGGCCAGATGCGCCGTCATCTTCCCATAATCTAGATAATGAGCATTTAATTAAAGAAAGCTCGCCTATTTATCATGACACTCCAAAACAGCTATTAGGTGTCTACGTCAAAGGTATTGCGATGGGTGCAGCGGACATTGTACCCGGTGTTTCTGGCGGTACCATTGCCTTGATTGCGGGGATTTATGAGCGCTTAATTAATGCCTTAAGTAGCGTCGGTCCCAATCTATGGCAGATATTTCGCCAACAAGGCGGGCTTAAAGGTTTCATTGCGGTCTGGCGACAGGTCGATGCTACTTTTTTAGTGTGTTTATTACTTGGTATCGCGACCAGTTTTGCTACTTTAGCCGGACTCATTAAGCATTTATTGGACAATCAACCTTTACTGATTTGGTCGTTCTTTTTTGGCTTAGTAGTGGCGACTGTCTTTATCTTATTAACTGAGATTACGCGTTGGAATATAGGACGGGTCGCATTATTTTTGCTGGGGGCTGGTAGCGCGGTCGTCATCAGTAGCTTGCCGTTATTGACCACGGCACCGAGCTTACCTTATTTATTCCTTGCGGGCGCGATTGCCATTTGTGCGATGATATTACCCGGTATCTCAGGGTCCTTTATCCTATTGTTAATGGGCGCCTATGATTCGGTACTCGAAGCCGTCCATACGCTAAACTTTAGTATTATTTTTACTGTCATTGCCGGTATGGCAACGGGGTTATTATTATTTACCCGTATGCTCAAATGGCTGCTATCACGCTATTATCAAGCAACCCTTGCCTTGCTGACAGGCTTTATCGCCGGTTCGCTGGTGAAAGTATGGCCATGGAAAACTGATGCGCTCGGTACATTAAATAGCGATGCCATCAACAATGTCATGCCATGGCAGTATCCTACGGGTGCTCATTGGCTAACTACGTTAGGCTTGATGCTGTTAGGAGCCGTGTTGGTAACCGCTCTATCATGGTGGGGGCGCCGCGGTGTTCGTCCTTAAAGTTAAATAGTTCTCAAAAAACACTTTGATTCCAAAAAAGCGCCCATGATTGTGGCGCTTTTTTGTTGGTAATTTTCTTGGCAATAATGGCAGAATTTGCCCAGTATTTTCTTAATATCATTTAAAAAATCAAACGTCAGCTGTTGTCGCAAAGTCGTCGCTAGCCTCTTTAGCTTTAGGTCGCAAACTTCCATAATGACGGTGTTGGAATTCACCTGATGAAGAGCGAGATGAACAATGTTATTAACAATATTTTCTACTTTTGCCAGTGAAACATGGGGCGCTGGCGCCATACTGGGTACTGGTCTGATGCTAGGCTTGCTACTGGCGCTTGCCTTATCGTCGCAGCGTTGGTTGCTATGGTATCTGTTCGGTGGCATGGCCTATTGGTTGGCGGTTGAAGCCATTCACAGTTTATTAAGCTATTGGTTGGTGTTGTCAGAATGGCACAATTATGTGGTTGCTATGGGTATCAGCTGGCTACCTTTGGTTGCTTGGGTACTTTACAGAGCATTGCGTTACGAAGATGTCAGTCGCACTGTGCATGAGCAACGTGAGCTGCAAGCCGCCCGCTATATTGAACATACGCCTGTCTATGATGATGACTATCAACCGCGCTTTCAGTAATTCGGTCATTCAGTCATTCACTAAGTTTGCCCAATCATACTGCCGTCATTGAATGTTACAAGATACTTAAGGCTCTCTACGTAACTCCTAAAGAATTGAAACCTATCATTCGTTCAATCGTTTATAATCTAATTATATATTTGTCGCAAAAATTGTTATAAAGTACGCATTATTTTGCGTCTCATTCTTTAGGAGTTCGATTATGTTTACTGTTCCTGTATTAGATATTAAGTCTGATCCATTAGATGTTTTATTGGCGTTGATTGGTTACCGTTTATCGATGTTGGCTGATAGCGATAACGAAGACGTCAAAGCGCTTTTTGCTGACCGTAAAGTAACCATCGAGCTTGCCAGCACTGAAGCTGATGTGGCGCGTTATTATAGCTTTGATAATGGTACATTTAGTCAACATAGTGGTCATGCTAAAGAAGCCGATTTGACGATTAACTTCAAAGATTCAATGACCGGCGTTAAGCTGTTGACCAAAGGCAGTCTTCCTGCTTTTATGACCGCTGTACAAGAAGGCAATCTAAGCATCGAGGGCGACTATAGCCTAATGATGTGGTTCAATAAGCTTGCCAAACACATCGTGCCAGCCGTTCCAGAACAGTGCAAACCTTATATCCAGCAAGCCAAACCTTATGCTTATAAAGCGCAGAAGTTTGCCAACCATTGGCTCGGCGTTGCTAAGCACAAGTTGGGTAAATAATTGCCTCACCTAGTTAAGTAGCTGACCAACCTCTAACGAGCTACTTAGCACTATTCTGATTTTCTAAAAAGGTTGCGGTATACTATACGGCAACCTTTTTTATTGCCTAGATTTTATCGTTTTAACTTTAGCAAGGGCAAAAAATACAAGGTTATTTAATTGTTCTTCATTTAACTAATAGCTATTAATTTATCTAATACTTCTAAATACCGTTATAAAAGGATTTATCTCATGGCAGGATTGCTTAACATCTCAGAACCGAATGCCAATAACCACAATCATAACCACACTGATACAACACTTAATAATAAAAACGCGTCCCATGATTTTCTAGCGACATTAGCAACAGACGCAACTAATACCAAGCAACAAGCAACCAGTAAACACAGCCGTGAACAGATTGCTCAGTTGTTTGACTTGCCTTTGATGGATTTATTACTGCAAGCACAGACGATCCACCGCCAACACTTTACCGCCAATGAAGTACAAATCAGCACCTTGCTATCTATCAAGACCGGTAACTGTCCAGAAGATTGCGGTTATTGCTCCCAGTCTGGTCACCACCGCGATACCACTAAGTTACAAGCAGAAAAACGTATCGAGGTCGATAAGGTCATTGCCGCCGCCAAACGTGCCAAAGCCACAGGCTCATCGCGTTTTTGTATGGGTGCAGCGTGGAAACACCCGAGCGCCAAAGACATGCCTTATGTAGTCGAACTGGTCAAAGAAGTCAAAGCATTGGGGCTTGAAACCTGTATGACCCTTGGCATGCTAGATACGGATCAAGCAGCACAATTGGCAGATGCGGGTTTAGATTATTACAATCATAATCTCGATACCTCAAGAAGTTACTACGAGCAAGTAGTCAGTACCCGCAGCTATGATGAGCGTCTAGATACCATTGCAAACGTACGCAATTCAGGTATTAATGTTTGTAGTGGCAACATCGTCGGTATGGGCGAAAGCCGTGATGACCGCATCGACTGGGTCCATGAGCTGCTGAAAATGCCCAAAGCGCCCGAGTCTATTCCGGTCAATCTATTGGTTCCTATTCAAGGTACACCGATCGGTGATAAGGTTTTAGCAGAAGGTCAGCTGCCCGTCCTTGAATGGATACGGACGATTGCCGTGACACGTATTTGCTGTCCAAGCAGCTACGTACGCTTATCTGCTGGACGCGAAAGCTTATCTGACTCTGAGCAAGCACTAGCATTTATGGCAGGGGCAAATTCATTCTTTTATGGTGATAAGCTACTGACCACGGGCAATGCCAGCCAGTCGGGTGACGATAGGCTGATGCGCGAGCTTGGGTTAACCAAGCAATTTGCCGCGCCACGAGCGCCAAAGCAAGTACCGGTGCTTGACGCCATGAGTGGTCATCAGTCGCAAGTTGTCTTAGCAGAGTAAATGCCATGCGTGCCGCTACCATTATCGCGTAATCTGCGCTAAGCTTGCCGACGTTATGAATCAAGAAATTGCGCATAAAATATCAAATCGTAAGAGAGAATATGATGGCAGATTATTTCAATTGGATTAAAGCGGCACACATTATCTCTATGGTGTGCTGGTTTGCGGCGATATTTTATTTGCCGCGCCTATTCGTTTATCATGCGATGAGCGACGATAGCATCAGCCACGAGCGCTTTGCCATTATGGAGCGCAAGCTCTATCGCGGTATCATGACACCATCGATGATAGCCACCTGGTTGTTTGGTTTATGGATGTTGGGAATGGGCTGGGATGTTTATAAAACTCAGGGCTGGCTACACGTAAAATTATTATTGGTGGTGCTACTTTCTGGTTATCATGGGGCTTGCGGATTTTATCGTAAAAAGCTCATTGATAATCCGCATTATAAATCGCATAAATTTTGGCGCTGGTTTAATGAAGTGCCAGTATTTGCGTTAATCTTTATTGTGATTTTAGCGGTGGTAAAACCCTTTTAAAAAAAACGAACGATACGGCTTATTTACCTTATAAGCATTTTTATCTTGAGTCTAAAATCCATAAAAAAGCGTCCGTTACTCTAATAAGTGACGGACGCTTTTTTATCTCTCAATTAAGCTTAGTAAATACAATTAAACGTTTGGTCGCATGATTTGATAGACATTGCTTAAATCATAGACACGGTAGCGCGCAGGCTCACGGCGATTTTCACCGGCATAGCTGAGTATTAATGCTTGCTTGGCGCGCTCATCGACCCAGCCAACAAACAGTCCGCTATGCTCGACGCCATTGTAACCATGATTGATATAATACAGCCAATCACCGACTTCAATATCCTTGCTACTGGCATAAGGGCCTTGACCGTAAGTGCCTTTATGAATGGTATCGCGGCTCACCCCTGCTCGATTAAACACCGCATTGAGATAGTCCCAGCAGCCACCTTTAATAATCGTCCGCTCATTTAACGCCATCTTGCGCGCGGTGCTAATCACTTCGCGCGCCGCCCGACTGCTTTGGGTTTCAGCATTGCTTAACAGCGGTAAATATTCGCTATCGACATTGTCATAATTGCCAGATAAAAATGCGGGCAGAACAGATGGTGCTTGGCGTGCTACTTCAGGATAACGGTAATTGCTTTGGGCATTACCGATGTAAGCATTTTGATTAGAATAGGAGTTATTAGAGTAGCTGTTATTAGAAAAGCTATTACTAGAATAGCTTGGTTGCGCGTTGCTCGAATTCGAGCGATAGCTAGTGGCATTGCCAGCACGCTGAATGGTAGAGCGTGTGCTAATTTTGGCCGAAGGAACCGCTGAATACGTTGGGGTATAACGGGCGCTATAATCAGGTTGGACAGATTTTTGCGCAATCAAGGCGCTCATACTATCGGCATGAACCTGACCGGCCGCAGCAAAGGTAAATAATAAGGCACTGCACGACGTTGTGATTGACCAAAGGGACAAACGCGACATGACTAACTCCTTGTCAACATATTATTGATTAGCCGACTCAATTTAATATTAATAAACGGCTATCAATGCTCAGTATCAATAAGCGTATTAACGATAAGTAAGATAAGATTTTTCAATCCTATTTATAAACCATTTGCACAGGAATCTGCAAGTCTTATTGCTAGGAGATAAGCGATAAAAGGTATGAGATTGAGGATAAACGGTAAAACGAGATAGGAGTTTTAGAGATGAAGGCAGAGATTTAGGAAAGATAATATCATCAGTTCAATATAAAAAAGGTATATTCAATATAGCGTTCTGCTGGAACAAGTTTTGCTCGCTTGCTGTGTGCTTTGCACTCCAGAGGCCTCACAAAAAATTTTCCAGCAGCACTAATTTTTTCTAAATTGAATCAGCTATAAGCTATGTTAAATATAACTCACAGAATGAACAGATTAAAACATTAAAACCAATCGACAATCTAATCGTTGCTCATCTTGATATTGGCATGGCGTTTGCTCAGCGGTTGCCCTTGTAGAATGGCTTTGGCCGCGTTAGCTTCTTGAATATTATCAAACCCACCAATCAGATATTTACGTATGTCATCACAATCGACAATCTGTAGCTGTTCACCAATCAGAGTAATTTTATCGCCATCAGTCAGGTGAATATGCTCACGTTTGCCTTGATTATCATGCACCAACTCGCCATCACGTACCCACAATACGCCGCTACTAATAATACCGCTCATGGCTTGTTTATGCTTCAAGCGTTGCCGATTAAAAATAAAACTACCAACAATCAGCAGTGCCAAAGCGCCAATAGCCAAGCGCTCAGGCAACAGACTCATGGCTAAAGCAACCGCCACTGCCCCAACCAGTAATGCGGAGCCAAACCAAAATAGCCCATTGTCAGCCGCTGACGACTGACCTTGTAAGGTGATTTTGGCGCCGTCATCAGTCAGCTTTAGCATGCGCGATTACCTGTTCAAAAGCAGTAAATGGTTAAAAGTTTAAATAAAAAGTCATAAAAGAACGTTTAGAAATCTACCAACCTAGTGCTGTTTTTTGCATAGCAATCAGCTCAGCGATACCTTTTTCCGCCAGAATCAGCATATCGTCTGCTTGCGCGCGGGTAAATGGCTTTTCTTCTGCCGTCCCTTGCAGCTCGATAAACTCGCCCTTTTGCGTCATCACCACGTTTAAGTCCGTATCACAGCTGGCATCTTCTTCGTAATTTAAATCAAGATAGGCTTCGCCGTCTTTCATACCAACTGACACCGCAGCGACCAAACCAATCAATGGATCGGCTTTGAGCTTTTTGGTTTTTTGTAGGCTTTCTAGCGCATCGATAAGGGCAATAGCTGCACCCGTCACACTAGCGGTACGCGTGCCGCCATCTGCTTGCAATACATCGCAATCAAGATAAATGGTATTTTCGCCAAGCTTACTTAAATCAATCATCGCCCGTAAACTACGACCGATTAAACGCTGGATTTCTTGCGTACGACCTGATTGCTTACCGCGTGCTGCTTCGCGCTGATTACGGGTATTGGTCGCACGTGGCAACATACCGTATTCTGCGGTAATCCAGCCTTTGCCTTTACCTTTAAGCCAGCGCGGTACGCCCGACTCAACGCTCGCAGTACATAATACTTTGGTATCACCAAAGCTGACCAATACTGACCCTTCGGCATGCTTAGTGTAATGGCGCTCAAAGCTGATTGAGCGAAGTTGGTTAAGCTCACGGTTGTCAATACGCATAAAATTTCCTAGTACGATGTTGTAAAAGCAGAGTTATGGTTATAGAGAGTTATACAATAACAAGTTCGTCGTTACGTCGACGGATCTGCTCGCAGACATAAATATGACGATATCCTAACGTGGCAGCGGCGCAATAGCAAGATTCTCTCAAGCTATTACGCCGCTGCTTTAGCAAGATTTAGCGTTAACTTTATTCTAAACCTTCCATCTTACGCAATTCTTTACGTAGGATTTTACCGACGTTTGATTTTGGTAATTCATCAACGAATTGGATATGACGCGGACGTTTGTAGCCGGTCAGTTGCTTTTTGCCAAAATCAAGCAGCTCTTGCTCGGTGACATTGCCTTTTTTGACCACAAATAGCTTTGGATCTTCACCGCGGTCATCATTTGGAATACCAATAGCGCCGCATTCTACCACAGCAGGATGCTCACTCATGGCTTCTTCGATCTCATTTGGATAAACGTTAAAGCCCGAAACCAAAATCATGTCTTTTTTGCGGTCAACGATTTTGATAAAGCCTTTTTCGTCCATGATCCCGATATCGCCTGTTTTTAAGAAACCACTAGCGGTAAAGGTTTCAGCGGTTTCTTGTGGACGATTTTGATAGCCAATCATCACCTGTGGACCTTTGACACAAATCTCACCGCGATCACCTAATGCCACTTCATTTTCATCATCATCGATTAAAATAATATCAGTGCTAGAAGCAGGAATACCAATTTTTCCGGTAAATTCAGAAATGGTCATTGGATTAAAGGCGACTACTGGCGAGGTTTCAGACAAACCATAACCTTCAACGATAGGCAGACCAGTGATTTTATGCCACTCTTTTGCCACACTTGGCAATACCGACATACCGCCGCCAATCGAGGCTTTTAGGTTAGAGAAATCTAAATCTGCAAAGCCTTCTTTATGTACTAAGCCATTAAATAAGGTGTTTACCGCAGGGATAAACGATGGCTTGTATTTGCCCATCTCTTTAATCAAACCATCCAAATCACGCGGGTTTGGAATTAATAGACCGGCATAACCTTGGTACATACCATACATACCGCAAACCATAAATGAGAACACATGGTATAGCGGGAGCGCGGTCAAAATCACATCATTAGCATCGACATCATCATCAAAGGCGCTGTTCATCAGGACACTAATCTGTAGCATGTTAGCGACTAAGTTACCGTGCGACAGCATCGCGCCTTTGGCAACACCCGTCGTACCGCCAGTATATTGCAACAAGGCCACATCGCTTAAGTTCAAATCAGGACGCTTATACTTGCTGGCTGAAACCGCATTTAACGCATGCTTAAAGCTGGTGCTCTCTGGCAGACGATAAGCGGGAATCATTTTTTTAACATGACGCGCGACCAGGTTGACCACTGCCCCTTTGACCAAGCCAAGCATATCACCAAGCTTACAGACGATGACATGCTTCACTTGCCCTTTATCTTCGGCATCTTGATAGGTTTTTGCAAAGTTTTCAACGATAAACAACGCTTTAGCGCCACTATCATGCAGCTGATGCGATAGCTCACGGCTGGTATACAAAGGATTGACATTAACCAGTACCATACCTGCACGGATAATACCCAAAGCCACCACTGGATACTGCAAAATATTGGGCATCATCACCCCAACTTTATCGCCCTTTACCAATCCTAACGACTGTAAATAGCTGGCAATTTGGCGACTGTATAAGTCTAATTGCTTAAAGGTAATGGACGCACCCATGCAAATATACGCAGGTTTTTGCCCATAACGACTAAAGTTACGCTCGAACACTTCAAGTAAAGACGTACTGTCATCTGGCATATCGATGGTCGCATCGATGCCATAGCGCTCATAAGCACTCAGCCACGGACTGTCGCTATCTATCGTCGGCATGGTAGGAAATGCATTTTCAACCATTGATTGAGCGTTGCCCGCAGCGTTATGGTTGGTGGTTTCTTTATTGATACTGTCCGTCATAATCGTCCCTAAATGTTACTGTTAAAATATAGAGTATATGTGCTGCCCTTACCGTGGTCGCCAACCACGTATTGATAAAATCAAAAGTTTGTGAATAAATAACTGCTCAACACCTAAGCTCTGAGCGCAATTGTTATTCACAAACTTTTTACATCAAAAATCTTTAGACATATAAGCCGCATGCCTAAGTTTACTCTCACTATGATGCAAATGCATAAAAGCTATTGTATCACCAGTTGCAAACGCATTAACGCAAAAAGCTATTATTCAAATAGCCAGCATTGTCGATGCTTTTATAACGGCGCTAAGCACTTAAGCATGCACTTTTATCGTGAAATACAAAAATATAATCGGCAGGAACTATAGCAGTTTTGCTCGCCATTCTCTATGCGTACTGCCAAATCATCATAGAAAAATAAAAAAAATGATAAGGTCTTATACAAACGACCTTATCATCTTTCAGTATGACACCAGCGAATATCCGGCTATTTTTGACCCTATTTATCATGTATTAAGGGTGATAAATGTGGGTAAAAACATGATATTCGGTGCTAAATCACTTAACCGTGATTCTTCTCTTCTAAAGCGCGCAAGTCTTTATGTAAAATCTTACCGACGTTAGATTTCGGTAACTCATCGATAAATTCAACATAACGAGGACGCTTATAACCGGTTAGATTTTCTTTGCTATAAGCGAGCACGTCTTCTTTAGTCAAGCTGTCATCACTGCGCACGACATAAATCTTCGGTACTTCGCCGCTCTTTTCATCATCGACACCGATAACGCCGCATTCCAAAATCTTTGGATGACCTGACATCACATCTTCCACTTCGTTTGGATAGACGTTAAAGCCTGATACCAAAATCATATTCTTTTTGCGATCAACAATCTTAAAGTAACCCTCTTCGTCCATCACGCCGATATCACCGGTACGGAAATAACCATCAGACGTCATGACCTCAGCGGTGGCATCATCACGTTTCCAGTAGCCTTTCATGACCTGCGGACCACGAACGCAAATTTCACCGCGCTCACCAAGTGGCACTTCATTGCCTTCTTCATCCAAGATGGCCATGTCTGTTCCAGGCATCGGTAGACCGATATTACCTGAGAACTCGCCTGTACCTTGCGGATTTGCTGAAGCAACAGGAGAGGTTTCCGACAGACCATAACCTTGCACAATGATGTTGCCAGTTATTTTTTCCCATTTAGCCGCGGTATCTTTTAATACTGCCATACCGCCGCCCATAGACATCTCAAGCTTGCTATGGTCTAAGGCTTTAAATGCGTCACTATTAGCGAGCGCATTAAATAGCGTATTTACCGCTGGGAAAAACGCCGGTGGATAATCTTTATAGGCTTTGATTAAACTTGCGCCATCACGTGGATTCGGTACCAGCAGACCGATACAGCCACGATATAGACCGTACATACCACAAACTGTAAATGAGAAGATATGATAGAGCGGCAAGGCTGTCATAATAACAGGCTGCTCATTACGCGCTTCAAACTTATCAAACGCATCGCCAAGATAGGTATCACACTGAATTAAGTTGGCGACCAAGTTGCCGTGCGTTAGCATCGCGCCTTTTGCCACACCTGTGGTACCACCGGTATACTGCAATACGGCGACATCATCAAGCCCGATATTGGTGGGGCGGTTATACTTTTTCGCAGACAATTGATTGAGTGCTTTTTTAAAGTTCACGCTCTTTTTAAGCGTGTAATGAGGCACTAGTTTTTTGACATGACGCACGACAGCATTGACGATAAAACCTTTTAACGGGCTCATTAAATCGCCCATCGACGTCACCACCACATGATCGACCAAATCTTTACCGATATCTTCATAAGTCTTGGCAAAGTTTTCTAGGATAAACAGCACTTTAGTCTCAGAATCTTCTAACTGATGCTGAAGCTCTTTAGTGGTATAAAGTGGATTGACGTTAACCAAGGTCATGCCAGCACGTAGGACACCTAATACGGCAACCGGTAACTGCAAGATATTGGGCATCATAACGCCGACTTTATCGCCTTTTTTTAGGCCAAGCGACTGTAAATATGCGGCAATCTGTTTGCTATAACGGTCTAAATCTTCGTACGAGAGCTTTACATCCATGCACACAAAGGCGGTACGACCAGCATGAGTAACAAAATTCTGCTCAAGAATATCGATTAAAGAGGTATTGGCGGGCGGCATATTAATCTCGTACTGTATGCCAAGCTTTTCGTAAGTTTTGAGCCACGCTTTGTCATTACGACGAATTAGGTTACCTTGATTTTCCATAATCTTACTGCTCCTAGTAATAGTGTGCTGCTATTAACCTATCTCTATCACAGAGTGATAAACATACCAAACCTCATCGTTCAAGCTAACCATCCATATAACCATGATGGCGGGCGGCTGACGATATAAGCGTCTGGCAATGAGTCAACAATATAGCGATAAATAGCCCTTTGTTGATTAACATACACACTTTATACAAACTACTCAATATAAAAGATTGCTACCTGAGTTCTTAAACGTACTTGACGGCCGTTAATTATATTACTATCAAATACTTAACCATTAAATGACCGGCCATACCACGGATTGTTACCAATTATTTATTACCAAACATTGTTCCATTGTTAATAAAAATAACCGTACCTTACGCTTTTCTTAACGTTTACTGTCAAGGGCAGCAGCAAGCTCGGTTAAGGTCACAAAGTTACGCCGCGTGCCATCCTTATCGCTATCTGGTTTTTGAGCCAGAGTACTGGTCGCAAGTTTGGTGCTATGGCTATAGTGCCAGTCATTAATATAATCGCTTTGGCTTAAGCGTTGACCAAACCCTGCTACGGCGATGGCAAATTGGGTATCGATACTGGCTTTATTTAAAGGGCGACTGGCATTAATAATGGGTTGGTTAATCAACTTAGAGCTACCACCTTTTGGCGCTTTATAGCGAATATTTAGATAGCCTAGCTCGTTTGTTTTTTTGCCGCTAGCTGTCTTCTTTGATTCATTCTCATTATAACGGCGGTCGCTGTATAACCCTTTTTTGCCAGTGGGGGTTATTTCAAACAGTGCAATGACTGCCTTACCTGCTCCCAACTCGCCGGCATCGACTTTATCATTATTAAAATCCTCCTCATTAAGGACGCGGTTTTCATAACCGATTAAACGCCATTCGCTGACCACATTTGGATTAAACTCTACTTGCACCTTGACGTCTTTGGCGACGGTATTAAAGGTCGCCGCTAGCTCATCGCTAAAAACTTTTTTGGCCTCAGTCAAACTGTCGATATAGCTATAGTTACCATTGCCGTTATCCGCCATCTGCTCCATCATGTGGTCGTTGAGATTGCCACGACCAAAACCGACGGTCGATAAGGAGATTCCGCGATCACGATTGGCTTTGACCAACTCTAGCATCTCATCGACATCACTGATACCGACATTAAAATCGCCATCGGTCAGCATCATAATGCGATTGATGCCGTTCTTTTTCATGCCTTGTTCTGCTTGTCTATAAGCCAGCTTTAAGGCGTCTTCACCATTGGTCGAGCCAGCAGCAGTTAAGCTTTCTATTGCAGCGAGTATTTTTGCTTTTTGGTCACCACTGGTAGAAGGCAGTGCCACACTGGTAGTGCCCGAATACGTAACAATGCTAATACTGTCTTGCGCACGCATCTGTTCGGTGAGTAACTTCAATGACGATTGCGCCAGTGGTAGCTTATCGCGTGATGACATGGAGCCTGACACATCGACCAAAAATACCAAGTTGGCGGGCGGCATAACTTGATTGGTGTTTTTACTAGACCAGCTATTCTCAACCGCTTTAATCCCGACTTTGACGATTTTATTATCTTGATCGGCCTTATCCCACGGTGAATCAACCACTTCCGTTGCGACCACAAACGGCGCATTGGCGATACGTTTGCCATCATCAAATTGATAATTAAAATAGTTAATCAACTCCTCTACGCGCACGGCATCGACAGGTGGCAGCTGCCCCTCATTAAGATAGCGGCGCACATTGGCGTAGCTACCAGTATCGGTATCGATGGATAGAGTAGCAACCGCCATCTCAGTGGTGCGGTGTACCGGATTGGCGTCGTTTTTTTGATAATTATCACGTACTGGTGGCTGTACGCTGATGCCAGATAACGGCCGCACACTCCATTGCGGCGCGGAACGTGTCATGCTGCCCATGCTATTGCTCATGGTGTTATTGGTAGCGCTCATAGCACTGTCAGCTAAGACAACACGTGGCATCGCCACCTCCGACTCGGCGACTGCTACAATAGGCGGCATAGATTTTTTATTATCTGATTGCTTTATAGCATTTAGACCAATAGTGCTACGAGTTTGCTCGGCCATCGGCTGGCTCACTGCCGATGAGCTACACGCCGTCAATCCCATCATACTGGCGACAGCACTGACTACTAGCGCATTTTTGGTTAGATGCTGAGCACGCGTTCGTGATAAATAGGCAGGTGATATAGATGACGATGACATAATAGCTACTCCATATGATAGACGGCTTGGATAGATAGACGGCTTGGATAGACAGTTCGATAATAACGGTTCCGTGTTACAGCCTTTATAATAATTATTGCTGAGCACTATTGCATAGTGCGTTATGAAACAGGCGCTTAGTAAAAAGACAAACCATATGCGTCTGATTCACTATACTTCTCTTATTTCGTAAAAGCTATCAGCCAAAACGCAATCAGCACGACTATCTAGCACGTCACGACCTGTCGTCTATTCTGACTTATGCCTTTTTAATTTTGCCAATATCCTTTACGATAGCACTATCCTATTTGCACGCTTGCACCAATTATTTATACCTATTAAAACTGATAAGTGAACCCTATTTTATGTCCGATGTTATTGATAATACCATTACACCCATTATCCCAAATGAACCAATGGATACCCGCTCAGTGGCGGAGTTTACCGAGCAAGCCTATCTCAACTATGCCATGTACGTCATCATGGATCGGGCGTTGCCAAATATCGCTGACGGTCTAAAACCTGTCCAGCGCCGTATCGTCTATGCCATGAGTGAGCTAGGACTAAAATCGACGGCGAAGGCGAAAAAGTCTGCGCGTACCGTCGGTGACGTGCTGGGTAAATATCATCCGCATGGTGATAGCGCCTGTTATGAGGCGATGGTTCTGATGGCGCAGCCGTTTAGTTATCGCTATCCGCTGATCACGGGTCAAGGTAACTGGGGTAGCCCCGATGACCCTAAGTCCTTTGCCGCGATGCGCTATACCGAAGCCAAAATGTCGGCTTATGCCAATACCTTGCTTGCAGAACTCGGACAAGGCACGGTCGATTGGCAAGATAACTTCGATGGCACCATGCAAGAGCCGACCACCCTACCTGCCCGCCTGCCTAATATTTTATTAAATGGTACGACTGGTATTGCCGTCGGTATGGCGACCGATATCCCGCCGCATAACCTAAATGAAGTGGTACGCGCGGCTATTCGTTTGCTAAAAAATCCTGAGCTATCGGTTAAGCAATTAACCCAATCGATACCAGCGCCTGATTTGCCAACGCCCGCTGAAATCATTACCAGTAAAAAAGATTTGCAGGCGATGTATGAGACTGGTCGCGGCAGCTATAAAATGCGCGCCACCTTTCATATTGACCCAAAAGAGAAGAATTTAGTCATCATCGATGCGCTTCCTTACCAAGTGTCAGGCAATAAGATTCAAGAGCAAATCGCTAAGCTCATGACGGATAAAAAGCTGCCTTGGATTACTGATATTCACGATGAATCAGATCATGAAAACGCTTGCCGTATCGTCTTAGAGCTAAAATCTACCCGCGTCGATGTGCAGCGAGTAATGAGTCATCTATTTGCCAGCACTGATTTAGAAAGCAATTACCGCGTCAATATGAATATGATTGGCCTAAATGGTAAGCCCCAAGTCAAAAACCTCAAAGAAATCCTTGAAGAATGGCTCGTCTGTCGCCGCTCAGTGGTCACGCGCCGTTTGCAATATCGCCTCGATAAGATCGATAAGCGCTTGCATATCCTTGCAGGTTTGCTGATTGCTTATCTGAATATCGATGAAGTCATTCGTATTATTCGTGAAGAAGACGATCCAAAATTATCATTGATGCAAGACTATGACCTGACTGAGATACAAGCCAATGCTATCTTAGATATTCGTCTGCGTCAGCTCGCTAAACTAGAAGAGATTGAGCTTCGCCGCGAGCAAGATGAGCTGGCAGCCGAACGCGCCATCATTCAAGAGTACTTGGACAATCCAGACAGCCTGACCAATCTGATGATTGATGAGCTTACCGCCGATATGAAAGAACACGGTAACGAGCGCGTGGCACAATTGGCAGAACGCGAAGAAGCGCAAGCACTCAAAGAGTCTGACCTCGTACCAAGCGAGCCTGTCACTGCTATCCTATCGAAAGCAGGCTGGATTCGCGCTGCCAAAGGCCATGACGTCGATGCTGCTGGCATGACCTATCGCTCAGGCGATAGCTATCAAGCCCACGTGCGCGCTAAATCCAATGAGAGAATCTACGTGCTCGATAGCACTGGACGCAGTTATAGTATCGATGCGCATAGCCTCGCCTCCGCCCGTGGTCAAGGCGATCCGCTGACCAGCGTACTCAAACCGCCAGCAGGTGCCAGCTTTGAGCAGCTATTAACGGGTGCTGACGATCAACGTATCATCCTCGCCAGCTCAGCAGGTTATGGTTTTATCAATACTATTGGCAATCTCGATAGCAATCAAAAAGCGGGCAAAAATATCATCAATCTAGCAGCTGATAGTCGTTTGCTCCCTGTTGCGCGTATCGATGCGCCAGCGGATATGACTGCCAATGCTAATAATGAAAATGCCGAAGGTGAAAATAGCAGCGCAAGCGCGATGCCTGACCATGTTGCTGTCGTGACCAATGCAGGATATCTATTGATATTTGCCCTTGATGATTTGCCTGAACAGGCACGTGGTAAAGGCAATAAGCTGATTAAATTAAAAGACGGTGAAGAGGTGCTTGCCATCACGCCACTTAGTCAGCAAGACAGCCTAATCATTACCGCTGGCAAACGTCATGTGACGCTAAAGCCTAATGATTTAGCCAATTATACGGGCACTCGTGGTAATCGTGGTGGTCAGTTGCCAAGAGGCTTTCAGAATGTGACGAGTGTTGAGGTTGGTTGATAATATCTATACTTCGCACTTTAGTCTCTAACATTTAAAGCTCACAATATTCTTAACAAAAAGCCGCCTATACACAAGGTATAGACGGCTTTTTTAGGCAAGCTAAAGCAGATGACAATTATGGTAAAAAGATATTACTCATCTAAAAATTGCTGGATTCGGTATCTGCAAAAACTGCTGTCAAAAAGCTTTCAATCTGATTACTTGTCATGAGATAGGGATTATAGTCAGAACCTGCTGAGAAGCTTTTTAGGGCATATTCTTCATCTTCAGCGCTTGATGTTAGATATTTAACTAAAAACCCATTCCATTGACGCGATTCAATTTCCTCTATATTAACAATATTAGGGAAAATGGTTGAATGCTTGTCAAGTATTTTTCCTAAGGCAATATTGATAGCAGGCCTTGTACCTTGAAAACTTTGAACGAAATAACCTTCACTAATGACTAAAGCTGAAACTATATTGTTTTCTTCAAAATATCTTCGCCAATACTCAAATGCACGAGTCAGCTCGATTCCCGAATCTAGGTCGACATTTTTGGCGATATATGTCATGTTGATAAGAATATGCTCGCCATTTATTTTTTTGCTTTCTGGAGTATGGCTCGTCGTTATCTGCATAAAAAACCTTATTTATAAAATACTTATCTAAACCAAGATACACTTTATGATGAAATATAATCAATAATATTTTTGGATTTTGACCGATTTCTTTATCAGATATCATGATTTCTTAGAGTTATAGCTATCGTAGATACCATCTTGTACATCTTACTCTGACACTCGAACTAACTAAATATATTGATGCCAAAAGTATCTACAATAAACATGGTCGCACTCAATAATGCACCGATGAATAAACACAGTTTCATGCCAAACGGCATATATTTAAAGGGTATTTGGGTAACACCGTATAGATGCAGGTTTTCAGCTTTGCTAATGGGATAAAACATGATCCCAACAGCGAGCATAAACGTAAACGGTGCTAAAAAGCAAAAGTGCTTTAGTTGTGTTGGCATATCAGCAGTATACAAATTCATCGTATAAGCACTCATCAACATAATAAATAGCGCAATAAAACGACTGGCTAAACGAGACTGAGCAAATTGCTTGGCATGTCTTTGTACATCATATACCCGTTGCGTCTGTGTTTTAATGACAGGGTCTGGATAAAGTTGTTGCTGCGCTTTGATAACAGAGATTAATCTTCCTTTCCTGACAAAGCTACTTATTGACGAGTACGCCCAATAGGCTAAGACTGCGCTCATAAGAAACAGCCACCATATCACGCTGGGGTATGTCGCCCATACCATCAGGATGACTATGAATAACATTAATAGCGCGAGAAAAAACTGTAAGAAATTTCTTATTCGACTGGATTGCAAGCTGAACAATATCATACGCTTTCGAGTAGCGAACGTGGGAGACTCTGCACCTAGTGGAATATCGCCCGTAAGTTTTTGACCAATAATTCTGAATGTGCCCTTGATACTGCTATCATTTAAACCCGCTCCATGATGTAGCACTTCTACGATCGCATCAGTACGAGCTTGTTCTTTATCGTTCATCACAATATCAATTCCGTTGAAGACACCTCTCAGAATTTTAGGAGTAGTTTTAGTATTTTACAAGCTGCAACGTTGTTTCATGAATGAATAGAAAAATTTAAGGCGCAATACTCAACTCCTAACCCTGCCTCAACCCCAAAATCGGAATCACTAAATCTTCCTCATCAGTCAAATGTTGCGAGAGTAAATCGGTCGCCTCCACCAAGGTTTGATGTAATTGCGCTGCCAGCGCCTTATCCTCAACCCCACTTCTCGCCAACGTATCGTTTTGCACTTGCAACTTATCGAGTAGCGCATCCAAGCGCACATGGTCGCGACCCAATATCTCAAACCCTGCCTGTAGCTGCGGATACATCCGAATAAACTCAGGGAAAAACCCCTCATCCTCGACGCCATGATGTTGATGCAATTTGAGAATGTGCATACTGATACGTTTGAGTAGCTGCGAGCGATATTCTGCCCAGTCGTACTCGCCAGATTGATAACCTGCACTAATCTGTGTCAAGATACGCTGACGCTTGCGTATGTTAGTATGTACTTTTAGCCAGCCCGATGTTTTGTAAGCATAATCTGCGCTAAACCATTGATCAGGTGGTAGCTTGTTGAATAAGAACAACCAATCCGTCTCAAGCCGACTGTCAGGATGACGCGGTGATAATATAAACAAATCATCGTCTAAGGCTTTTTGGCTCACATTGTTTTCGGTAGATAAGCTCATTATGCTGTCCTTATCAGGCAAGTTTGCATTTTATATATTTATTAAGAATACTAAACGAAATGCTATTTCTATTTAGAGCTTATATAAAGTCAAAAAGTATAAAATCAACCATTTGCCGGCCAGCGCCTTCTAAATATGAAAGGCATTTATCGTTATAAAAGCGCTACATAAATGAGTCACAACCACCCTATTGCTGTATTTTTAGTCATATAAAATTGAGTACTTATTGATAAATACAAACTACATTATTATTAGCGATAATACTTAAAATTATTCAGTAAATCTCAACGACTCTCAACACCTGCTCTAATTACCTAAATAGTCGTTTTTCAAATATAAAGGATACTCATGTTTATTGTAGATAAGGCGGCGACAGCCAGTATGAAGCATACATTGCCTGTGCCAAAAGTGATATTTTTTGACATTGACGATACGCTTAGCCGTAACGGTGTTATCGCCGCGCACAACCAAGCGACCCTTGAAGCGCTTGCCAAAACTGATATTAAATTGGTGATTTCGACGGGACGCTCTAAAGCGATATTGCCAGCAGATATTTTAGCTTTGTTTGAAGCTGATGTCTTAGATGCGATTATTTGTATGAATGGGCAATATAGCTTTGATAATAAGGGTGTCATCAGTCATTACCCTTTATCTGCTGAGCAGACGGACAAAATCGTCCAGTTATGTGAAACAAGCGAGCTGATTCATAAGTTCGACTCGGCGACGCATATCGCATGGTCAGGTGAAAACGCCCGCTTGCGTGAATACAACGCCAGAACACCAAACTCTATCGTTGACCCAGTCTATTACCTATCGAATCCAGTCTATCAATGCTCGGTATTCTTCAACAATCAAGAAGACAAAATGCAAGACATCGACTTTGCCCAGGACGATTTAAAGCTGGTACATTGGCATCATATTGGCGCAGATATCCTGCCAGCAAACGCCTCTAAAGCACGCGGTATCAAAGACGTCTGTCAGTATTATGGCGTAGATGCACGTGAATGTATGGCGTTCGGTGATGGCATGAATGATTTAGAGATGTTTGATTTAGTCGGCTATGCGGTAGCGATGGGCGATGCTCAGCCCGCACTAATCGAGCGCGCAGATTTCGTCACTGGCACAATTGAAGAGTACGGGATACAAGCAGTGCTTGAACAATTTAAGATAGCATCATAAGTATAAGAATCTTAAGAGAAAGTAGTCATAGCGTTTATCTTTATAACCAAAAAAAACCCCTTGCCAATCGCTGACAAGGGTTTTTGTTTTTCTAGTTATTGATAATTTTTGGTTGATAACTCACAGCTGGTCGCAAGAATAATGCCGCACATAACTATCTTAGTAATTAAATATAGAGCAAAAAAGGACTTAACGCTTCCTTGTCATCAAACTATAAACCCAGCCACCAATTTTATAAAAGCCGACGACCATCAGGATAAGCACCAGCGCTGCCAGTACATAGGCCAGCCAATTAGGCACACTACTCAGCCAACCAATGGTAAATGCCAAGCCCATATAAGTCTCCACCGGCCAGTTTAAGATAGGCGTCGGTGAGCCAGCATGGAACATCATCATAAAAGCAACCATCCCAATTACTGCGGCGATGATTCCAGCTCGTTTACGGTTATTCATCTTATTCCTCTATCTCTTAGTTAATCAATGTGGTCAGAAGTTTGTTTGCTTGTTTTTTATTTTATCTTGCTATTTTTATCAACGTTTAGATATCAAAGCATCATGACCTCAAAGCCTTAAGGCATCGTCAAACCACCATCGACAGCGATAGACTGTCCGGTGATGGCCAAGCTCAAATCAGACGCCATTAATAGTACCGAATTGGCAAAGTCAGCCACCGAGGTTGCTTGTCGTAATGGCGTGGTGGTGGCGATATAATCAAAGACCTCTTCAGTCGTTAAACGGCTCGCATCCGTGGTTTGTAGCAATCCACCTGCCAGCAAGTTAACGCGGATACCGTATTGTCCAAGCTCCGCAGCCAAGTTACGCGTCAGTCCAATCAATGCAGATTTGGCAGTGGTATAGTCGTAATAAGTGACCACCGGATTATAAACAAGATTGGTTGAGATATTGATAATCTTGCCCATTTTTTGCGTTTTCATTTGTGGTAGTACCGCTTGCACGCTATTGACCGCACCTTTGACAATACCGTCAAGCTGCTGCGAAAAATGCGCCCATTTGACGGTTTCGATACTGGTATAGTCGGCACTCGGATTAAACTGATAACTTGGCAAGGCGTTATTGACCAATATATCAATGCGACCATAACGCGCAACCACTTCAGCTGCCAGCGCTTGCATTTGTGCTAAATCGCTAACATCAGCTTGATAAGCAAATGCTTGACCACCTGCGGCAATGATACCGGCAACCACTTGGTCGGCAGCGCCTTTACTATTAAGATAATTGACGCAAACGCGTGCGCCTGCTGCTGCCATTTGCTCAGCAATCTGAGCGCCAAGTCCGCGACTAGCGCCAGTGACAATAGCGACTTTATCCGTGAGCAGCGCTGGAATCAGTGGGTTACTCTGAGTCATGATGTTGCATCCTTTATTATTGTGTTATGGTTAATCTATTTGTTTTATATAAACTATATTGTTAAGTGATGGCTGAAAAATAAACCAGCGCCCATCATAACATGATTATTTGTGCTTATTATCTTACAAAAGTTTAGCGGAAAACCTCATACTATTACTTGTAAATAATTCTTAGCCAGTTATCGGCATGAGCTTTAATAGTGGTATGAATACCGAGCGCATCCTTACCCTTTAAATTATTCACAATCATAGCCATAATAGTTTCACATTTGGCTCGATAGCTTATATTTAGTACTTAACACTTAGTATTCAACACTTAGCACTTAGCATTAACTATCTACCATCTAACTTTTACTCATTTGCATCATTCTTATTTAGGAGAGCTATTTTGACCCATTTATCATCATCCCACTCTGCCGCTCACAGCGTTGTTCGTGGCACTCGTATACTGCCAAAAGCGCTTTTAGCGGTGACAGTCGGACTTGCACTTGCCAGCTGTAGCAACTCTGACAATGCGGCAACTGACGGTACAACTGCCAGCACAGAAACGCTTAATTTGTATAACTGGTCTGAGTATATGCCGCAGGAAATTCTCGATGGCTTTACCGAAGAGACGGGCATTCGGGTCAATTACACCACTTTTGATTCTAACGAAGCCATGTACGCCAAGCTCAAATTGCTTGATGACTCTAGCCAATATGATTTAGCGATTCCATCGACCTATTATGTCGAAAAAATGGCCAAAGAAGGGTTGCTACAAGAGCTGGATAAGTCCAAATTAAGCAACTTTAAGAATCTTGATACCTCATTTACCAATACCAAAGTTGACCCAGAAAACAAATACTCGATTCCTTACATGTGGGGCAGCACCGGTCTTGCCATCAATGGCGAAGCGGTTGATCCTGCGACCGTAAATAGCTGGAATGACTTATGGCGTCCTGAGTATAAAGGTCAAGTGATGCTGATGAATGACATGCGCGAAGTGTTTGGCATGGCGCTATTGACCCTTGGCTATTCAGGTAATAGTAAAAACCCTGACGAAATCAAAGCCGCTTATGAGAAGCTGACGACCTTGATGCCAAATGTGAAAACCTTTAACTCCGATGCCTCGCGCATGCCGTATATGGAAGGCGAAACCACGGTTGGTATGAGTTGGAATGGTGAAGCTATCATCGCCAATAACGAAGGCTTGACCAGCTTGGTGTATAAATACCCAACTGAGGGCGCTATCTTGTGGATGGATAACTTTGTGATTCCCAAAAACGCCAAACAGGTCGATGCAGCACACAAATTTATTGACTACTTACTGCGTCCTGAGAACTCTAAAATCGTCAGCGAAGAGATTGGTTATGCCTCGCCTAATATCGCCGCGCGTGAGATGATGCCAGAAGAGGTTAGAAACAATCCAACCATTTATCCAAGCAAAGATGTGCTAGCAAAAGCTGAATTCCAAGAAGATGTCGGTGATGAAGCCTTGCAAGTGTATCAGCAGTATTGGGATAAGCTAAAAACCGGTCGTTAATCATTGTTTGTTAAAATATGATTATTAATGGCTGATGGTTATTAGCTGTTTTTATTAAATATGGTTATAAAAAAACGCTGACCTTATAGAGTCAGCGTTTTTTATTTGTCTTTTATTTATTTTTCTATTTATAAATGCAAATCAGTTTCGCTACCTTTATGCTCAATACGGCGCTGCTCGCGGCGCTGATAACGTAGACCTGAGGCGGCAAACCATTGCGGCTTGGTGGTTTGTAGCAAATCACTGAGCCGCTGCAGTTGTAGTTGTAAGGTTTGAGTTAACCAAAAATAGCCTTGCCACTCAAAGCCCAAATTTTCTACACTTGGATATTCTGATACCGCAATGCGCGTAATAGGACGAAATACCTCATCGTTTGGGCTACGTAATACCGCCGCCATATGCTGCATCGCTTGCGTTAATTCATGCTGATAATGGATAAGCAAAATATGATTTTCATCATCAATCTCAATATTCGCCAAGCGCGGCGCGGCACTTAAGAGCAAGTCAATCGTACCAATAATATTACGATGGGTACGCTGAATGGTCTCTAGCGTTTCTTTTTCAATGCCCGATTCACTGGCTGTCGCGGCGATATGCGGGCGCACGGCAAGCAGGCGCTTATTGATTTTTTGTAGCGCCTTTACCAAAGATTTATTAACGGGTGTATCTGGTACAGAGCTGCTCTTTGGGTAAATAATACTGGCTGAACTGGTCGCCTTACTATATTTAAATGGCTTAGGTACCAAAACTTCCGCATCAATATGATTGCCAACCCCAGCGTACAAATTACTGCAGGTTTCAAGATTGCTGGCCAATAAAAACCGCCACATCAAGGTCGATTTAAGCGGTAGGATTAAGGTTGCTGCTACCGCCACCCCTGCGCCAAGTAAGATATTAAAAGCGCGATATAAACCATCTTGGGCGATATTACTATGATCAGGGCTTGAAACAATCATCAGCATCGTAATCCCTGTCAATAGACCAATATAACCCAGCTGCTTGACCGCTACATAACCGATGATGCCACTGATAATACCAATCAGCCCGTAATATAACCATAGCCAATGACCCGTATCTTGGATCAGCCATAAGAAACTCAGCCCGACCACCACCCCAAGTAAGGTGCCGAGTATGCGCTCTTTGGCCTTGGTATAAATCGCCCCTTGATATTGCAATAAGCCCAATATCACAAACACGGTAATGGTCGTCCACTCACCATGCGGCAAGTGCGTGAACTCATTTAACAACAGTGCAATCAGCACGGCCACACCCAAACGTATGGCATGCAAAATATCCGCATGCTGATAGCGGGCATATGGCTCCACAAACGGCGCAGTAAATCGTTGCCAAAAAGTCGGTTTCACGCAGGCTGTCTCTTATAATAAATGAATAAAAATAAATGAATAAAAATGCGGTTAAATAATAACTGCTAGCTTAACTATTGATAAAGCGATAATAAAGCAATGGTCAAAAAATAACGCCTTTCATCTATTAAAAGATAAAAGACGTTAAAGGTCAAAACATGCTAGCACATAACAACAAAAAAGCACGCCAAGATAGTGCTTAGCTGACAACGTCTGGCTAAGAGCCTTTAGCTATTGCTAGCGCTAAATGCTACACCTCTAAGAAATCTAGAATGCCTTCTGCTGCTTCACGACCTTCCCAAATCGCCGTCACGACCAAATCAGAGCCGCGTACCATATCACCACCAGCAAAGATTTTGGGGTTACTGGTTTGAAATTTAAAGGTTTGTTTTTCGGCGGCTATGACCCGACCCGAGCTGTCCATCGAGATTTGCTGCCCTGCAAACCAATCAGCAGGGCTAGGACGGAAACCAAAGGCCAAAATAACCGCATCACAGGGGATAATTTCTTCTGAATTGGGAATGGGCTCGGGGCGCTGGCGACCACGGTTGTCAGGCGCGCCTAGATGAGTGGTAATCACTTTGACCGCGTTCACTTTGCCATTTAAACCAATGATTTCTGTCGGTTGACGGTTGAATAAAAACTCAACACCCTCTTCGCGCGCATTGACCACTTCGCGGCGGGAGCCGGGCATATTTTCTTCATCGCGGCGATAAGCACAAACCACTTGCTGCGCCCCTTGACGGATACTGGTACGGTTACAGTCCATCGCCGTATCACCGCCGCCTAGCACCACCACTTTTTTACCTTTTAAATCGATATATTCTTCTGGATTTTTCTCCCAGTCGTTACAGCGATTGACGTTTGCAATCAGGTAATCTAGCGCATCATAGACGCCCTCTAGCTCTTCACCTGCAAAGCCGCCGCGCATATATGTGTAAGTACCCATGCCCATAAATACCGCATCATACTCGCTTAGCAGCTCATCAATGCTGACATCAGTACCGATTTCTGTCTCTAAACGAAACTCCATGCCCATGCCTTCAAAGATGACACGGCGGTTGCGCATGACGCCTTTTTCCATCTTAAATTCTGGAATACCAAAGGTTAATAAGCCGCCAATTTCTGGGCGCTTATCAAAAATAACAGGTGTTACACCATTTCTAACTAAGATATCTGCACAGCCCAAACCTGCTGGACCAGCGCCAATAATAGCGACTTTTTTGTCCGTCCAAATCACATCGGACATATCAGGACGCCAACCAAGGGCAAAAGCGGTGTCGTTGATATACTTTTCAACGTTGCCAATAGTCACCGCGCCAAAGCCGTCGTTTAAGGTACAAGCGCCTTCACATAAGCGGTCTTGCGGGCAGACACGTCCACAAACCTCAGGCAAAGTATTGGTACGGTGGCACAATTCTGCCGCCTGAAATATCTGACCTTCACTCGCCAGTTTAAGCCAATTGGGAATGTAATTATGTACCGGACATTTCCACTCACAGTACGGGTTACCGCATTCAAGGCAACGATGCGATTGCTGCGCCACTGACTCGCTTTCAAATGGATGATAAATCTCTACGAACTCGGTTGAACGGGTGGCGATGTCTTTTTTGGTGGGCTCAAGGCGTGGTACATCTAAAAACTGAAAACTATTTTCTAAGCGTTTTGCCATGGTATTGTCTCTTTTATATAGAGGTATTTTATAGTGGCTAACGACAACCAATATCTGCAGCCTCAATGAGGCAAATTTACGGATACGGGCTGTCATTTACCTGCTTAAAATTGTGCATTAAAGCTATGTATTAAAACTGCTCGTAAACCTCTTGCTGACTCATTCCATTTATTGTGGATCAGCTGTCGTGGTCTTAAGCAAGGTCGCAACGTTTGCCGCTTTGGGCTTCACCAAATAGAACTTACGCGCATAATGCTCAAAGTCCGCTAAGATGGTCTGCCCCCACGCACTACCGGTTTTATCGACATGGGTTTCAATGACTTGTTGCAAGTAAATACGATGACCTTCCATTTGCTCGCTTGAGATACGGTTTAAATCAATCAACTCATGATTACAGCGATCAAAGAAGTCACCATCCATATCGAGCACATAAGCAAATCCACCCGTCATACCAGCGCCAAAATTCAGACCCGTACGACCAAGGATGGTAATGATACCGCCGGTCATATACTCGCAGCAATGGTCGCCTGTGCCTTCGATGACCGCATGCGCGCCAGAGTTACGTACGCCAAAACGCTCGCCTGCCGTGCCAGCAGCATATAGCTTACCGCCTGTTGCACCATACAAACAGGTATTACCGATGATAGCAGTTTCTTGCGCATGAAAGCTTGAGTCTTTCGGCGGATAAATGACAATCTCACCGCCCGCCATGCCTTTACCGACATAGTCATTGGCATCGCCTTCAAGCTCAATATGCAAGCCGCCCGCATTCCAGACACCCAAACTTTGCCCTGCGGTTCCGTTTAAATGCAGCTTAATGGGCATATCACTCATGCCAATATTGCCCCATACCTGTGCAATCTCACCTGAAATACGCGCGCCGATAGAGCGATCACAGTTGCCGACGGCGTAGCTATAATCGCCGCCGTTCCCTTTACGAATATTGAGCAGCATATCGCTAATCATCTGCTCAGCAAGCAAGCCTTTATCAAACGGCTCATTACGCGCAACCTGGCAGGTTTGCGCTTTGCCACTACTGGCTGGATGGCTAAATAATAACGGCGTTAAATCCAAATGACGCTGCTTATCGGTATTACCTTCTAATACTTCAAGCAAGTCAGTACGTCCGACCAGTTCTTCCATACTGCGCACGCCTAATGCCGCAAGCCATTCACGCGTTTCAGTCGCGACAAATTTAAAGAAGTTAATGAGCATTTCTGCTTCGCCAATGAAATGCTCATCGCGGAGCTGGGCTTTTTGGGTGGCAACGCCGGTCGGGCAGTTATTAAGATGGCAAATGCGCAAGTACTTACAACCAACCGCAATCATCGGCGTGGTACCAAAGCCAAAGCTTTCAGCCCCAAGAATTGCGGCTTTGACCACATCAAGACCGGTTTTTAGCCCACCATCGGTTTGGATACGGACTTTATCACGCAAGCCATTAACACGTAGCGACTGATGGGTTTCAGCAAGCCCTAGCTCCCACGGCGAGCCAGCATGATGGATAGAGGATAGTGGCGATGCTGCGGTGCCGCCATCATAGCCTGAGATAGTAATTAAATCGGCATAGGCTTTTGCCACGCCCGTTGCAATCGTACCAACACCGGGACGCGAGACCAATTTTACCGATACCAAAGCATCTGGATTGACTTGTTTTAAATCAAAAATCAGCTGCGCCAAATCTTCAATAGAATAAATATCATGATGCGGCGGCGGTGATATGAGCGTCACCCCAGGCACCGAATAACGCAGACGGGCGATTAACGCATTGACCTTACCACCCGGCAGCTGACCACCTTCACCGGGTTTTGCGCCTTGAGCAACCTTAATCTGCATCACTTCTGCTGAACGCAGATAGGCAGGCGTCACGCCAAATCGACCAGAGGCGATTTGCTTAATTTTTGAATTACGCAACGTGCCATAACGTACCGGATCTTCGCCGCCTTCACCAGAGTTTGAGCGCCCGCCAATGGTATTCATCGCCATGGCAATCGCTTCATGGGCTTCAGGAGACAACGCCCCTAACGACATCCCTGCTGAATCAAAGCGCGTCAAGATTGCTGAGATATCTTCGACCTCATTAACGTCAATTGAATTATCCGTCTTTAATTGCAGCAAGTCACGCAAGGTTGCAACGGGACGGCTATTGACCAAATCGGCATAATGACGATAATTATCATAATCGCCTGTCCGTACCGCAGTATGTAAGCTATTAATGACGTCAGGATTAAAGGCATGGTATTCTTTATTAAAGACAAACTTCAGCAGGCCACCTTGATCTAGTGGCGCACGACGTTTAAAGGCATTGGCAGCCAATTGCGCTTGGTCGACAGCTAAATCGGCAAAAGTTGCGCCTTTAATACGGCTTTGCACGCCTTTAAAGCATAAGCTTACCACTTCTTCAGAGAGCCCAACCGCTTCAAATAATTGTGCGCCCCGATACGATACAATGGTCGAGATGCCCATTTTTGATAAGATTTTTAGCAAACCTTTATCCAAGCCTTTACGGAAATTTACCCGCGCTTGAATCGGATCGCCAAGCAGCTCACCAGTCGCTACCAAATCATCAATGACGTCATAAGCTAAATATGGATAAATACAGGTCGCACCAAAGCCAATCAATACCGCTACTTGATGCGAATCGCGTGCCAAGCCTGTCTCTATGATTAAATTGGCATCGGTACGAATACCTTGTGCTATCAGGTAATGATGCACCGCACCGGTGACCATAATGGCATTGGCCGGTACTTTATCGGCAGTAATGTTTTTATCAGACAAGACAATCAAAGTATGACCAGCACGGATGCTATTTGCCACTTGCTCACAGATAGCTTTGATGGCGGCTGATAACTCAAGATTGGCATCGTAGTTTAAATCGATACGCGCCATTTGGAACGCTGGATCAGCCAAAGTTTCGAGCTGCTGCATTTTACTGGCTGATAAAACTGGCGACGATAAGATAATACGATGGGCGTCGCGTGCTGATGGCGCAAACACATTGGTCTCAGCCCCTAAGCAAGTCTGTAGCGACATCACGATGGACTCGCGCAATGGATCAATCGGCGGATTGGTCACCTGTGCAAACTGCTGGCGGAAAAAGTCGCCGACATGGCGAATTTGCTGCGACAGCACTGCCATAGGCGTATCATCACCCATCGAGCCGACTGGCTCTTGACCATTTTCGGCATTAGGACGGATAATTTCGGTGCGCTCTTCATTGGTGATGTGATACATTTTTTGCAATGCTTTTAGCGGCTCGCCGCGGCAGGCTTGTGCGGCTAACTCTTCTTCAAGGCGCTCATCATCACGGATACGGGTCGCTTCTTCACGTAGCCACTTACGATATGGATGGGCCTTTTTGAGTAACGTCGCAATGGCTTTGGTATCCATAATTTGACCGGTCATGGTATCGATCACCAGCATCTGACCGGGACCGACCCGACCTTTAGCGAGCACGTCTTTTGGCGCATAATCCCAAACGCCAACCTCAGACGCCACAGTGATATAACCGTTTTTGGTCGTGACCCAACGCGATGGGCGTAGACCATTACGATCAAGCATACAGACAGCATAGCGACCATCTTGAATCACTAAACCTGCTGGGCCATCCCACGCCTCCATATGCTGCGAGTAAAACTCATAAAACGCGCGCAAATCCATATCCATACTATCGACATTTTGCCAAGCGGGTGGCACCAGAATCGACATCGAATGGAACAAACTCATACCGCCCGACATCAGCACTTCTAGCATATTATCTAAGCTTGATGAGTCTGAGCCGGTGCTATTAACCAGTGGCGTTAGTTCGTTTAAATTGGGCAATTTATCAGATTTTAATTTTGGCGTACGCGCCTCGGACCAGCTACGGTTGCCGGTGATGGTATTCAGCTCACCGTTATGCGCCAAATAGCGAAACGGCTGCGCCAGTGGCCAACGCGGCAGCGTATTGGTCGAAAAACGCTGATGGAAGACCACAATATGCGAGGCCAAACGCGTATCTTGTAGGTCTAAAAAGAAAGCTGGCAGGTCTGATGGCATGACCAAACCTTTATAAATAATCGTCTGACAGTTTAATGAGCATACATAAAACAGCTCGTCATCAACCAAGCGTTGTTCCGCTTTTTTACGCGCGACAAATAACTTACGGTTAAAATCATCGGCGGCTAGCTCATCTGCTGCATTGACAAATACTTGCTGAAAACCGGGCAAGGTCTCACGACCAATCTCACCAACGATACTCAAATCAAGTGGCACATCGCGCCAACCAGCTACTTCCAAACCTTGGGCGCTAAGCTCTTCATTGAGCACCTGTCGGCTATACTGCGCTTTCGTCTCGTCTAAATTAACAAAGACCATACCTACTGCAAAATTGGCCGTCAGCGTAAACCCTTGCTCAGCTGCAATATTGCTAAAAAATACGCTTGGCGTCGCCAATAATAAACCGCAACCATCACCGGTTTTACCATCCGCAGCGACACCGCCGCGATGGGTCATACAACTTAAGCTGTGAATGGCTGTTTTTACCAAATCATGGCTGGCTTGGCCCTCAATATGAGCAATCAAACCAAAGCCGCAATTATCAGAGAAGTCATCTGGGGTCGCCAAATGCGTAGAGGAGGAAATCATTGACATAGCTTGTCCTTTTAAGTAAGCAGACAGCATATACATCTTAGATGATGTACAAACCAAACTCCGCAGGCAGAACGGGTATATATTCACATAAGCGGATTAATAAAACGCAGGCAGAGCAAATAGAGTAAAGATTCTAAAGGTGATAAAAATACTTACCACGATTCTCTTTACTCTTCTAATTACTATACAGTAATTGCAACTTTTACTTTAGGGTTGGCTACTAAAAGGACTGCATTCAGGAGATAAGATAAATGATCATCATCACCCTATCTATCCTTTTATCCTTAAAGCCCTTATACATCATTCACTATCGGTCTTTACAGGCTTGCGATCTTCTTTCAGCGGTTAAGGCGCTCAATGTGAGTCGCATAAACCTTGGTAAATGCTGATATGCGTTAACCACTTCGATAGATAATGCGCCAAGTAAATGATAAGAAAATGATGGCTAAAGTAGCTACTATCACTAGCCTAAACCGTCAAATTTGAATATCAGACGCTCTGTACTCAAGCGCCTTAATGACCCCAATTAGGGTAATAACGAGAGATTGTGCCACTTGCAATAAGCTTAATAGAGATGGCAAGTAGCAGCGCTTGAGACAACAACATAAGCGTAAGTGCTTGTATTTATAGCAAGCCTACTTACTAAATGCTGCGATGTAAGATAACGATTTACGATAACTATACAGAACGTCGCCCATAGTTATCTTAGTTAATGATTGACAAAAAATCTAGTCTTTTCTATGTCTTTGTGTTCTCGATTTTGTAAAAAATTATATTATCAATGATGATGCCATTACTAACTTTCGCGACTGAGACCCCGTTTAAGCCGTTTATATATGCGCTTTTAGATAGTTTTCCATGCCTATGAGCCTTAATATTAAAACCTAATAACCACTGCATACATTCAAATGTAATCTTACTTATCAAAATCGCAAACGCAAACGCAAACGCAAAAAAACCTACCAAACAGGATATCTGGTAGGCTTTTCTAATAAACGCTCATTGAAATTAATTGCTTTTTTCTTCAATAAGCTCTTTTATGCTGTCATTGTTGTTCTTTGAGGCGTTGTTCTTTGAGGCGTTGTTTTTTGAGGCATTGTTATTAGCACCGGCACCGGCATTAGGATTTTTACTAGCCGCATTGGAATTGGCGTTCTTATTAGCCGCATTACTGTTTGCATTCGCACTCGGCGGTTTAGGCGCTTCAACCACAGGTGGTTTTTTCGGTTCATTATTGTTACTTGCTTCAGATTTTCGGCTATTATCTGCATTTTTTGGTGTTGGTGCAGTCGTTGTCTGCTCTTCGATACCGACCGTACGCTCTTCATTAACAGATAAGGTCTCAGAGGTATCGACTGACTGACGAATACTTTCAGCAGTGCTATTATTCGTCACTTCTTGCGCGCCGCGATTGGCATTACTTGCTGCTTGCTCGTTGGCACTATCGTTAGCTGGTGCTTTCTGACGCACCGGCACTTCGCGTTTGGTTGGGCGCAAATTGACAGCGCGCGTGCGTTTGGTGCTTAAGTCCTTGACAGGATCAGGACGCTCATAATTATCAATAATACTGACGTAGCGATTGATCTCTTCTGGCAACACACGCACATTAGCAGGCAGCTTAAAGTCTATTAGCTTAGCCGCGCCGACCGCTTCTTGTGGACTGCTCATCAGCCCATAAGTCAACATATAGCGTACTTGATTGTTTTCATCTAGGTAGCGAAAATAAGCAAACTTCTCGCGATCTTCACGGCTTTCTAAATAGCTGACAATCACATCGTTTTCAGCGACATTCATCACCTGCACTGTCCACTTGCCTTTATTGGCCAGCAGATAACGCTTATCTTTAAACTCATCAGGGTAGCTGCGCAAATCACGAACCGTGGCATCAAAACTAATCGGCTGCACATCGGTATCAAGCTCATGCAAGGATTCTATCTTTAACGGCTGCTCAAGCTCATCAGTTGAGGCTTGTGGCGCTGATATTGGCTCATTCTCGATTTTTGCGCCCATCGCTGGCGTTTGACTAAACATCCAAACTAAGGCGGTAAACACGCCCAATAGCAGTGTCGCTATCAGCCAAATCAATGCTTGACGGCGATATTTCTGCCCAGCTGTGCGAGTCGTCGAGCGTGATGCTGCCATGGAGATGTCCTTGGGGAAAAGTACTTATAAAGATAGTCTGATAAAAAGCCATTTATAACGCAATACTTATAAAGATGAAGTTAAAAAATTGTCACTTAATGATGAGGCTATAAATTAAAGTCTTAACGTTATGATGAATAGTATTGACTCTATTATTAACAGTATTGACGCTTTTACTAACCTTTATGAGTGATGTTGTGACAATACTTCTGTTAACAGTTCAGCATCGAAATCATTGGTCAATATCGCCTCACCTAATGATTTTAACAAAATAAGGCGGATTTGTCCGTGTTTGACTTTTTTATCATGACCCATCAAACCTAATGCCGTCTGTACGTCAATAGCGGGTGGCGTAATAGGTAAATTTGCCAATAGCAATACGCGCTTAATACGAGCAACGTCAGCACTCGTTAACCAACCAAGCTTTTGCGACAGCTCAGCCGCTTGCACCATACCAGCCGCGACCGCCTCACCATGTAGCCAATTACCATAGCCTTCATGGGTTTCAATCACATGACCAAAGGTATGACCGAAGTTTAATAGGGCGCGCACACCGGACTCTCTTTCGTCTTGTGCGACGATATCGGCTTTGTACTGGCAGCAGCGCTTCACCGCTTCGCCAAGTACGGCTAAATCTAAAGCCATCATCGCTGGTAGATTGTGCTCAAGCCAAGTCAAAAACTCTGCATCCATAATCAGCGCGTACTTAATGACCTCTGCCAATCCTGCTGATAGCTCACGTGCCGGCAAGGTTTTCAGCGTGCTCATATCGGCAAGCACCATTTGCGGCTGCCAAAATGCGCCAATCATGTTTTTACCTTGGGGGTGATTGATGCCGGTCTTACCGCCAACGCTTGAATCCACTTGTGATAGCAAAGTCGTTGGGATTTGAATAAAATTGACCCCGCGCATAAAACTTGCGGCGGCAAAGCCTGTCATATCGCCGACCACCCCACCACCAAGCGCGATTAGGGTCACATCACGGTTAAAGTGCTCGGCCATCAGCGCATCATAAATCTGATTGATACTGGTCTGGTTTTTATATTGTTCACCATCTGGGAGCACACAAACCTTGACGGTAAACTGCGCTTCAAGCTCCTCCTGTAAAGCCTTTAAATATAAAGGCGCAACCGTCTCATTGGTGACGATAAGGACTTGACGACCTGTAATATAAGGAGCAATTTGGCTTGCCATGCTGCTTTTTTTAGCGCCATTTTCAGCGCTGTTATTAGTAGTGTTTTCAGCAGCGTTTTCAGCAGTGTTACTAACAATGTTTTTAGGGTTGCTTGCATTACTATCTTCAGTAATGACGATAGGATAATCATGACTTTGCGTCTGTACTGTTAGGGTGGCATGAAACAGTGGCGTTGCCATGAAAATCTCCTTAAGTATGAGGATTGAATTAAATTGAGCGGCGTTGTTTATTAAACTTTTTCTTATTCATCTTCTTGATGTGCTGAGCTGATAGAAGTTGAGGCACAAAATGCGTCTAGTTGCTGCAATAACTGATTGACCATATGGCGAGGATAGGTATGACCGGTCGGCATGATAATATGCGCCACTTGCCGATATAAGGGGTCGCGGGCGCTGTATAAATCTTGCAATATTTTTCTAGGATTCGGTTGTTGTAACAATGGTCGCGACTTATCTTTGGCAGTACGCGCCATTTGCACGTCCACCGGAGCATTGAGATAGACGACGATGCCGCGCTCTTTAAGAAAGGCACGGTTTTCGGCCGCCATTACTGCGCCGCCGCCGGTCGCTAAGACAATTTGTGATTGCTGCGTCAGCTCATCGATGGCACGCGTCTCCCGTTCGCGAAAGCCCGCTTCGCCTTCTTTAGCGAATATCCAAGCAATATCTGCGCCGGTTTGTGACTCAATATACCAATCACTGTCTACAAACGAGCGCCCTAACTGCTTAGCCAGTAACCTGCCAATGGTGGTCTTGCCCGCTCCCATCGGCCCCACTAGAAATACCGACGGTAATTCCTCAACCATAATACGCACTCAGCTAAATTAGGTATGATACAACGTCATTGATATTCTGGCTAGTAATGCGCGTTGATTATTGTGAGTAAAATCCAAGCACACGCAAAAATTGGCCATAAAAAAAGCAAGCGTTGATGCTTGCTTTTTTTAGTTATAAAGACATTAAACGCTGATTAATTTAAACGGCTGATGCCATCATTAATCAATTTTGGCGTGACAAAGATGAGCAGCTCTTCCTTTTCGTTTTTACGGACATCACGACGGAAGGCTCGACCGACATAAGGCAAGTCACCTAAGAAAGGTACTTTATCGACACCATTACTGCTACGGTTTTTAAAGACGCCGCCTAGAACAATGGTCTGACCATCTTCAACAATGACATTTGTAGATATAGCATCTTCAGCAATGAGAAAGTCAGTACCGACTCGTGTTGGGCTAGCATTTCTAATATCTAATTTTAAGCCGATTTTACCATCTGGGGTGATATTTGGTGTAGCCTCTAAACTTAATGATGCTTCTATGAATTTGGTCGTAGTTGCACCACTGGCCGATGCTTCTTGATAAGGAACTTTTGTTCCAGAAGATACTTTTGCCATTTGTTTATCAGCCGTCAAAATCTTTGGTGTCGAAATCACTTCACCGCGGTTATCAGCTTGTAGTGCTGATAGCTCAAGATCGAGCATCACATCTGACATGCTAAGTAGCCCAAAAGCAATACTACCGGCTGGGTTGGCAACACCTAAGTCAACGTTTAAGTTATCAGGACGGCTGATGTCATATTTAGGATAAGAAACCGTTTGACCATTGACTGTCGTTGTTTCTACGTCAAAATCTTTTAAATCCCATAGCGTCTGATTACTACCACCGACCAATAAGTTACGGTTATTGGCAGCGCCGTTTGACAAGATACCCCAACGCACGCCGATCTCTTTACTAAAGCTATCAGTAGCACTAACAATACGTGCTTCAATCATTACTTGACGGACTGGAATATCAATTTTACCAATCAGCTTATGAATATTTTCAATGCTTTCAGCGACATCTTTGATAATCAAGGTATTGGTACGCTCATCAACCGTTACCGTACCACGGTTAGACAACAAGGTATTGTTATCAGTAGAATTTGTGTTGCCAGTGCCGCTGCCACCTGATGAGCCACTGCCCTGAGAGATAAGGGTCAAGACATCAGCCGCTTTAGCATAGCTTAAGCGAATGTATTCCGTGCGTAGCGGCGCATACGACTCAACCGCTTGCTGCGCTTCAAGCTCACGTGCTTCTTGTTCAGCAAGCTCAGTCGAGGGCGCAACCAAAATCACGTTGCCATTTTCACGCTTACCAAGATTTTTACTCTTTAGAATAATATCTAGCGCTTGATCCCAAGGTACATTAATCAGGCGCAAGGTGATATTACCCGCGACCGAATCACTAGCCACGATATTCATATCAGTAAACTGTGCCAAGATATCTAACACACTACGGATTTCGACGTCTTGGAATTCCATAGATAGCGCTTCACCGCTATATACTTTTTCTTCAAGCGTTGGCTCACGAAGTAGCTCAGGCTTGCGGATATTGATATTTAACTGGTTACCCGATTGATAAGCTTGATACTCATAATCTTCTTTAACATTGATGGTAATCACACCATTTTGACCTTGGTTTTTAGTATCAATACTATCAACCAAACCACTATTCACGTTTAAGCGACGTAATAAATTTCTCGGCACGGTACTGCCGGTTAAACGTACAACCAACTTATTACCTTGACGCTGGACGTCAACTGGAATGGCTTCGTTGGCAAGCGCAATACTGACATTACCGCCACCATCATTGCCTGCGGTAAAATTAACCGCCGTTAAACCGTCATAACTATACTGCTTACTCACTTGTGAGGCCGCAAGCTGTGGGCTTAGCAACGGATTGACGCGCACCACCATGGTATCAGCAGGGACTGCGGTTTTGTTTACTGTAGAGCTAGTAGCTGTGGTACGAATAGGCGCACTTGATTTGCTACTGGTCTCAACTATCGGTGTAACAACAGCAGTGGTAGTGATACCCGCATTGCCATTAAGCACGTCTTGCACAGGGTCATTGGTAACTACTTGATTAACCACTGGACGACTAGGGTCGCTAATCGTTAACAACAAATCATTGCCCTCAATAGCGGTGGTATAATTGCCCGCTTGTTTGAGTCCAACAATCAGACGGGTGGTATTGTCGCTATTTAGGGTAGTGACATCCTTGATCATACCGACGTTATATTCATTAAAACGACTGGCAAGTCCGTTTTGTACCTTTTCAAAATCCAATACCAAACGGCTCGGATTATCAAGCTGGTAGGCGGCAGGTAATACTGGTTTGCCGACAAAGCCCAAACGCATTTGGGTAACGGCCGGTGCGGTCTGTACCACAGAGACGTTATTGATGCGCTGCTCAGCATGAGCACTGCTACTAACTGCTACCATACTCATTGCCAATGCAGAGATGGCAAACGTAGAAGATACGCGGTTGTTCATCGTCATTACCTTGTTATTGCGTACTGTCATTATGTATTCCTCAAAAAATCTGCCGACTTAGCTTATAGGGGAGACCAGCGACTGGGGTTTTTCTACAAACCCAGCGCGGCTGTCTGGCACAATTTCAATCAAGTTAATCTGGGTCGGCGTGATTTCAACAATACGGCCGTCATTTAATCCAAGATAATTACCGACTCTAACGCTCGCAACTGAACCATCGGGGCGCTGTACTAAGGCATATTGCTGACCTTCAGGGGAAATAACGACACCGCGAAAGACGAGTTGCGATAGCTCATATTGCTCAAGCGGTTCTTTTACTCGGGTTATATCAGGGCGCACGCCATCGATAGAGGTAGCAGGGCCTTGAACGTTCACTAAGCTTGGTGGCAAAAATGGACTACGCTGCGCACTGGCACTATAGACAAAATCTTCTACCAGCTCAGCCTTGGGCGGCGGTTCAATCGGCTGCGCTGGCTGGTTACGAATATCGGCCATCGCCTGCTCTGCCATGCCGATACGGTCAGTACAACCCGTTATCGACAAAACAGTGGCGCTTAAAATAAGCAGCATGGGCAGTTTTTGGATATTCATTAGTTGCCTCCTGCAGCATCAGTGGTAGCAGCATCAGGTGCGACAGCTTCATCACCTTCGGGAGCCGCTTCTTTTGAGCGATACGTTTTGGTTTGTAGCACCAGATTGAGCTCAGGTAGAACATCCAAAGTTGGCTGCGGATTACTGACTTCAAAATCATGCATCGTAATAATACGCGGCAAAGCAGCAAGCCCGCTGATAAAGCTACCAAACTGATGGTATTCACCTAAAGCGGCAATACGAATAGGCTGCTCAATAAAGAACTCATTTTCAATCTCAGGCTCTACTGAAATATCTTGGAAACGGATATTACTGCCAACGCCCGTCATATTGATACCTTCGACCAATTCTGATACACGGGTATCTTTTGGTAGCTGGTCAAGTAAGGTATTGAACTCCGCTTCCATTTGAATCACTTGCGCTTGATAGGCCTTTAAATGACGCGCCCGTGATTCTTTTTCACGGTAGCTATCAAGTAAGGTTTGCTGTTGACTTTCCGCAGCAGTGATCTCATCAATTTTACTGCTAATCGGCAATGCCCATGACAGCGCAGCGATTAAAGCAATAATAAATCCAATCACGGTGACTTTGACAGGGAGCGGCCAACTGCCATAGTTCTCAGCATCCAACGACTCAAAGCTGCGGCGGAATTCATTCAAATCAAACGGCTTTTTAGCACTAACCGCCGTCTTTTTGGTTTTAATGAGGCTTTTTTTACGGCTCAGTTTCATAACTCACCTCCAAGCACAGCATTACCATCCGCATCAGTAGCTTCAATCGTTTCTGACTGTACTTTGGTCGTTACGACAAACTGAACATAACTGTCTTCAGGATAAATAGGACGCGGCTGTTCACCAACAGTAACCGTACTATTAAGCGCTGGAGCAGATTCATAAGCAGTAATATTTTGCTGGATGTTACTCACTGCTGAATTGCCCATCCATTTGCTACTATCAAGGTTACGAATCAAACTAGAGACAATATTTGGATTGTCAGCAAGACCGGTTAAAGTAAGCACATCACCTTCGCGTTTTAAATTATTTAAATAAAGCGCTGGCGGCATCGCCTTGGCAAGATCATCCCATAACCGTACAGGAACCGGACGTCGACCTTGCAAATCTTGGATAACCTGCATGCGTGAGACGATGTCATCACGGCGCTGCTCTAAGCTATCAATCTCTACCAAGGCTTTATCTAGGCGCGCATTTTCTTGTTCAATCAGTGCATTGGCATCTAATTGCTCATCGAGTTCATTGTTAAAATAACTCCATGAAGCGAATGCCGCCAATAGAGCTAGCAAAGTAACGGCCACCACCAAAGTGATAAATTCTTTATTGCGGCGTTCGCGCTCTTCTTGCCGCCAGGGCAATAAGTTAATACGAGCCATTAGTCGAAGCTCCTTAACGCAAGACCGCAAGCGGCCATTAAGCTTGGTGCATCAAGCGCCAATTGCTCATTATCGATATGTGGAGCAATGGTCATATTGATGAACGGATTTGCCATACTCACAGGCACGCCCAATCTTTGCTGTGCCATGCCAGCAAGTCCTGCAATAGAACTACTGCCACCTGCAAGCACCAGATGATCAATACTGGTATATTGACTAGAAGAGAAGTAGAATTGTAGAGAACGAGTAATCTGTTGAATGGTATTTTCTATAAATGGTGTTAATACGTCGGGATAGTAATCGTCCGGCAAAGTACGTTCGCGTTTACTAATCGTCGCTTCTTCAGCGGATAATCCGTATCGATTTTGTATCGCTTCGGTAAGCTGAGTACCACCAAATAATTGTTCACGACTATATATAAACTCGCCATTTTTAGCAATATATAATGTGGTTTGATTATGACCAATATCGACGACAGCTACCAAATCTGGTACGTTTGGCAGGCTATCTGCCATCAAACTAAAGGCACGCTCAATTGCATGCGATTCGATATCCATCACTTTGGTTTGCAAGCCACCAAAGGTCAGCGCATCCACTCTTTGGTCAACATTTTCCGACCGTGACGCTGCCAATAGTACCTGCACCATATTGTCATTAACCAAAGAGGGACCCAATACCTCAAAATCCAAATTAACATCTTCTAATGGATAAGGTACGTATTGATCAGCATCCAAGCGGATTTGCGCTTCACGCTCAACGTCGTTAAGCACCATATCCATATCGATTATTTTGGTAATCACGGCTGAGCCTGAAACTGCCGTAGCGGCGTTGCTACCGGCAGCTTGGCAACGTCGCGCCAAGCTTGCTATTGTGTTACCCACCGCTTCAGTGTCTACAATGAGTTTGTCGACGACTACGCCTTCCGGCAACCTTTCTATGCCGTAAGATTTTAGGTGAAATATGCCCTGTTGACGCTGTATGTCAACCAACTTCACTGAGGTGGTGCAAATATCCACGCCAATCAAATGTCGACTCTTAGAAGTAAATAGCCTCACAAACTCTATACCTTATGTTAAGTGTACAATCTGATAGTTATTTGTAATAATTTAGTACAATACTTTACTTAACAGATAGATTCAAGCATTTAAATTACTTATTAAGCAACACTTACACATTTATTATTACTTGCCTATTTTGTTCAAGGTATAATGCCCTATCTATTGAAACTTTAATTGATAAGTCTTCTTATGACCAAAAAAAATGCTACCGCTCGTCTCATTCACTTTTTGGTGGGGCTTTTCATTGCCTGCTTAGCGTTAGCGCTAATCTTAGCACTTGCCGTACCTATTGGCTTTTACGGTATGGCAATGTATTTATCGCCAACCTTGCCAAGCATTCAAGAGATTAAAACGGCCAACCTAGAGATGCCGTTACAGATATATAGTAGTGACGACAAACTGATTGGTCAGTACGGCAATCGTTTATCGCTACCGGTTACGTTTGAAGAGATCCCTAAAGGCTTAACGCAGGCTTTTTTAGCGGCAGAAGATGCGTCATTTTTTCAGCATAGTGGTATTAGTATTAAAGGTCTTGGTCGCGCTGTGACCGAAGTGGTCACCGATGATGAGAGTCAAACGGGCGGCTCTACTATTACCATGCAGGTTGCCAAAAACTATTTCTTAAGCTCAGAGCGCACCCTAAACCGCAAACTGACAGAGCTGTTTTTAGCCCGTAAAATCGAAGACGAGCTGAGCAAAAATGACATCCTTACCTTATATGTCAATAAAATTTATTTAGGCGAAGGCGCTTATGGTATTCGCGCCGCTGCCAAAAAATATTATAGTAAATCTCTAGAAAACCTCACCGTTGCCGAAATGGCCATGCTCGCAGGTCTGCCAAAAGCCCCTTCTAAATATAACCCGGTTGCCAATCCAAGTCGCGCCCTCACCCGCCGTAATTGGATTATTGGACGTATGCATGAGCTTGGCTATATTAATAAGGCTCAGCACGACGAAGCCATTAACGCCCCAATTGGTATCAATCTTTATCAAGAAAAACTTGACGTCAATATGCCGTATTTGGCAGAGATGACGCGTTCTGCCTTGGTCAACCGCTATGGTGAGCAAGTGATGCATGGTGGCTGGCGCGTGCGTTTGACCGTTGATAGCGAAGCACAAAAAGCAGCAGAATCAGCGATACTAACAGGTTTGGTGGCTTATGAGCACCGTCATGGCTGGCGCGGCGCTGAAGCAAATGGCGAACCGCTGGAAAAATTCCGTCGCTATAGCAATATGTCTCCAGCCAAAGTGACCAAGGTCAATGCTCGCAGTTTTGAAGCAACCATGCCCTCTGGTGAGAATGTAACGGTTAACTGGTCTGGTATGAGCTGGGCGCGCAAATATATTTCTGCCGATCGCATCGGCTACTTTCCGAGTAATGCCAGTCAAATTGTCAGCAAAAATGATATTGTGCGCCTGATACCGACGACCAATGGCAATTGGCAATTGGGACAAATACCTGAAGTACAGGGTAGTTTGGTTTCTCTAAATCCTGAAACGGGTGCCGTTCGAGCCTTGGTAGGTGGATTCGACTTCAACCATAGTAAATTTAACCGCGCGCTACAAGGCTGGCGTCAACCAGGTTCGACGATTAAGCCACTGGTTTATACCACTGCTTTAGAAAAAGGCTATCGTCCAGACAGTATTGTCTCGGACCGCCCTATTCAAGTAGGTGACTGGAAACCTAAGAATTCCGACCAACGTTTTTTAGGTGATATCACCTTACGCCGTGGGCTTTATCTATCTCGTAACTTAGTCTCTATCCGTTTGCTGCAAGCAATTGGTATCTCTGATGCGCGCAATTTATTAGACGAATTTGGCCTTGATAAAGAAAAGCTACCTACAACTTTGTCTTTAGCATTGGGCGCTGGTCAGGCAACGCCATTACAGATGGCGACGGCTTATGCCACCTTTGCTAATGGCGGACATCGCATCCAGCCTTATTTTATCGAACAAATTTATAACTATGATAATAAGCTGCTGTTTCAAGCCAACCCGCAGCAAGCTTGCGCCTTATGCTTTAATGAGCAGCTTGACGCTGTCAATAAAAAGCTTATTAAAGATTATGAAGCAAAAATAGAAGCAGAGAATAAAGCAGCTGCTGCTAAAGATGAAAGCATTAGTGCTAAAGACAATGCGACAGATAAAAAAGACGCTGAGCTAAAAGCAGAAAATAACGACAAGATAGCAAAAGATGATAAAGTGCTTGATTTAGATATTTATGATGCAAGCCCATATGCAGATCGCCTAAAAGCACCAGTAGTACAGTATGTACGTGCTGAACAAGCACCGCGTATTTTAAAACCTAGAGTTGCTTTTGAGATGGCCGATATCTTACGCGATGTTGTCCAGCGCGGTACGGCTGTGAAAGCAAGAGCCTTAGGACGTGATGATATTGGCGGTAAGACCGGAACGACGAATGAAGCGAAAGATGCTTGGTTTGCAGGGTTTCATCCTACCAATGCCACGGTTGTATGGATGGGCTTTGATCAGCCATCAACGCTAGGTCGCCGTGAATATGGCGGCGTAGCAGCGCTGCCGGTTTGGATGGACTTTATGAAAGCCCAATTAAAAGACACCCCTCATCAATGGGTCTCTATTAATAACCGTGCCAAATCAAAGAAGCAAAAGCAGAGCATTATAGAAATGATGGATGAAGGTGCTGCCGAGCTTGAAGACGATACTGCCGATGAGGTTAAATCAGCAAAACCCGTTAAAACCACCACCCAGCAACGTAAGCCCCCTGCTCCTGAACCAATTGAAGAGCAAATTCAAAATCGACCAGCTCCTGAGAAACCGAAGCCAAGTCGTACTGACGACAACAATCCTCAAAACAAACCTTTATCAGCAACGCCAGTTGCGCGTATGCCACCGATGCCAGAATAAATAAACCACTATTCTGGTTAACAGCTTCATAAAAAAGGTCTTGCTCAGTCTCCTGCGCAAGACCTTTTTTTCGCTTTTAGAACCTGTATTTGAAGTTAAGGCGAATTTATAAGCTTAAAGGGAATTGATTTGAAAAGCGGCTGATGATATTAAAACTCTACCATACCAGCACGTAGCTGCTCAATCAGCTCCGCAAACTGCTGACGCCATTCACGTATGGTTGCTTCGTCTGGCAACCACTGATTCGATAACGTCACAACATTTACAATCAAATCAGGCGCTTCTTTTATCTCACTACCCGTCTTCTCATCGATAACATTATCAGGCAATACCGCGTACAAACAGCGCTGATAAGCATGCTCTATATTGGCTAAAAAACCTTGTTGCTGTAATTGTTGTAAGCGCTGCACTTCAGGCGAAACTTGGGTACGGGCGCTTAGTGCTTCTTCAATATCTGCTAAGGTTGGCGCGGTCATACTTAAACCATAAAAATGCCCAAGTTCTTGTACAAAAGCAAGATATGTCCCATATAGGTGAAAAATAGCGGTTTCACAATGGGCTTGATAGAGCTGTTTATCGTTAGTATTACCTGCCGCCTGACAAGCCAAACGACAAAAATACAGCTTTTGATTGGTACGGTCAGCTTGGTATTTGGCAACGCGAGTCTTACCTGCCATGCGCCTATCCTTGTTATTTAGTGAATGATTTGTTTAATAGGTATTACGATTATAATAATAGGTCTTTTAAACAGCTTTTACGTGAATAAGTAAAATTGCTTAATAAGCTTTGTTTTGCGATTAAGACATTTATTTAGAAATATTTATTTAGAAATATTTATTTAGAAATATTTAAAAAACCATCTATATAGCAGTGTACTATTTTCTGAAGTCACATTCTAAACAAATAATTTACCTGATTTATTTTCTTTAAGCCACAAAAAAGCCAGCAACTTAGGCTGGCTTTTTTGTTAAGGAAACAACTAAGCGTTATTTAGATTAGTGATTGCCTTGGTTAAGCTCTTGGGCAAACGCTTCATCAAAGCTTGCAAAGTCTTTGCTATCAGTGCTGGCTGTCATATCAAACGCTGCATTCAAGTCTTTATCTTGCAATTTTTGCTCCGCTTTTTCTTTACGGGCTTTATGATAAGCAAGACCAGTACCGGCAGGAATCAAGCGACCAACAACGACGTTTTCTTTCAGACCACGTAGCTCATCCACTTTACCAGTTACGGCAGCCGCAGTTAGAACACGAGTGGTTTCCTGGAACGACGCCGCTGAGATAAAGCTTTCTGTTGCCAGACTTGCTTTAGTAATACCAAGTAATTGACGCTCATACTGTACTGGGAATTTATCTTCCGCTTCCAGTTTAGCATTCAAGGCTTTGATATCAGCGTATTCGACCTGATCGCCTTTAAAGTGGCTTGAATCGCCGCCGTCCGTTACTTCAACTTTACGCAGCATCTGACGAATGATAACTTCGATGTGCTTATCGTTGATTTTTACACCCTGCAAGCGGTATACGTCCTGTACTTCGTTAACGATATAGTCAGCAAGCGCGGTTTGTCCTTTCAGACGTAGGATATCGTGCGGGTTTTGTGGACCATCAGCGATAACCTCACCACGAGCAACCGTCTCGTTTTCGAAGACGTTGATTTGACGCCATTTCGGGATCAGCTCTTCATGAATCTCACCATCTTCATTGGTGATAATGAAGCGGTTTTTACCCTTGGTTTCTTTACCGAAGCTGACTACACCCGACATCTCTGCCATGATGGCATGATCTTTCGGACGACGTGCTTCAAATAAATCAGCAACACGTGGTAGACCACCGGTAATATCTTTAGTACCTGATGATGCTTGTGGTACACGACCTAGGATCGAACCGGCTGCTACTTTTTCACCGTCGCTAACGCGAATGATGGTTTCAGCTGGTAAGAAGTAAACCACTTCTTTACCTTCGTCAGTGTTCAAGATAATCGCCGGACGTAAGTCTTTGGCTGAGCTTGAACGGTCACGAGTCGCTAGAATCTCAAACGAGCTCATACCAGTCGCATCATCAACTTTTACCGTCGCTGTCATACCGTCAGTGATGTCACTGAAGCGTGCAGTACCAGCAAATTCTGTGATAATTGGATGCGTGTGCGGATCCCATTTAGCGATAGTCTGACCGCCTTCGACCTGCTCTTCGTTTTTCACAAGCACGCTTGAACCATAAGGAACTTTATAGCGCTCACGTTCACGACCAAGCTCATCAGTCAACGCCAGTTCAGCTGAACGCGACACGATAACCAAATGACCATCGGTATGTTGCACCGTTTTCATGTTCTCAAAGTGCACTTGACCAGCATTACGTGCTGAGATGCTGTTATCCACAGAGGCTGAACTTGCTGCCCCACCAACGTGGAAAGTACGCATCGTTAACTGAGTACCAGGTTCACCGATAGACTGCGCTGCCATAACACCGACTGACTCGCCGATATTGACTTTATGACCACGTGCAAGGTCACGACCATAACACTGTGAACAAACGCCATGTTCGATATCACAAGTAATAACCGAACGTACCCAGATATCATCAATCGCGTTGTTATCAAGCACATTTACCCAATGCTCATCGATCAAGGTACCCGCTGGAATCAATACTTTATCAGCATCATCGTTATACGTTACATCACGAGCGGTCACACGGCCAAGTACTAGCTCACCGAGCTTCTCAATGATTTCACCACCTTGAATATGCGGCTTCATGAGCAAGCCTTGCTCAGTACCACAGTCTTCACTGGTAATAACCAAATCTTGTGCCACGTCAACCAAACGACGCGTCAAGTAACCCGAGTTAGCGGTTTTCAGTGCGGTATCCGCAAGACCTTTACGGGCACCATGCGTTGAGATAAAGTACTGAAGTACCGTCAAACCTTCACGGAAGTTGGCTTTAATCGGCGTCTCAATGATTGAGCCATCCGGTTTTGCCATCAAACCACGCATACCTGCCAACTGACGAATCTGTGCCGCACTACCACGAGCACCAGAATCTGACATGATAAAGATAGAGTTAAATGACTTCTGCTCTTCTTCTTCACCTTTAGCATTTAAGATTTTATCAGTCGCTAAGTTGTCCATCATCGCTTTCGCGACTTTATCATTGGTACGTGACCAAATATCGACAACTTTGTTATAACGCTCACCCGCAGTCACGAAACCTTGCTCGAATTGATCTTCAATCTCGCGAACTTCCGCTTCTGCGGTTTCGATGATTTGTACTTTGCTTGGTGGAATGACCATGTCATCGATACCGATAGACACGCCAGACAGTGTTGCTTGAGCAAAACCAAGGTACATCAATTGGTCAGCAAACATAACACTTTCTTTCACGCCAACTTTACGGTAGCAAGAGTTGATCAATTTAGAGATATTTTTCTTCGTCATCTCTTCATTACATTCATCGAACGACATGCCTTTAGGCATGATGTTCCAGATAAGTAGACGACCAGCGACGGTATCTTGTAACTTGACTTCTTTAGTCTCATTACCTTCTTCGTCGACATGAGTTTCAGTCACACGTACTTTAATTTTGGCGTTTACATGCAAATCGTTTGAACCAATCGCACGCAATGCTTCATTAACGGTGGCAAAAATCATGCCCTCGCCTTTAGAATTGATTGACGAACGGCTGATGTAGTACAGACCCAATACAACGTCTTGTGATGGTACGATGATTGGATCACCGTTAGCAGGCGACAAGATGTTGTTGGTCGACATCATCAATGCACGTGATTCAAGCTGCGCTTCTAGGGTCAATGGCACGTGAACGGCCATTTGGTCACCATCAAAGTCGGCGTTGAACGCGGTACAGACTAGAGGATGCAGCTGGATGGCTTTACCTTCAATCAATACTGGCTCAAATGCTTGTAGACCCAAACGGTGAAGCGTTGGCGCACGGTTCAAGAGTACTGGATGCTCACGGATAACCATGGCCAGCATATCCCACACTTGTGGCTCTTCACGCTCTACCATCTTTTTAGCAGCTTTAATCGTCGTTGCTAAACCATGAGACAATAATTTGTTATAAGTAAATGGCTTGAATAGCTCAAGTGCCATTTTCTTCGGTAGACCACACTGATGTAGACGTAGCGTAGGACCAACAACAATCACCGAACGACCAGAGTAGTCAACACGCTTACCAAGTAAGTTCTGACGGAAACGACCTTGCTTACCTTTGATCATATCTGCCAAAGATTTCAATGGACGCTTGTTACTACCAGTAATCGCACGACCGCGACGACCGTTATCAAGCAAGGCATCGACTGATTCTTGCAACATACGTTTTTCGTTACGTACGATGATATCAGGGGCGCTTAGCTCTAATAGACGCTTTAGACGGTTGTTACGGTTAATCACGCGGCGATATAAATCGTTTAGATCTGAGGTCGCAAAACGGCCGCCTTCTAGTGGTACTAGCGGACGCAAATCTGGTGGTAGTACTGGTAAGATATTCATTACCATCCACTCAGGCTTGTTATGAGAATCACGGAAGGCTTCTAATAACTTAAGACGCTTAGACATCTTTTTAAGCTTGGTTTCAGAACCGGTTTGCGGAATTGCTTCACGCAACTCGTCAATCTCGATATCTAAATCGATGTCTTTTAATAGGTCTTGAACGGCTTCAGCACCCATTTTGGCAGTGAACTCATCGCCAAACTCTTCAAGCGCTTTATAATAATCTTCATCATCAAGCAGCTGATACTTCTCTAAAGAAGTCAGACCTGGCTCGGTTACGATATAGCTTTCAAAATATAGGACGCGTTCGATATCACGAAGCGTCATGTCTAGCAATAGACCGATGCGGCTTGGTAATGATTTTAAGAACCAAATATGCGCAACAGGGCTCGCAAGATCAATATGACCCATGCGATCGCGACGTACTTTAGCAGTTGTGACTTCAACGCCACATTTCTCACAAATAACGCCTTGGAACTTACGGCGCTTGTACTTACCACATAAACACTCAAAGTCTTTTACTGGACCAAAGATTTTGGCACAGAACAGACCATCACGCTCAGGCTTAAACGTACGATAGTTAATCGTTTCTGGTTTTTTAACTTCACCATGTGACCATGATTTGATCACGTCAGGTGAGGCTAAGGTAATTTGAATACTATCAAACTCTTGGTTACCGTTGCCGGTAGGGCTTTGCATGATATCGAGTAAATCTTTCAAGTTGCTTCTCCGTTATCTTTATAATCATCTGACAGCGTGCTAGGAGCGCGGCTAAGATGAATGAAGGCAATGAATAGGGTTGAGACAAATCACTAAAAGCAGCAGCTATGCGCGTACTGCTTCTAGATTGACCACTAAGGATAATAATTAACTAAAGCTATGTTAAAGGTAGCTTCAGTCAGCCGTGCTTAATGGGTTTGCTTTAACTCAATATTGATACCCAGTGATTTGATTTCTTTGGTCAACACGTTAAACGATTCAGGCATACCTGGATCCATATACTGCTCACCATCAACGATGTTTTTGTACATACGCGTACGGCCTTCAACGTCATCCGACTTCACAGTCAGCATCTCTTGTAGCGTATAAGTCGCGCCGTAAGCTTCTAGTGCCCAGACTTCCATCTCACCGAAGCGCTGACCACCAAACTGAGCTTTACCGCCGAGTGGCTGCTGCGTCACAAGTGAGTAAGAACCAGTTGAACGTGCATGCATTTTGTCGTCAACCAAATGGTTAAGTTTCAGCATGTACATGTAGCCAACGGTTACTTTACGGTCAAACTTCTGACCAGTACGACCATCATACAACGTCTGTTGACCATCGCGATCCATACCAGCAAGCTCTAGCAAATCTTTAACTTGGCTTTCTCTTGCGCCGTCAAATACTGCTGTGCCCATTGGTACACCAGCGCGCAAGTTATCTGCTAGCGCCATGATGTCATCATCACTCAAGCTATCAAGATCAACTTGCTCACCGCCGACTTGGTTATAGATTTTGTCTAAGAAGTCACGTAAATCTTTGATCGCTGCTTGCGATTTGAGCATACCATCGATCTTCTCGCCCAAACCTTTCGCTGCCATACCCAAATGCGTTTCTAGAACCTGACCGATGTTCATACGAGATGGTACACCAAGCGGGTTCAAGACGATGTCAACGGTATTACCATTTTCATCATAAGGCATGTCTTCAACTGGCATAATGCGCGATACCACACCTTTGTTACCATGACGACCCGCCATCTTATCACCAGGCTGAATACGACGCTTAACCGCTAGATATACCTTAACGATTTTTTGTACGCCATGTTGTAAGTCATCACCAGCGGTTAATTTGCGTTTTTTCTCAGCAAACTTCACATCGATATCTTTTTGCTTATCAACCAAATACTCAGCGATTTGCGTGAGACGCTCAGAGATTTCTTCTTCAACAGGCTGAATATCAAGTAAAGTCTCAAGGCTCATATCTTTCATATCAGCCAATGCCATCACTGTACCGGCTTTTAAACCAGAACCACCGCTGACTTTTTGACCATCAAGCAAGTTACCAATACGACCACGAGCCGCTTCTTCAAAGATACGTAGCTCTTCTTTTAAATCTTTACGATAGCTATCAAGCTGTGATTTTTCAATTGCTCTTGCACGTGCATCTTTTTCCACGCCATCACGAGTAAAGACTTGAACGTCAATAACCGTGCCTTTGCTTGATGTTGGTACACGTAGTGACGTGTCTTTAACATCAGCCGCTTTTTCACCAAAGATAGCCCGGAGCAATTTCTCTTCTGGCGTCAGTTGCGTTTCACCTTTTGGCGTCACTTTACCAACTAAGATATCACCAGCGTCAACTTCAGCACCGATATAAACGATACCTGCTTCATCGAGACTTGATAGCGCCGCTTCGCCAACGTTTGGAATATCGGCAGTAATTTCTTCAGTACCTAGCTTGGTATCACGTGCCACACAGGTCAATTCTTGGATATGAATGGTGGTGAAACGATCTTCTTTAACCACTTTTTCAGACAGCAATATTGAATCTTCGAAGTTATAACCATTCCACGGCATAAATGCGATGCGAATGTTCTGACCCAATGCAAGCTCACCAAGATCCGTTGACGGACCATCAGCCAAGATATCACCTACAGCAATAGCATCACCTTGGTTGACGATAATACGTTGGTTGATACAAGTATTTTGGTTAGAACGCGTGTATTTAACGAGGTTATAGATATCAATACCAGCTTCACCAGCAATCATCTCATCTTCATTGACACGAACCACAACACGTGATGCATCAACGTCTTCGATCACACCGCCACGCTTAGCGATCACACAAACACCTGAGTCACGCGCAACGTGACGCTCCATGCCCGTACCTACTAACGGCTTGTCAGCACGTAGCGTAGGAACTGCCTGACGCTGCATGTTCGAGCCCATAAGCGCTCGGTTAGCATCATCATGCTCTAAGAATGGAATTAGACCTGCTGCTACCGATACTACCTGACTTGGCGACACATCCATATGCGTCACTTTTTCTGGCGGCATACGCACGAATTCACCATAGCTACGCACACTGACCATCTCATCAGATAACGCGCCTTCTGCGGTTACTGGTGAATCAGCCTGTGCAATAACAGTACCAACTTCTTCAATCGCTGATAGATACTCAATAACGTCTGTTACTTTACCGTCAACCACACGGCGATATGGCGTTTCTAAGAAGCCAAAGCTGTTGGTCTTTGCAAAGGTCGCTAATGAGTTAATAAGACCAATGTTTGGACCTTCAGGAGTTTCAATCGGACATACGCGACCATAATGGGTATCATGTACGTCACGTACTTCAAAGCCTGCACGTTCACGGGTCAGACCACCAGGTCCTAGTGCTGATACACGGCGTTTATGGGTAACTTCAGACAATGGGTTGTTCTGATCCATAAACTGCGATAACTGGCTTGAACCAAAGAATTCTTTGACAGCAGCAGCAACAGGTTTTGAGTTAATCAAATCTTGTGGTGACAAGTTATCAGATTCCGCTGAGCTCAGACGCTCTTTGACCGCACGCTCTACACGTACTAGACCAACACGGAATTGGTTTTCTGCCATTTCGCCTACAGAACGAATACGACGGTTACCCAAGTGATCGATATCATCGACTTCACCGCGACCGTTACGAATCTCAATCAATTCTTTTAGGACATTAACGATATCGGCGTTGGTCAATACGCTACGAGCGCGTTGAATGTCTGGATCATCCGTATTATCAAACTCTAACCCTAAACGGCGGTTAAATTTCATACGACCGACATTTGATAAGTCATAACGATCCGCGTTGAAGAACATGCTGTCAAATAGTTTTTCAGCGGTCTCAACCGTTGGTGGCTCACCTGGACGCATGACTTTATAGATTTCAATCAATGCTTCTTCACGGCTTGACGTACTATCAGCACGCAAAGTGTCGGCAATATAACTGCCTTGGTCGATATCGTTGGTGAACAGAATGCTGAATTCTTTGATAGACTCACTGGCTTCAAACGCACTTAATTTAACCAATAATTCATGGTCAATCAGCGTATTGGCTTTAGCGATAACTTCGTCATTAACGACGATGTCTTCCGCTAAAATACGCTCGTATAAGTATTCATCGGGGATAGAGATTTTAGTCATACCCGCTTCTTCAAGCTGACGGATACGGCGGGCATTAATACGTTTGCCCTGCTCGACAACCACTTCGCCTTCAGGCGTCACGATATCAAACTGCGCCATCTCGCCACGTAAGCGGTCAGCTACCAGATCAATCTCAAACTGCTCTTCACCTTTATAAACCGCGACTTTATCAAAGAACAAATCTAAGATCTCAGACGTGCTTAAACCTAACGCACGTAGGATGATAGAAGCAAGCAGCTTACGACGACGGTCAATACGAGCAAAAACCAAATCTTTGGCATCAAATTCAAAGTCTAACCATGAACCACGGTAAGGAATGATACGGGCGTTATAAAGCACCTTACCACTTGAATGCGACTTACCTTTATCATGGTCAAAGAATACACCCGGTGAACGATGCAGCTGTGATACGATTACACGTTCAGTACCATTGATAATAAAAGTACCGTTGGCAGTCATCAATGGCATCTCGCCCATATAGACGCTTTGCTCACGGATATCTTTGATTGCCGCTTTGCTGTCTTTATCTTTGCTGTCTTTGTCTTTGATGATTAGGCGAATTTTGACACGCATCGGCGCAGCAAAGGTCGAGCCGCGTAAGATACACTCACGCTCATCAAATTCAGGCGTACCTAAATAATATTCAACGAATTGTAACTCAGCATTACCAGAGTGACTCTCAATTGGGAAAATAGAGGAATACGCAGCTTGCAAACCAGTATTCTCACGAGCTTTTGGCTTTTTATGCTCTTGCAAAAATTGCTCATAAGAATCTACTTGGATAGACAACAAATAGGGAATGTCCATCACAGTAGGCAATTCAGCAAAACTTTTGCGAATACGCTTTTTTTCAGTATAAGAATATGCCATCGAGAGTCCTTACAGTAAACGTGGAAACAAATTGAAAGCGTGGCCAGCGTGCATCTATATTAGTTGATATTAATACTATGCAAACTTAGCGACGTAAACGATAATATAAAACGGTTATTCATGCTCATTTAATGACTGATGATTAATTCACGCGTATAGTGCATGATTAAGCCAGCTTATTTAAGCGTAAAATCAGAATCTAAACATGCCTATATGGGTGCTGACATTGCAAATTTCAATGCCCTACACTCTATAGTACTTAAGGCCAAGCACTGGTCTTTAAATACTATTGATTCTCTTTATAAATTCACTTAAAGTGTTATTGATACCTTTAAAGCATTATCGATATCTCAAACAAGGGTGTTGCGTATTAAGTTCAATTTCATGCTATTTAATGGTGCTTTTTAATACTACACAGCAAACGACTCACCCGCTACAATCATAAGTAATATCGTCGCTGATATCTACCGTCTACGAGCCTACTTACTGACAGTAAAACCATGCTAAATGGATAATCGAATATTTATAACTTTTCAGAATTAATGGTAACTGGGGTAACTATAACTTTTAGAAACAATGACTTTTAGAAACAATGACTTTTAGAATCAGTATAAACTATAGCGTTAATGGGAAAGCATGCAGACACAAAAAAATGCCAAACATCGATCGACGTTTAGCTTATATTAACTGATTTCAATAACTACTAAGTGTACTTGCATGTATATCGTCTGTCCTTTTGATGGGTATCCACCGTGATGTTGCATGCGTATGTTGGCAGACACAAAAGGTCAAGCTACGAATTATAATAAAAAAAAGCTGGCAATGCAAGGCATTACCAGCTTTTTTTGTACAACACTAAGATAAGCTCAGCTTATTTTAGTTCAACAGTTGCACCAGCTTCTTCAAGTTTCTTTTTCAACTCTTCAGCTTCAGCTTTGTTTACGCCTTCTTTGATTGGAGCTGGAGCGCTTTCAACCAAATCTTTCGCTTCTTTCAAGCCAAGACCAGTAGCTTCACGTACGGCTTTAATTACGCCAACTTTCTTCTCGCCAAAGCTGGCAAGAACTACGTCAAACTCGTCTTTTTCTTCAGCAGCAGCAGCAGGACCAGCAGCAGCAGGTGCAGCAGCAGCAACAGCAGCTGTTACGCCGAATTTTTCTTCCATAGCGCTGATTAATTCAACGATATCCATTACTGACATTTCAGCGATTGCGTTTAACACATCATCTTTAGATAGTGCCATGAGAACTCTCCGTTATCTGATAAAATTTAGTTGGTTTTAATATCGCTTGGATTGCTTGCCAAATTTTCAAATAGTGTTGGCAATAAAGTGCAATCGGCGATGTCAAAGTTACGTTAAAACAAGCAATTAAGCAGCTTCTTTTGCGTCTTTGATTGCTGCTACCGTGCGAACAAGCTTACTAGGAACAGCGTTCATAGTTTGAACAAGCTTGGTAACTGGTGCATTCATAGTAGCCATTAGGATAGAGATTGCTTCGTCGCGAGTTGGTAGCTTCGATACGCGCTCTAGCTCTTCTGGACCATAAACTTCACCACCGACTGATACCAATTTGGTCTCTAAAGCTTTGTTATCTTTACTGAACTCGAAAACAACTCGAGCAGCAGATCCCAAATCTTCCATAGAGAAAGCCAAAAGTAGTGGACCAGTCATACGGTCTGACATGCTCTCAAACTTAGTGCCTTCAAACGCGCGTTTTGCTAGGGTGTTTTTTACCACTTTCAAAACGACGCCTTTCTCACGGGCTTGTTCGCGTAGCTTAGTAAGCTTTGCAACACCAATACCATGATATTCGGCAGCTACTGCTGAGTGAGCATTAGCAGCAACTTCAGACACTTCAGCCACAACTTGTTGTTTTTGCTCTAGCGTTAATGCCATAAGTTGACTCCTTTAATCTAATCAATCTAATTCATACTAAGACTGACTTGATACGATACGTTATTTATAAATTCTATGAAGAATTCACTCATAACGACTGATTACGGCACCGTTATCAGAATGACATCAAGTGATAGCCTAGCGCTTATATTAATTTTTAATACAGCTACTAGCCTATCGGCTCTTATCAACAACTGGGTGGGTCACCGTCTGCGTAGGACAACTAAGATTTTCATCTGTCGTCGATTAACAAAAGCAGCTCGTTGTTATTATCAGCAATCCGAAAATCATTAATAATAACGCAAAACCGCTTTCTACCTACGGTCTTAGACAGCATAGCGTTTGCTACGCTGACCTAATTCTTTAAAATATTTTTTGCGGCCTTTATTTGAAATCGTCAAATAAAGGCAGATGTTTAATTATTTCGCTGTGCGATATGGAACAGGATCAATAGTGATACCTGGGCCCATAGTGCTAGACAAGGTAATTTTCTTAATGAAAGTACCTTTAGAAGTAGCAGGTTTAGCACGCTTTAGATCTGTGATTAGTGCTTGAGCGTTTTGGATAACTTGCTCAGCAGTGAAACCAACTTGACCGATAGTGGTATGGATAATACCCGCTTTATCAACGCGATACTGCGCTTGACCCGCTTTAGCGTTAGTTACAGCTTCAGCAACGTTAGGCGTTACCGTACCAACTTTTGGGTTAGGCATCAGGCCACGTGGACCTAAGATAGTACCTAATTGACCAACAACACGCATCGCATCAGGAGCAGCAATAACGACGTCAAAGTCCATGTTACCGGCTTTGATTTGTTCTGCTAGGTCTTCAAAACCAACGATGTCAGCACCAGCTTCTTTGGCGGCTTCAGCAGCAGCGCCTTGAGCAAATACAGCAACGCGTTTGGTTTTACCAGTACCAGCAGGTAGGTTGGTAGCGCCACGAACGACTTGGTCAGATTTACGTGGGTCAACACCCAAGTTTACTGCGATGTCGATAGACTCTTTGAATTTAAGAGCTGGCAAATCGTTTAAGATTTGAACCGCTTCTTCAAGAGTGTATAATTTTTCGTTTTCTACACGCTCAGCGATTAACTTTTGACGCTTAGTAAGTTTGCTCATTTACACACCCTCCACGGTAATACCCATTGAACGTGCAGTACCAGCGATGGTACGGACAGCAGCATCAAGACCAGCAGCAGTTAAATCTGCATCTTTAGTCTTAACGATCTCTTCTAACTGAGCACGGTCCACTTTACCGACTTTAGCGGTGTTTGGTGTACCAGAACCTTTAGCGATACCAGCAGCCTTACGTAGTAAGTATGCAGCTGGTGGCGACTTCATGATGAAGGTAAAAGACTTATCGCTGTATACAGTGATCTCAGTAGGAATCGGTAGACCCGGCTCTTGGTTTGAGGTCGCAGCGTTAAATTCTTTACAGAACGCCATGATGTTCACGCCTTTTTGACCCAATGCTGGACCAATCGGTGGTGAAGGATTTGCTTTGCCTGCAGGCACTTGTAGTTTGATGTAGCCATCAATCTTCTTAGCCATGAGATACTCTCCTTTATGGGTAATAGCGCCAAATCAATGTGGTATAACCCTTATTGACTAACAGCTCCCCGGTTGATGAATTTGTGGCTAGTTTAGTCTAGTTTTTCAACTTTACTAAACTCAAGCTCGACCTGAGTCGGTCGATTAAATACGTTTACCGTTAAATGTAGCTTAGACTTCTCATAATCCACTTTTTCAACCAACCCTTTAAAGTCAGTAAATGGACCATCGATAACCAACAACTCTTCGCCCGGCTCAAATAGAGTCTTAGGACGCGGGTCAGCTTCAGTCTGGTTCAGACGGTTTAAGATGCGATCTGCTTCTACTTGCGTAATGGGTGCAGGCGTCTCTGGCGTGCCACCGATAAAGCCCATAATACGTGGACAATCTTTAACGATGTGCCAAGTGTTGTCGTTCATCTCCATTTGGATTAATACATAACCCGGAAAGAACTTACGCTCGCTTTTACGCTTTTTGCCGTCTTTCATTTCGACGACTTCTTCAGTAGGAACCAACACATCACCGAACGAATCAGCAAAGTCACTACGATTAATACGATCAGTTAATGAACGTTGTACTTGCTTTTCATATCCTGAAAACGCTTGGACAATATACCAACGCATATCACGCTCCTGATCATTACAGTTAAGTCGTTATAAGTAAATTTTGGCTTAAAGGACACTAATACGCGTCATTAACCAATAAAGATACCAACGAACCAATTAAAAAAGTTATCTAATAACCAAACAAGGAAGCCAACAATCGCAATCATGACAAGCACTTGCCATGTGTATTGGAAGGTTTCATCTTTGCCTGGCCATGTGACTCGGCGCAGCTCAACGGCCGCATCTTTTAATAATATTTTAAAAGCGCGACCTTGATTTGTTAATGCCAAGCACACGAAAGCAATGATAACCAGCGCCGCGATAATACCAATACGCACCCAGACATCATTGGCAGGTTGCCAATAGCCAGGTAAGTATTGATTAACTAACGTTGCACCAATTAAAATCGCTGCGGCTAATAGCCACAAAATCACATCTTTTACTGAACCAGTTTTAGCAACTTCAACAGCAGTCGTTTGATTGCCAGCTGAAACGTGCTTATCTTTGGACAGCATTCCACCAGCAACTGCCTTGGCATCAGATAACTTAGTCTCGAGGTTATCTTGATTATTGCTCATAAAGAACTCACTTCGGAGATGGTGGGGTATGACAAAGATGTGATAAGAAGATGGCAGGCGATGTAGGACTCGAACCTACAACCCTCGGTTTTGGAGACCGATGCTCTACCAATTGAGCCAATCGCCTATGGGTGTAAAGGACAGCATTATACAATATTTGGCATAGAATGCAAGCATTTAGGAATAAAATTCTTCTATCGCCTTAATGTCGCTACTCTTAAACCTTATTATTTACACACTTTGTATGCATAATAATCTTAAACATTTAGCATAAAAGGTGCTGATAAGCTGCAGCGTTAATATAGCAAGCTCAGTCAAGAATTACAATAGATAGCAAGCAGGTTTAAAAACGAATTTTTATAAATACAGTTAAAATGGGAATATCTTCTTATTCAACCCTACTCTTCAACCATTCATATTTAATCACTTATAATCACTTATTCTACACCCACAAAAAAAGCCACCCTCTTTCAAGGATGGCTTTTTTCTAACTGCTTAACGTGATCAGATTGCTCTGATAGCGTTAGTGCTTTAATGCTTAGCTAAGTACGTTAGCAACAACACCAGCACCTACCGTACGGCCGCCTTCACGAATAGCGAAGCGTAGACCTTTGTCCATAGCGATTGGGTGGATAAGCTCTACGCCCATCTCAACGTTATCACCAGGCATTACCATTTCAGTACCGTCTTGTAATTGGATTGCGCCAGTTACGTCAGTGGTACGGAAGTAGAACTGTGGACGATAGCCGTTTAGGAATGGTGTGTGACGACCACCCTCTTCTTTTGACAATACGTATACTTCAGCGTCAAACTTGGTATGCGGGGTGATTGAACCTGGCTTAGCAAGTACTTGGCCACGTTGTACGTCTTCACGCTTAGTACCACGTAGTAGTACGCCACAGTTTTCGCCTGCACGACCTTCGTCAAGCAGTTTACGGAACATCTCTACACCAGTACAGGTGGTTTTTTGCGTGTCACGGATACCAACGATTTCGATCTCGTCACCAACACGTACGATACCTGATTCAACACGACCAGTAACAACGGTACCACGACCTGAGATTGAGAATACGTCTTCGATTGGCATTAGGAATGCTTTGTCGATGTCACGCTCTGGCTCTGGGATATAAGTATCTAGGATACCTAGTAGTTCTACTACGGCTGGTTGGCCATATTTGCCTTCGTCGCCTTTAAGGGCTTGGGTGGCTGAACCTTTTACGATTGGGGTGTCATCACCTGGGAAGTCGTAGTCGTTAAGAAGTTCACGAACTTCCATTTCAACGAGTTCTAGTAGCTCTTCGTCATCAACAAGGTCACACTTGTTCATGAAGACGATGATGTACGGTACGCCAACCTGACGTGAAAGCAGGATGTGCTCACGGGTTTGTGGCATTGGGCCGTCAGTTGCTGATACAACTAGGATTGCGCCGTCCATTTGAGCGG